>NZ_BCQR01000035.1 GCF_001552175.1 Actinomadura kijaniata NBRC 14229
GGCCGCCTCCGCCAGCAGCCGGGCCGCGTGCCCGGGTCGTCCGGCCAGCGCCTCGGCTCCCGCGAGCCCCTCCAGGGCCAGCGCCACGGCGCGCGGGTTCCCGCTGGCCCGCGCCGCCGCGAGTCCCTCGCCGTGCAGGCGGCGGGCCTGCTCGGCGTCGCCGCGCAGCTCGGCGACGAAGCCCAGCTCGGCCAGCACGAGCGCGAGCCCCGGCGCGCCGTCGACCCGCCGGACCCAGCCCAGCCAGCGGCGCAGCAGCGCCTCGGCGGCGTCGAGGTCGCCGCGCCTGCGGGCGGCGAGGGCGAGGCCGATCTCGGCGAAGTGCTCCATCCGCCGGTTCCCCTCCGCGGCGGCCAGCCGGGCGGCGCGGCGGTGCAGCTCGTCGGCCCGGTCATGGTCGCCGGTCAGCGACGCGATCCGGCCGAGCCGCGACAGCCGGTAGGACACCTCGGAGCGCAGGCCCAGGTTCTCGGCCAGGGCGAGGCCCTCCTCGTGCAGGCGCGCGGCGCGGGCGTGGTCGCCGCGGATCTCGGCCAGCACGCCGAGCCGCTCGGCGGCCTGCATCCGACCCCAGCGGTCGCCCTCGGCGTCGAACAGCGCCAGGCTCTCGGCGGCGTCGCGTCCGGCCGTGGCCAGGTCGCCGGAGGCCAGCGCGCACGCGGCCCGCGAGTACAGGGCGGCGGCCGTGCCCCAGGCGTCGCCGTGCTCCCGGAACGCCGCCAGGGCACGGTCCGCCAGGTCCGCGACGTCCCGCAGGTCACCGAACCCGGCGCGGGCGAAGGCCAGGAACCACCGTCCCCACGCCAGGTCGCGCGGGTCGTCGATCCCCCCGAGCGCGGCGCGGGTGCGTGCGGCGCGGTCGGCCCCGTCGCCGTCCAGGAACGCGAAACCGGCCCGCCACACCCCGACCCGCGCGCGGACGCCGGGCGTCACCGGGCCCGCGACGCCCGCCGCCGCCTCCAGCGCGCGGCGGGCCTCCCCGACGCGCCCGCGCAGGAACCAGTACCAGGCCAGGGCGTCGGCGAGGCGCAGCGCCGTGTCCGCGTCGCCGGACCGCACGGCGTCGTCCAGGGCGGCGCGCGGGTCGGCGGTGTCCAGGCGGTCCAGCCACCGGCGCTGGCCGGGGCCGCGCAGGGCGGCGCGTTCGGCCAGGTCCAGGTGGTGGCGGCGGTGCCGGGCGCGGGTCGCGTCCTCCTCGCCCGCCTCGCGCAGGCGTTCCAGCGCGTAGGCGGCGACCGACTCCAGCAGCCGGTACCGGCCCGCCGTGTGCACGACCAGCGACCGGTCCACCAGGCGCGCCAGCGGGTCGAGCACGTCCTGTCCGGGCGTGTCCGCGCACACCGCCTCGGCGGCGGCCAGGGGGCAGGCGTCGGCGAAGACCGCCAGCCGCCGCAGCACGGCGCGTTCGGGTCCGGGCAGCGGTTCCCAGCTCCAGTCGATCACCGCGCGCAGGGTGCGCTGGCGGGCGGGCGCGTCCCGGGGGCCGCCCGTCAGCAGCCGGAACCGGTCGTCCAGCCGGTCGGCCAGCTCGCGCACGTCCATGGACCGCACGCGGGCGGCGGCCAGCTCCACGGCCAGCGGCAGCCCGTCCAGCCTCCGGCAGACCGCGGCGACGGCGGCGCCGTCGGTGACGGGACCGGGAGCCCGCGCCGCGAACAGCGCGACCGCGTCCGCCTCGGCCAGCGGCGGAACGCTCCACACGCGTTCCCCCGAGACGCCCAGCGGCTCGCGGGAGGTGACCAGCAGCCGTAGGCCGGGCGCGCCGCGCAGCAGGGCCGCGGCCGTGGCGGCGACCTCCTCGGCCCGCCGTTCGCAGCCGTCGAGGACCAGCAGCATCCGGCGGTCGCGCAGCGCCCCCGCCAGCCGCGCCACCGGGTCGGCGGGGCCGCCCGCCACGTCGCGCAGGCCGGCGGTCTCGGCGACCCGTTCGGCGACACCGGTCCCGGCGTCGACGGCCTCCACCAGCCAGACGCCGTCGGGGTGCTCCGCGCCGCGCGCCGCCTCGACCGCCAGCCGGGTCTTGCCGACCCCGCCAGGGCCGGTCAGCGTGACCAGCCGGTGCGCGCGCAGTTCCGCGCGCACCTCGGCGAGGGCGGCGTCCCGGCCCACCAGGTCCGTGACGGGGGCGGGCAGGTTCCCGCGCGGCGCGTCCAGGGACGGGTCCCGCCGGAGGATCGCCTCGTACAGCGCGGTGGTGCGGGGGTCGGGATCCATGCCCAGCTCCTCGCGCAGCAGGTCGCGCAGGTCCAGGTAGGCGCGCACCGCCTCGCCCTGCCGCCCCTCGCGGTACAGGGCGCGCAGGTGCGCGGCGCGCAGCCGTTCCCGCAGGGGGTGCCGGGCGACCAGCGCGGCCAGCTCGCCCGCCGTCCGCGTCCCGGCCCCCTCCTCGACCGCCGTCAGCCGCAGCTCCGTCAGCCGGGCGATCTCCGGCAGGGCGAACGGGGCCTCGGCGAAGTCCGCGAACGCCGCGCCCCGCCACAGCGCGAGCGCGTCGGCCTCCCCGCGTGCCACGGCCTCCTCGAAGCGGCCCGCGTCCACGGCGTGCGGCGGGACGGCGAGCCGGTAGCCGGGCGGGCGCGTCTCGACGAGGGCGCGGGCGCCGGGTTCGGCGTCCTCCAGCGTCCGCCGCAGTTGCGACACGCGCGCCCGCAGCGTCGCCCTCGGGTCGGCGGGCGGCTCCGCGCCCCACAGCCAATCGACCAGGCGGTCCGCCGCGACGGTCTCGCCCCGGTGCGCCAGCAGGCAGGCCAGCAGCGTCCGCACCTTCAGATCGGGCACCCGGACCGGTTCACCCCCGTCGGTCCGCACCTCCAGCGGGCCGAGCACCCCGAAACGCATGATCCAACCGTATGCCCGAACCCCGGCCGAACCCGACCCGAACCCCCCTGCCCCACAGTCGTCCCGTCACCAACGTGAAAGGCGGAACCCATGACGAGGACTCCCGTGACCGTGCTCGGACTCGGCCTGATGGGCACGGCGCTGGCCGGGGCGTTCGTGCGCGCCGGTCACCCGACGACGGTGTGGAACCGGTCGGCCTCCCGGCCCACCCCGCCCGGTGCGACCCGCGCCGCCGGGATCGGCGAGGCGGTGGCGGCCTCGCCGCTGACGGTCGTGTGCCTGTCGGTGTACGACAACGCGGCCTCGGTGCTGGACGAGGCGCGCGACGTCCTGCCCGGCCGGACGGTCGTCAACCTCACCAACGGCGCCCCGGCGCAGGCCCGCGCCCTGTCCGGGGAGGTCGCCGGGTACGGCGCGGCGTACCTGGACGGCGGGATCATGGCGGTCCCGCCGATGGTCGGACGGCCCGAGGCGCTGGTCCTCTACAGCGGCCCGGCGGAGGCGTTCCGGACGCACGAGGGGACGCTCGGGGCGCTCGGCACCGCGCGCCATCTGGGCGAGGACCCCGGGATGGCCGCGCTGTACGACCTGGCCCTGCTCAGCGCCATGTTCGGGATGTACGCCGGGTTCTACCAGGCGGTCGCGCTCGTGCGGTCGGAGAAGGTCGCGGCGGGCGCGTTCGCCCCGATGGTCACCGAGCTGCTGGCGGCGATGCTGCCGAGCCTGCGGCAGCAGGCCGAGCAGATCGACGCGGGAGCGTACGCGACCACCGTGTCCAGCATCGACACCACGCGGGCGGGCCTGCCGGGCCTGTTCGCGGCCGGGCGTGACCAGGGGGTGGACACGCGGTTGATGGAGCCGTTCCGGGAGCTGGTCGAGCGGGCGGTGGCCGCCGGTCACGGGTCCGACGGCCTGGCCCGGCTGGTCGAGCTCCTGTGACCGGTCCCGGCCGCGCCCGGCGGGCGCGGCCGGGGCAAGGGGGGTCAGGCGAGGTCGGGGCGGCGGGTCGGGGGCGGCGGCGGGGTGTCCGGGGAGCCCTCGTGGTGCGGGGCCTCGGTGAGCAGGCCCGCGCGTTCCAGGTACTCGCGGCCGCGCGGGGTGATGTCCCAGGCGTTGTGCCGCCACTCCTTGCGCCGCCAGACCACGCCCGCCGACAGCAGCTTGCGGCCGACACGGCTGACCTCGGTGGCGTCGGTGCCGAGGGCGTCGGCGAGCTGCTGGTTGTTCATGCCGGGGTGGCTCGCCACGCTCTGCAGGAAGCGCGCGGCGTGGCCGCCGGGCTGCAGGCCGAGCTGGAGGCCCGAGGGCAGGCGGCGCAGCGCCCAGTGCGCGACGTCGATGAGGCCGAGGATGCGGCCGCGTTCCTCGCGCTGGTCGGGGTCCAGGTTGGCCTTGTCCAGGTAGTGGGCGCGGTGCAGCCACTGGAGTCCGTCCTGCACCGCCACCAGCGCGGCCTCGTCCGCGCACAGCGACGCGTCGTTGATGAGCATGCCGAGGGCGCTGAAGTGGCCCTCGCCGATGCTCTTGGCGTGCTCCATGGAGTCGATCAGACGGCGCGCCTCGCTCGCGCGGTCATGTCCGGCGGGCGGCGTCTCTGTGCGTCCGGTCACGGGTCACCTCACGGTCGTCGAGTGCGCGGACCCCTCCAGCATGCGCCGATGCCAAGTGAATGTCAAGTGATGGGTCGAGCGCTTTCCCCGGTCACGAAAACGCAGGTCGGCAACGCTTTGGTCACACTCGCAAACTTTCTTCGTACGATGTGTATCGCATGTCACTGATGACCCTGACGCCCGGCGGTTAGCATCGGGCGACCCGCCCCTGACCGCCCCGCTCCCCCCGGAGGGCGCCCATGACGGACCGGACGGCTTCGGCTGTCTACCCGGCCGAACCCGCCGACCTGTTCGTGCTGCTGTACGACGACCTCCCCGACGAGCTCTTCCGGCAGTGGACGGCCACCGAGTGGTACGCCGACGACGAGGTACGGCGACGCGCGCTCGAACTGTCGGAACAGGTGCTGGAGGACGGCGAGCCCGACGCCGGGACCGTCCGCGCGCTCATCGCGGAGGACGGGTACCGCGGGCGGTTCACCGTCCTGCTCGCGCTGGACCAGGCGCTCGCGCATGTGAACCCGTTCGGCCCCTACCACAACGCGCCCGCCTTGGTCGGCACGCTCACCCGCTACCTGACCGAGGGGCGGTTCAACACCGACGGGGTCCCCGGGGCGCTGCTGCCCCGGTGCGCGTTTCCGGGACGTCCGCTGGGGCGGCGTTCCAAGGCCGACTTCTTCGGCGTCCAGCGGGTGCCCGCCGGACGGTGGGACGCGCTCGACCACCGCGTCCTCCCGGCGGTGAACGACCCGCACTTCCCCCGGGAGGAGCCCGTCGCCGTCGGCTGCGCCCCGATGCTGGAGACCCGCGACGAGGTGGACTTCCGCGTCGAGCGCCACCACCGCCTCGACGTCTACCGGCTGGGCCCGGTCGAGCACGCGGTCTCCGGCGGCCGGATCGAGACGGTGCTGCGGCGGCTGGACGAGGCGGGCGCGCAGATCGCGGTCATGCCCGAGGCCACGCTGACCGACGGGATCGTGGAGCGGTGGAAGGAGGCGGCGTTCCGCACCGCCGGACGGGACCGGAGCCGCCACCCGCTGCGGCTGATCCTGCTGGGCAGCGGCCCGGTCGGCGGCGGCGACCCGCCCGCCAACCGCGCCGTGCTGATCGACCGCTGGACCGGCGAGGAGCTGCTGACGCAGGACAAGCTGTCGGGCTTCACGCTGGACGCCCGGCAGCTCCGGATGTGGCGGCTGTCGGACCGGCCGGTCGCGGGCGCGGTCGACGAGTACATCGCGCACGGCGACCGGATCGGGCTGCTGGACTGCTCACTGGGCCGGCTGGCCGTCCTGATCTGCGAGGACCTGACCCGGTCGACCGGGTGGGAGCCGGAGTTCGCGGCCTGCGGGGTGTCGCACCTGCTCGTTCCGATCTTCTCCAAGCCGATCCTGCGGTTCCGCTGGGAGCAGCAGGCCGCCGAACGCCAGGTGAACGTGCTGGGGAGCTGGTCGGTGGTCGCCAACAGCCTGGCGGTCGGCAACGCGATCCCGGCCGAGGAGCTGGACGAGCCGCGCTACACCTGCCTGGTCGTCGGCCCCGAGGACGCGGGCCGCGACCGCCACGGCGCCTCCCTCCAGTTCGGGCGGGCCAAGTCCGCCGACGAGGTCGCGGTGACCGACGAGGGCGAGCTGCCGCGCGTGCTGCCCGGCGCCGCCCACGAGGCGTGGTTCCCGCACTGGTCCTGACCGGCTCACTCCACGGTGAAGTCGGCGGGGCCGGTCGCCGACCCGGCGGGCGTCAGCACGGTCGGCCGCCCGCTGGTCGCGCCCGCCGGGACGGTCGCCCGCACACTGTCGTCGGTGACCTCGGCGGCCGGGGCGTCGGCCCCGCCGAACCGCACCGCCGTCGCCGACCGCAGCCCGCTCCCCCGGACCAGCACCTCGGTCCCGACCGGGCCGGAGGCGGGCTCGACCGAGTGGACCTGCGGCGGCAGCGCCTGGTCGCGTCCGGCCTGCGCGGGGGCCAGCAGCGTCGCGAACACCGCCCGCAGCTTCTCGGAGGTCTCCCGCGAGAACAGCCCGACCAGCGCGGCGATCGCGGCCATCCCGTAGGGGTTGACGTCGGTGGAGCCGCCGGTCGGGGAGGTCAGCCCGCCGCGCAGCACCAGGTACACGACCAGCGCCAGCAGCGCGCCGGTGAACGGCAGGAACAGGTACATCATCAGCCAGCTACGGCGCAGCGACCGGTTGCCGACGTACCAGAACAGCGACCGCATCGCGTGCACGGTCGCGCCGACCGCCCCGGCGGCGAGCACGACGACGAACAGGCTGGCCTCCCGCGAGACCCGCGCCGTCCACCCGAACAGGTCCACGCGGACGGCGGGGACGCGTTCGGGCTGGGCGGCGGCCGACGCGGGCAGCGGCGGAGGCCACACCTGCACCAGCACGACGAGCAGCCCCACCGCCAGGACGGCCAGCAGCGCCGCCACCACCACGATGTCCCGGGTCCGCGCGAACCCCGATCCCACCGGAGACTCAACACCCACGCGGGGTTATCGCGCCTCCCGACACTCCCGTTTCGCCCATCCGCCCGTTATGGGTCATGACGTCGTCGGCGGCTCCACGAGCTCGGCCTGGTGGTCGGCGGCCCACCGCGCGAGCTGGGCCAGTGGCCCGTTCGCGAAGGACTCGCCGAGCGGTGTGAGCCGGTAGACCGCGGCCCCGCGGGCAGGCGCCCCTTCGGCGTCGCGGACCCTGGTGACGAGCCCGCGCGATCGCAGACGCCGGAGCGCCTGGGTCAGCACCTTGTCGCTGATCCCCGCGATGCGCGGCAGGAGTTCGTTGCGTCGCGTCGGTCCCGGGCGCAGGGCGGAGAGCACGACGGGATCCCAGGTGTGGTGGATGAGCTCGACCGCCGCGCGCACATGGCAGTCGGACACGAACGTCGGGCAGTTCTCCTCGATCACGGGTTCCAGTGTCACACCGGCCTCCTACCGATCGGTAGGAGCCGCGTTCGTAGCGTTCCGAGGGCATCGCTTCCGAACGAAGGAGATCGTTGTGAACGTGGGGATCCTGGGCACCGGCGACCTGGCCGTGACGCTGGGCCGGGTCTGGGCCGCGGCCGGCCACCCGCTGTCGGTGACGGGGCGGAACGGGCCGCGCGCCGACGAGGCCGCCGACCGGATCGGCCATGCCGCCAGAGCGGTGGCCCCCGCCGACTTCGCGGCTCGGGCCGACGTGGTCGTGGTGGCGCTCCCCTGGGAGGGCCTGGAGACGGGGCTGTCCCTCGTCGGCGGCCCCCGGGGGGCGCTGGCCGGCAGGACCGTGCTCGACTGCACCAACCCGGTCGACCACGCGACCGGGGCGCTCAAGCCCGCGACCGGCTCAGCGGCCGAACTCGTGGCCCGCACGGCCGCGGGGGCGCACGTGGTGAAGGCGCTCCATCTGTTCGCGGGCGCCTCGTGGCCGTACGAGGGGCCGCGGGACACGGCGCCGGTCGTGGCCCTCTGCGGGGACGAGCCGGGCGCGCTCGATCGCGCCGCGGCGCTGGTCCGGGATCTCGGCGGGCGGGCCGCCGTGGTCGGGGGGCTCGACGGCTCGCGGCAGCTGGAGGAGGCGGCGGGGTTCGTCATGCGGGTCGTGGCCGCGGGTCACAACCCTCGGTTCGCCGTCCCCGACGTGGACCCGGCCGCCCTTCGGGCCGCGACCGGCTGATCCGGCCGATGCCGCAGGCGGCGGTCAGCTCAGCCGGTGGTGTCATGGGCGCCACAGGCGTACCGTGCGGTCGCCGCCGCCGGTGGCCAGGATCCTGCCGTCGGGGCTGAACGCCACCGACAGGACGGGCTCGATGTGGCCGGTCAGGGGCTGGCCGACGGGGGTGCGCGAGGCGACGTCCCACAGGCGCACCGTCTTGTCCTCGCCGCCGGTGGCCAGGGTCCTGCCGTCGGGAGTGAACGCCACCGACCAGACCTCGCCGGTGTGACCGGTGAGGGGCCGGCCGATCGGGGCGCGTGAGGCCACGTCCCACAGCCGCACCGTCTGGTCGACGCCGCCGGTGGCCAGGGTCTCCCCGTCAGGGCTGAACGCCACCGACAGGACGGTGTCGGTGTGGCCGGTGAGGGGCTTGCCGATCATGCTGCGCGAGGCGACGTCCCACAGCCGCGCCGAGTCGTCGGCGCCGCCGGTGGCCAGGGTCTCGCCGTCGGGGCTGAACGCCACCGACCAGACCCAGCCGGTGTGACCGGCGAGAGCCTGGCCGATCGGGGCCCGCGAGGCGGCGTCCCACAGGCGTGCCGTCCTGTCCTCGCCGCCG
Source organism: Actinomadura kijaniata NBRC 14229 (assembly GCF_001552175.1). Taxonomy (GTDB): domain Bacteria; phylum Actinomycetota; class Actinomycetes; order Streptosporangiales; family Streptosporangiaceae; genus Spirillospora; species Spirillospora kijaniata. The sequence goes on from NZ_BCQR01000035.1 coordinate 8,697, forward strand.
GTGGCCAGGGTCCTGCCGTCGGGACTGAAGGCCACCGACCGGACCCGTCCGGTGGCGAGGGGCTGACCGGTCGCGGTGCGCTGGGCGGCGTTCCACAGCCGTACCGTCCCGTCGGCGCCGCCGCTGGCCAGAGCCTTGCCGTCGGGGCTGAACGCCACCGAGAAGACGGCGTCGGTGTGACCGGTGAGAGGCCGACCGGCCGGGGCGCGTCGGGCGACGTCCCACAGCCGCACCGCCTTGTCCTCCCCGCCGCAGACGGCCAGGGTCCTGCCGTCGGGGCTGAACGCCATCGCGTTGACGCTGCCGAGGTCGCCGGTGGGGAACTGGCCGGCGGCGACGGGCGTGCGGTTCCAGCGGGGGTGGTCGGGCGGCCGGGTGAGCAGGTAGGCGGCGGGGACGGCGATGAGCGCCGCGACCGCGACGACGGCCGCGAGGATCTTCAGGCGGGTGCCGCGGGAGGCGCGGGAGGCGCGGGAGGGCCGGTGCAGGACCTTCGTCGGCTCGGCGGGCCGCGCGGCGATCCGGCGCAGGGCGACGGCGGCGGCGCCGGCGGTGGGCCGCCGGGCGGGGTCGCGGCGCATCAGGTCGCGCAGGACGGGCTTGAGCGCCTGGGCGCGGGTCGTGGGGGCGGGGGCGCTGCGGCTGACCGCCAGCAGCAGCGCCGCGGTCGTGTGACCGGCGAACGCGGGACGGCCCTCGACGGCGTAGTAGAGGGTCGCGCCCAGGGACCACATGTCGGACGCCGGGGTGGCCTGGTGGTCGTTGATCTGCTCGGGGGCCATGTAGGAGGGGGTGCCCAGCAGCGCCCCGTACGGGGTCAGGGTGGCCTCGCCCGTCACCGCCGCGACCCCGAAGTCGGTGACCACCACCCGGTCGCCTTCCAGCAGCACGTTGGCGGGCTTGATGTCGCGGTGCACGATCCCGGCCGCGTGCGCGGCGGCCAGCGCCTCGCAGATCCCGGCGCCGATCCGGGCGACCTCGGCCTCCGGCAGCGGCCCGCCGTCCTTGACGATCCGGTCCAGCGAGGGGCCCCTCACCAGCTCCATCACGATCCAGGGCAGGCCGTCCCGGTCGTGGAACTGGTCGTGGACGGTGATGATGCCCGGATGCTTGAGCATCCCCGCCGCCCGGCCCTCCCGGTCCATCCGCGCGACCATCGCCGCCCGCGTCTCGTCGTCCATCCCGGACGGGAGCTTGACCTGCTTCAGGACGACCTCGCGCCCGATGCGCTCGTCCATCGCGCGCCAGGCCGCGCCCATACCGCCCTCGCCCAGCACTTCCAGCAGGCGGTAACGGCCTATGACCAGCCTTCCCGCGTCCCTCGTCACATCCTGTACGTAACCATTCACGGCGCACCCATCCACGCCGGGCGCCAGAACATGCCCGCGATGACCTGGCCTCACCCGCTCCCCGCGGTGATCCGGGCGAAGTCGTCGAGCACCGCGCCGCCCGTGTCGGCGGACCAGACCGGGGCGCAGACCATCGGGGGCAGGCCGGACACCGGCACGGTGACCACGCGGGGGTCGTCCGGACTCACCGAGGTGACCGTCAGGTGGATCACGTCTCCCGCGGCGACCAGGACGACCGCCTCTTCAAGCGAGGCGGACCTGTGCCGGGGCACCCGGCGCAGCGGGGTCCCGCCGGGGGTGGCCGGGGGCGTCCACAGGTCGGCGAGCCGCTGCGGCATGCCGCTCGGGTACAAGATGTCCTGGCCGGCCAGTTCCTCGACGTCGACGCCGGCGCGCCGCCCCAGCGGGTGCCCGGCCGCCACCAGCGCCGCCCGCTCCCGGTGGAACCACGCCGGGCCGACGTTGAAGCCCATGGCCTCGACGCGCGCGGGATCGGCGGGCAGCCAGCCGACGAAGACGTCCACCGGCCAGCGGTTCCCCCACCGGGCCGGGTCGGTGTTGGGGTGCGCCGAACGCACCACGGCGCAGCGGGGACGGGCGCATTCGAACGCCCGGATCGGCCCGTCGACCGCGGCGGCGGGCAGGCTGGTCGCGACGCCGACGCGCAGCACCTCGGTGCCCGCGCCGCTCCGCGCCTCCTCCAGCGCCCGTTCCATCCGCCGGTACGCGGGCTGGAGCTCGGCGCGCAGCCGTTCGCCCAGCGGCGTCAGCCGGACCCGCCGGCTGGTCCGCTCGAACAGCGGGGCGCCGACCCGGCGTTCCAGCGCGCGCACCGCCTGGCTCACGCGAGGGGCGGACACGCCCAGCCGCGCGGCCGCGCGGCCGAAGTGCAGCTCCCGGGCCACCTCCAGGAACGCCTCGATCTCGCGCATCTCCATGCGCCCATTGTGACGCCGGGCTTAACGACCGTGGCGGGATCCGTCGTTGATCGCGTCACGCCACGCGGCCAGCCTGGAAGGACTATGGGACTCGAAGAGCACCTTCCCGGGGACTTCCTGCTCACGACCGTCGAGGCGATGGCCGGCTGGGCGCGCAGGTCGTCGATGTGGCCGATGACGTTCGGGCTGGCCTGCTGCGGCATGGAGCTGATGGCCGTCGGCGATCCGCGGCACGACTTCTCCCGGTGGGGGATGGAGCGCGCCTCAGCCACGCCCCGCCAGGCCGACCTCATGGTCGTGGCCGGGCGGGTGAGCCAGAAGATGGCCCCGGTGCTACGGCGGCTGTACGACCAGATGGCCGAGCCCAAGTGGGTCATCGCGATGGGCGTGTGCGCCTCCTCGGGCGGCATGTTCAACAACTACGCCGTCGTGCAGGGCGTCGACCACATCGTCCCGGTGGACGTCTACCTGCCCGGCTGCCCGCCGCGGCCGGAGATGCTGCTGGACGCGATCCTCAAGCTGCGCGACAGCGTCCAGAACACGAGGCTGGGCGCCCACCGCCGCGCCGAGACCGCGATGCGAGAACGGGCCCGCCTGGCCCGGCTCCCCCTGATCAACACCCCCTCCGACCTCCGATGACGCGCGTCAGAGCGTTAACCGGCGATCGAGCCGTTCGCCGTTCCCTGTAGGCGGCACCTCAGGGGCTCGCAGCCATATCCGGGCAATGCCTCGGGGCGGAACTCCTGGCGAAACGTCAGCAACCAGCCCTTCGGCTCCCGCTCAGCCGGTACAGCGGGAGGCATCCCGCTCACGCGTCGCGCGACGCCGCCCCACGGCGATCGAACCGTTCCCTGTAGGCGGCGCACCAGGGACTCGCAGCCGTATCCGAGAAAGGCGCCGGGGCCGAGCTCCTGGCGAAGCGTCAGCAACCAGCCCTTCGGCTCCCGCTCAGCCGATTTGGCGGGGAGCACCCCGCTCACGCGTCGTGCAGCGCCACCCCATGACGATCGAGCCGTTCCCTGTAGGCGGCACCTCAGGGGCTCGCAGCCGTATCAGGGAAAGGCGCCGGGGCCAAGCTCCTGGCGAAGCGTCAGCGACCAGCGCTTCGGCTTCCGCTCGGCCGGTTCGGCAAGGGGCACCCCGCTCACGCGTCGCGCGGCGCCGCCTCATCGGTGGTGGTCGACGAGGGCCGCAGCGGACGATTCGGGTGTCTCTGTGGGGTGGTGTGAACGTTCCCGCGCGTCGGGCAGCCGCGTATTTGAGTGCGCTGCGGCTCAGATGGTGGGCGGTCTTCGGCGTCGGAGCCTCCCGGATTGCTGTGGCAGCGGGCTTTGACGGCACCGTCTAGGAGAGGTACGTCTCGATCAGGTCGGTGGCTCGGCGGGTGCCTCCCTCTTCGGCGGTCTCGGTGCGGATCCTCTTCAGGGCCGTGGCGACGTCGGGGGACGTGGTCAGGTGGTCCAGGGCCTCGCGGAGGGCCGGGGCGGTCGCCTCGGCGGTGTCCAGGCGGCGGGCGACGCCGAGCTCGACGAGGCGGTCGGCGTTCATGAACTGGTCCACCGCCTGGGGCACGGCGATCATCGGGACGCCGTAGTAGAGGCCCTCGTTCGCGCCGCCGCTGCCCGCGTGGGTGACGAACAGGTCCGCCTCCTTCAGGATGGCCTTCTGCGGCACCCAGCGGTGGACCTCGACGTTGCCGGGGATCGGGCCGAGGGCGGCCTCGTCCACGTGCTTGCCGATCTGGAGGACCAGGCGCCAGCCCGGCAGGTCGCCGAACGCCCGCAGGCACTCCCGGTAGAGGTCGGGCTGGTCGGTGAAGGTCGAGCCGAGGGAGACCAGCGCGACGCGGGAGCCGTCGGCGGGGCGCTGCCAGCCCTCGTCCAGGTCGAGGGGCAGGCAGGGGCCGACGAACGTGTAGCGGTCCGGGTCGACGCGGTCGGCGTTGGGCTGCATGGCGCGCGGGATCAGCGCCAGGCAGCGGTCGGGGCGGCCGGAGAAGCGCTGGGGGTCGGTGTCGGCGACGCCGCTGTCGGCCAGCCACCGTTCGAAGCGCTCGAAGTAGGAGGCCCCGGTCGGGGTGGCGCGGACCGACTCCATGAACTCGGCCATGTCCTCCTCGTAGCCCTCCCAGGCCACGGCGGACGGCGAGAGCTGGACGGCGGGCACCCCGTAGCGCTCGGCGAGCACGCGGCCGGTGTAGCCGGTGATGTCGTAGAGCACCAGGTCGGGGCGGTCCTCGTCGTAGACGGCGGTGAGCTGCGGGAGCATCGCGATCGAGTCGTCCAGGAAGACGGCCATCTGGCCCGCGGGGTCCTCGGGCCAGTCGGAGGGGTGCTCGGTCCCCTCGTGCGGAAGCGTCGAGCGGTAGACGACGGGCTCGGCCCCGGTCGCGGCGATGCGGTCGGCGTAGACGGCGTCGTTGGCGTAGGTGACCCGGTGGCCCCGGGCCGCCAGCTCCCGGATGATCTCCAGGCTCGGGTTGACGTGCCCGGGGAACGGGGTGCTGACCATGGCGATGTGGGCGGGACGGGTCATGCGTCTGCTCCGATCACTATGAGACGAGACGGTTCGTCTCGCTGCGTGCTCCACCATGCCGCACGGCCGGACGCGTGTCAAGACGAGACGTCTCGGTTCGTTTGGGGGTAGGTTCGGGTCATGACGCGATCACCCTCCAGTGACGCCCCGGGCCGGGGGCCCGATCCGGGGCGGCGCAGCGAACGGTCCCGCCGCGCGATCCTCACCGCCACCCGCGAGCTGGTCTTCGAGGTCGGATATCCCAGGCTGACGATCGAGGCGATCGCGGCGCGGGCCGGGGTCGGCAAGCAGACGATCTACCGCTGGTGGCCGTCCAAGGGCGCGGTGATGTTCGACGCGCTGCTGCACGAGGCGCGGCAGGAGGGCCCGGCGCTGCCCGACACCGGGGATCTGGCCGCCGACATGCGGACGGTGCTGCGCGCGATCGTCGACGAGTTCAACGACCCGGTGCTGGACCGCATGACCCGCGCCCTCGGCAACGAGGTCAACAACGATCCGCGCCTGGCCGCCGACATGCTGGAGCGCCTCCTCGGCCCGCAGCTGGAGGCGACCGCGGAACGGCTGCGCGCCGCCCAGCGCGCCGGTCAGGCCGCCCCCGGCGTCGACCTGCCGGCGGCGGTCGAGATGTTCTACGCGCCGCTGTTCTACCGCTGGATGCTGCGCACCGGCCCGTTGACCCACGCCTACGCCGACACGGTCACGGCGATGGCCGTACGGGCGATCGCCCCCTGACCGGAAGCCCGATATCTCCCTCAATCACCCCAATCAATTACAAATTGGTGGAGTCTTCACGATTACGCCATCCTCGGGGGGTGCGGCGGCCCTACGCTCGCGCGCATGCGCCGAACAGCAGCAGCATTCACGACCGTCCTGGCCGCCGGTCTGGTCACCGCGACCGGCACCGGGGCGGCCCAGGCGGAGCCCGGCCCCTGCGCCGTGCCCGCCACCCACCAGATCGCCCAGGTCCAGGGCGACGGCAACGCCTCCCCGCTCGCCGGACAGACCGTCCGCGTCGAGGGCGTCGTCACCGGGGACTTCCAGCAGGCGAACCAGCTCAAGGGCTTCTTCGTCCAGGACCCCACCCCCGACGCGGACCCCGCGACCTCCGACGGCCTGTTCGTCTACTCGACGCAGGACGTCAAGCCCGGTGACCGCGTGCTGGTCACCGGCAAGGTGGTCGAGTTCAACAAGCTGACCGAGCTGTCGCCGGTCACCGCCGTCGACGTGTGCGGGACCGGCGAGGTCGCCCCCGCCAAGGTGCGGCTCCCGCTCGCCAAGGGCGCGACCCTGGAGCGGTACGAGGGCGTCCTGGTGCGCTTCCCGCAGAAGCTCACCGCCACCGAGACCTACGGGCTCGGCCGGTACGGCGAGATCGCCGTGTCGCAGGGCGGGCGGCTCTTCCAGCCGACCGAGGGCCACGGCGACACCCAGGCGGGGAACGACGCCCGCCGCGTGCTGCTGGACGACGGCTCCACCGTGCAGAACCCCAAGCCGGTGCCGTTCAGCCGGAAGGGCCGCGTGCCGCGCACCGGCGACACGGTCACCGGGCTCACCGGCGTGATGCAGGAGGCGTTCAACGCCTACCGCGTGCAGCCGGTGGGGTCGCCGCGCTTCGCGCCCGCCAACCCGCGCCCGAAGAAGCCGGGGCCGGTCGGCGGCGAGGTCCGTGTCGCCAGCTTCAACACCCTCAACTGGTTCACCACGCTCAACAAGCGCGGCGCCAACTCCACGGCCGAGCAGGAACGCCAGATCGCCAAGCTCGTCTCCGCCCTCAAGGGCCTGAACGCCGACGTCGTCGGCCTCATGGAGGTCGAGAACAACGGCGACACCGCGATCAAGGCCCTGGTGGACCGGCTGAACGCCGCCGTCGGCGCCGACACCTACACCTGGGTGAAGCACCCCAAGCCGGGCACCGACGAGATCCACGTCACGATGATCTACAAGCCCGCCAAGGTGAGGCCGGTCGGCGCGCCCTCCTCCTCCGACGCCCCGGTATTCGAGCGCCCGCCGCTGGTGCAGACGTTCCAGAAGGTGGGCGGCGGCGTGCCGTTCACCATGGTCGTCAACCACTTCAAGTCCAAGGGCTGCGGCGGCGCGACCGGCCCGGACGCCGACCAGGGCGACGGCCAGGGCTGCTGGAACGCCCGCCGCGTCACCCAGGCCAAGGCCATCGCCGACCTGGCCCGGGGGCTGCGCAACCCGATCGTGCTCGGCGACCTGAACGCCTACTCCGCCGAGGACCCGATCAAGACCCTGAAGGCGGCGGGCCTGGCCAGCCAGACCGAGCGGTTCGTCCGCCGGGAGCAGCGCTACAGCTACGTGTTCCAGGGCCAGTCCGGCGAGCTGGACCACGTGCTGGCGGCCAGGAGCCTGGCCAAGCGGGTCACCGGCGCGACGATCTGGCACGTCAACAGCGACGAGCCGACGATCATGGACTACAACACCGAGTTCAACCCGCCGGAGATGTACGCGCCCGACGCGTACCGCTCCAGCGACCACGACCCGGTGCTGATCGGTCTCGACCTGCGCAAGTGACGCTCTCGCCCCCGACGCCCCGTCCGGTCCCCGGGCGGGGCGTCGCCCGTTCGCGGGGTCAGGAGGCGGGCAGCCCCCCGAACAGGCCGAGGTACTCCTCGAAGTCCAGCCGCCCGTCGCCGTCGGTGTCGGCCTCGGCGAACAGCTCGCGCAGCAGGTCCTCGGGCGCGTTCATGCCGAGCGCGGCGACCGCCCGCCGCATCTCGTCGAAGCTGACCGTTCCGTCGGAGTCGGCGTCGAAGTCGTCGAACGCCTGACGCAACTCGGCACGGGCGGTGTCGTCCAGCTTGGCCATGGCCGGGTCTCCCCTTCGTCGTCCGGCGCCCGTCTGCGGGCCCCTTCCACCTTGGCAGAATCCGCCCCCTCGTGCGGCGCCCCGCACGCCGCGCGGCGTTCCCGCAGGAAGATGACCTTTTCCCGGGACCGAACCCGCCCGGAGGGGCGCGCATCGTAGGGGTATGAGCGCCGGGCCGGCCGCTCGGAACGTCGGGCACCTCGCCGACGGCGGCCCACGGGGAACGTGACGTCCGGCGGGAACAGGGGCACGGAGCATGGCAGTGGCGGCACTGCGCAGGGACGACCCGGTCCGGCTGGGCGACTACCACCTGCTCGGCAGGCTCGGAGAGGGCGGGCAGGGCACCGTCTACCTGGGGCGGCGCGGGGACGCCGGGGAGCAGGCGGCGGTCAAGCTGCTCGGCGCGGAGGCGGCCGAGAGCGAGACCGCGCGGATGCGGTTCATGCGGGAGTTCGAGGTCGCGATGCAGGTGGACGACTTCTGCACCGCGCGGGTCCTGGACGTGGGGATGCAGGACGGGCGGCCGTTCATCGTCAGCGAGTACGTGCCGGGCCCGTCGCTGTACCGGCAGGTCACCGAGCACGGCCCGCTGACGGGCGGCGAGCTGCAGCGCGTGGCGATCGGCATGGCGACCGCGCTGGTGGCGATCCACCAGCGGGGCATCGTGCACCGCGACCTCAAACCCCAGAACGTGCTGCTCGGCCCGTCCGGCGCACGGGTGATCGACTTCGGGATCGCGCGGGCGCTGGACGTGTCCACCCAGACCACCCGGATGATCGGCACCCCGCTGTACATGGCCCCCGAGCAGGTGCGGGCCGAGTCGGCGGCCCCGCCCATCGACGTGTTCGCCTGGGCGGCGACCGTGGTGTTCACGGCGACCGGCGCCCCGCCGTTCGGCGCGGACTCGCTGCCCGCCGTGATCAACCGGATCCTCAACGACGAGCCCGACCTCGGCGACCTCACCGGCCGCCTCCGGGAGATCGCCGCGCTGTGCCTGGCCAAGGACCCGAAACGGCGGCCCGACGCGGCGCAGGTGCTGCTGTGGCTGCTGGGCAAGGACCTGACGCCGCCGCAGCCGCCCGCCGCCGCGCCGCCCTCGGCCGAGCTCCAGGCGATCCCGCGGGAGGTCCTGGTGGAGGGGCGCAAGCTGGCGGAGCTGCGGCAGTCCGACGCCGCGACGCGCTCCTCCGGAGGGACGACGACGGACCCGTCGGACCTGTCGTTCGGGGAACGCGGCCGGACCAGCCCCGCCGGGGGCCGGGCCGACTGGGGCGGCGCCCCGACCCCGCCGCCCCAGATGCCGCGGACGCCGCTGCCGCCGCACACCCCGCCTCCGGCCGGGGGCTACCCCATGGCGCGACGGCCGCCGCACGGCGAGGCGACCTGGCCTCCCCCGGCGCCCCGGGCGCGGAAGGGCTCGGGGCTGCGGTGGGTGATCGCCGCCTCGGTGGTCGCGCTGCTGCTGGCCGGGGCGCTGGCGCTGCTCCTTCTCCTGCCCCGCCTGCTGGCCTCCGACGGGAACGGCGGCGGGTACGAGACGCACAGCCCGCAGCCCACGCACACGGTGACCAGCAGCCCCTACGGCGGGCAGGGCGACGGTTACGGCACCCACTACTGAGCCGGGGTCAGGGCCTTCCGGGTCCGGTGCGCGGCTGTGCGGGGGCCGGTGGTCCGGGCGCGGGCCGACCGACGCGGCCGTGGCGCGGCGGCGGACCATTCGACCGTAACGGCACCGGGCAGTCGCCGTCGGGCGACCAGGGCTGCTCCTGTGATCCTCCGCTCGTCCAACGAAGGAAGAACGGGCAGGCGGGCGGGGTTGGAAAGGTTCATGACCGTTCCCTTCTCCGTGCTCGATCTCGCGCCCGTCGCCAGCGGGTCCACCTCCGCGCAGGCGCTCCGCAACACCCTCGACCTGGCCCGGCACACCGAACGGCTCGGCTACCACCGCTACTGGCTGGCCGAGCACCACACGATGCCGGGCATCGCCTCGGCCGCGACGTCCGTGCTGATCGGGCAGGTCGCGGCGGTCACCGAGCGGATGCGGATCGGGTCCGGCGGGATCATGCTGCCCAACCACGCGCCGATGGTGGTCGCCGAGCAGTTCGGGACGCTGGAGGCCCTGTACCCGGGGCGGATCGACCTGGGGCTGGGCCGCGCGCCGGGCACCGACCAGAAGACGGCGCTGGCGCTGCGCCGCTCCCCCGAGGCCCTGTCGGTGGACGACTTCCCCGAGCAGGTCCACGAGCTGCGCGGCTACTTCGAGCCGCGCAGCGACGTCACCCCGGCGGCGGGCAACCGGCCGCCGGTGTGGCTGCTGGGGTCCAGCGGGTACAGCGCGCGGCTGGCGGGGCTGCTGGGGCTGCCGTTCGCGTTCGCGCACCACTTCAGCGCCGAGAACACGCTTCCGGCGCTGGAGATGTACCGCGAGTCGTTCCGGCCGTCGGCCGACCTGGACGAGCCCTACGCGATGATCGCCGTGTCGGTGACGGCGGCCGACGAGGACGACCGGGCGCGTGAGCTGGCGCAGCCGCAGGCGCTGTCGTTCCTGCGGCTGCGGCAGGGGCGGCCCGGCCCGCTGCCGACGCCGGAGGAGGCCGCGAACCACCCGTACACGCCGCTGGAGCGCGACATCATCGAGTCGCGGATCGCCGCGCAGGTGGTGGGCGGCCCGGAGGCGGTGCGGCAGCAGATGGACCTGCTGGTCAAGCGCACGGCGGCCGACGAGGTCATGGTGACGACGATGGTCTTCGACCACGCCGACCGCCGCCGCTCCTACGAGATCCTCGCCGACCTCTACGACCTGGGCCGCACCTCGTAGTCGAACGGGATCGTGCCCGGATCGGGCAGGACCGTGCCGCCGTCCACCGTCAGCACCGCGCCGTTGACGTAGGAAGCGTGCGGGCCGAGCAGCCACAGCACGGCGGCGGCGGCCTCCTCCGGCGTCCCGGGGCGGCCCTGCGGGACGAGCTGGGTGACCTCGGCGTACGCCTCGTCGACGTCCAGGTCGAGGGGGTCGCCGAACGCGCGCATCTCCGCGTCGGCCATCTCGGTGCGGATCCAGCCGGGGCACACGACGTTGGCGCGCACGCCCTGCCCGCCGTAGTCGACGGCGATGCTGCGGGTGAGCGTCGTCAGGCCCGCCTTGGAGACGGCGTAGGCCGCCGCGCCGGTCGAGGCGCGCAGCGCGGCGATCGAGGAGACCGCCACGAACGCGCCCCGCGCCGCGACCAGGTGCGGCAGCGTGGCCCTGGCCAGGTGGAACACCGAGGTCAGGTTGGTGTCCAGGCTGGCCTGCCAGTCCTGCGCGGTCAGGTCGAGGACGGCCCCGGGCCGCATGGTCCCGGCGTTGGCGACCACGCCGTCCAGCCGCCCGTGGGCGTCCACGACCTCGGCGACCAGGGCGGCCACCGCCTCCGGCGAGGTCACGTCGGCGACGCGGGCGTCGGCCCCGGACGCGGCGGCGACCCGCTCCAGGGCGTCCCGGCGGCGGCCGCAGATCACGGCGCGGGCCCCGGCGGCGCGGGCGCCGTGCGCGACGGCCGCGCCGATCCCGCTGCCGCCGCCGGTGATCAGGTAGACGCGTTCCTCCATGTCAGGGCTCCTCCGTGGGGGTCTCGCCAAGGTAGGCGGCGTGCAGGCGTCCGGGCGAGGCGCGCAGCGGTCCGGGCGGGCCGGAGTAGGTCAGCGCGCCGCCCGCCAGCACGTGCGCGGAGTCGGCGATCTCCAGGGCGAGCGTGGCGAACTGCTCCACCAGCAGCACGGTCACGCCGCCGTCGGCGAGCGCCCGCACGGCGGGCAGCAGCCGCCGCACGATCACCGGGGCGAGGCCGAGCGACATCTCGTCGATCAGCAGCACCTTCGGGCCCGTGGCCAGGGCGCGGGCGAGCACGACCATCTGCTGCTCGCCGCCCGACAGCAGCCCGGCGGCGACGTCGAGGCGTCTGCCCAGCTCGGGAAAGAGTTCCACGGCGCGGTCGAGGGCGTCGGCGGAGCCGTTGACGACGCGGACGTTCTCGGCGACGGTCAGCGCGGAGAACACCGTCCGGCCCTGCTCGACCAGGGCGAGGCCGCGTCGCGCGCGGGCCACCCGGTCCAGTCCGGCCAGGTCGGCGCCGTCGAGGACGGCGTTCCCGGCGGCGAACGGCAGCACGCCCGCGACCGCCTCCAGCAGGGTCGTCTTGCCCGCGCCGTTCGGGCCGAGCAGCACGGTCACCGCGCCGGGCGGGGCGGTCAGGTCGATGTCGCGGACGACGGGCGCGGCCCCGCGCGCGACCGCGACGCCGCTGAGTTCGAGTGTCATGCGAGGGCCGCCTCGTCTCCCAGGTAGGCGCGGGCGACCTCGGGCTCGGCCAGGGTCGCGGCGGGCGGGCCCGCCGCGATGACCCGGCCGAAGTCGAGGACGGCCACGTGGGCGCAGGCCCGGCGGACCATGTCGAGGTCGTGTTCGATCAGCAGCACCGACGCGCCGTACCGGGCGGGCACCTCGGCCAGCCGGTCGGCCAGCGCCAGGGAGTCGGCGTGGGTGAGCCCGGCGGCGGGCTCGTCGAGGACGACCAGCCGCGGCCGGGCCAGCAGCGCGGCGGCGACCTCCAGCAGCCGGCGGCTGCCGACGTCGAGGTCGCCCACGTGCCGGTCCGGCGGCGGGCAGCCGAGGAAGGCGCAGACCTCCGCCACCTCGCCGCGCCCCACCCTCCGGCGGGCGGCGAAGCGCAGGTAGGCGCCGACGGTCAGCCCGGTCGGGACCCGGTCCTGCTGGAACGTGCGCCGCAGGTGCGCCGCGCGGCGGTGGACGGGCAGGCCGTCCAGGCGCCTCCCGGCCAGGGTGATCTGGCCGGTGGCCCCGGGGAGGAAGCCCGACAGCGCGTCGGTGAGGGTGGACTTGCCCGCGCCGTTCGGCCCGATCAGGCCCATGACGGTGCCCTCGGGGACGGTCAGGTCCACGTCCTGGAGCGCGGTGACCTTCCCGTACCGGACGGTCAGGCCCGTCACGGTCAGGAGCGGCCCGCCACCGGGCGGGGCCTTCGCCGCCTCCCCGCGCGGAACGGCCGCGGCGGGCGGCGCGGGGCGGCGGGCGCGCAGCCTGCGGGCGAGGCCCTCGCTGACACTGGCGCCCTGCGTCAGCGCCTGGACCGCGCCGGCCGCGAACAGCACGTTCGCCCAGTCCTGCGGGACGCCGAGCCGCTTGAGGACCTCCGGCACGAACGTCATCAGCAGCCCGCCGAACAGCGCCCCGCCCGCGTACCGGGACCCGGCCATCACCGCGACCACGAACAGGGCGAGGGAGTTGATCGTCTGGAAGTTCTGCGCGGTGACGGTGCCGATCTGCCCGGCGAGCACGCCGCCCGCCACGCCCGCGGCGAACGCGCTCGCCGCGAACGCCGTCAGCTTGGTCCGCGCGACGCTCGTCCCGGCGGCGGCCGTGGCGCGTTCGGAGAACCGGACCGCCCGCCAGGCCGCGCCGGCCCGGGTGCGGTCCACCAGCCACAGCGCTCCGCAGACCAGCGCGAACACCAGCGCCGCGAACACGAAGTAGCCCCGGTCGGTGGCGATGGGGCCGGGCCGCGGCACCTGCTGGAACGTGGTCGCGCCGGGGAACCGCAGCGCCGCGACCACCACGTCGGCGGTCGCGGCGAAGCCGAGCGTGACCACGGCCAGGTGCACGCCGCGCAGCCGCAGCGCGGGCAGCCCGATCAGCGCGCCGAACGGCACCGCCGCCAGCCCGCCGGCCGCCACCCACAGGACCAGGCCGCCGGGCGCGGCCATGACGTTCAGCCTGGCGACGGTCCAGGCGCCGACGGCCGCGAACGACAGCTGGCACAGCGAGTTCATGCCCGCCTGCCCGACGACGCCGAGGCCGCGCAGCGCGATCGCCGCCACCAGCGCCGACGTCGCCAGGAACAGCCAGTACCCGGGCAGCGCCACCGCCGCGACGGCGATCACCGCGAGGACGGCTCCGCCGGTGAGCAGGTCGGCGCGCCGTATCTCGACGTGCGGCATCTCAACGTGCGGCATCCCACACCTCCCGCCGCTGGGACCAGACGAGGATCGCCAGGATCACCGCGAACGGCACCGCGTCCCGGTACTGCTGGAGGTCCTCCACGTGCGCGAGCACGCCCTGCATGACGCCGAGGCCGAGACCTCCGGCGACCGTTCCGGTCAGGCTCCGGAACCCGCCGACCAGCGCGGCCGTGCAGGCGGGGATGACCATGAGGGCCAGCGAGCTCTGGTCGGCGGACTGCTGCGGCGCGACCACCATCAGCACGGCGGCGGCCAGCGCGCCGGTCGCCGCCCACGTCCCGACGGCCAGGCGGCGCGAGGGGATGCCGAGGAGTTCGGCGGTGGTGGGCCGTTCCGACAGGGCGCGCAGCCGCAGGCCGACGGCGGTGCGGGTGAGCAGCAGGTGCGCGCCGGCCGCGAGGGCCGGGGCCAGCAGCGCGCACACCGCCGCCGCCCGGGTGACGGTGACGCCGCCGACCGTCAGCAGCGCCCCGCCGAACGGTCCGGGGACGCGGCGCGGGTGCGTGCCGAACGCCAGGAACGACACCGCCAGCAGCCCCACCAGGAACGCGATCGCGATGGCGGAGCGCTGGTCGGCCCCGGCCTCGGCGAACCAGCGCGCCATGATCCAGCCGAGGGCGGCCGCGACCAGCCCGGCCGCCAGCAGCCCGGCCGGGGCGGCGAGCGCGTAGGGCAGTCCGGCGTCGGCCAGCAGGGCCATGCCGTAGACGCCGATGACGCCGATCGCGGCCTGGGCGAAGTTCACCACCCGCACCAGGCGGAACATCAGGGTCAGGCACAGGCCGAGCGCCGCGTACGCGCCGCCTCCGGCCAGCCCCGCGACGGCTCCGTCAAGCATCGGGGAGCCGCACCCAGTCGGGGGTCAGGACGGTCCAGGACCCGTTGCCCGGCCGGACGAACTTGCCCGCGAGGTTGGTGGCGTGCGCGTCGCCGCCGCCGAACCCGAACGGGGTGCCGGTCATCGGCGACGGCAGCGGCCGGAGGCCCTTGAACGCCTTGGTCACCGCGTCGCGGGTGACGTCGCCCCTGATGCCCTTGAGGACGGTCACCAGGTGGGTGGCCGCCAGGTAGCCGCCCTGCGCGAACGACGTCAGCGGCACGTTCCGCTCGGTCATCAGCGCCCGCCAGTCCTTGGCGGCGGCCGAGTCCTCGTCGCTGTAGGGCTCGAACTCCGACAGCGCGACGACGTCCCTGCCCGCCGGGCCGAACGCCCGGGCGGCCTGGTCGGTGTAGGTGGAGGTCAGGAACAGCCACCGGATGCCGGTGATCTTCTGGGCCTGGGCGGCCCTCACCCAGCCGACCGCCATGGGCTCGGTGCCGTTGAAGAACACGCCCTGGCAGCCCGCGTCGCGGGCGCGCAGCAGGTAGGGGGTGAAGTCGGTGGTGGACGCCGACAGGCTGCGGTCGTCGATCAGCAGCCTCTTCCCGGTGATCTTCGACCAGCGGGCGGCGCCGTCCCGGTAGGCGTCGGCGGTGCCGCCGATGATCGCGAAGAAGGCGCACAACCGGTCCATGCCCAGCTTCTCGGAGGCGTGATAGAGGCTGAGCGTGGTGCCGAGGAACGGCCCGGTGTTGACCGGGGAGATGTTCGGGGAGTTGAAGCAGCCGGGGTCCACGCCGGTGCCCTGGACCGACACGATGCCGGTCTGCTGGTAGAAGGGGCCGTTGACCTGGCAGTCCAGCAGGCTCGCGCCGCCCGCCAGCGCGACGGCCCGCCGGTTCTGGGCGAGGTCGCGGGCGGTCTGGGCGGCGGTGGCGGGGTCGCCCTTGTCGTCGCCCGCCACGTACTCGATCCTGCGGCCGTTGACGCCGCCCTGGGCGTTGACCCGGTCGAACACGGCCCTGGCGGCCCGGGACGCCTCGGGGAAGGTGACCGCGCCGCTGAGGGTGTTGACCGAGCCGACGACGATGGGGCCGTTCGCGCCGGTCCCGGATCCGCACGCGGCGGCGGCCGCGAGCAGCGCTCCCGCGACGCCCGCCGCCGTCAGGCGGTGGAACTTGCCGTTCATGGGTTCCTCACTCGCGGGGTTCAGAGGGTGGAGTGGACGACGCGGCCGTCGAAGACGGTGAGGGCGACCGGGACGTCGGGCAGGTCGTGCGGGTCGAGTTCGGTGAGGGTGCCGTCGAGGACGGTGACGTCGGCGGCCTTGCCGGGTTCGAGGGAGCCCTTCCACTCCTCGGCGAAGTCCTGCCAGGCGGCGTGGACGGTGTAGGCGCGGACGGCGTCGGCGAGCCCGACGCGTTCCTCGGGGCCGTAGGGGCGACCGCTGACCTTGCCCTCGCGCAGGATCATCGCGGCGACGCCCTGCCGCCAGTTGGGGTGGGTGACGGGGGCGTCGGAGCTGCTGGTGACCGGGATCCCGGCGTCCAGGGCGGACCGGACGGGCCACTGGTAGGCGGCGCGCTCCGGGCCGAGCAGCTCGGCCATGGCGTCGGCGATCGTCCACTTGATCGCGGGGTTCATGTTCGCGCCGAAGCCGTGCGCGGCGAGCTTGCGCAGGCTCTGCGGGCCGACGAGGTCGGCGTGGATGACGTAGTGGCGCGGGTCGTCGCGGGGGTGCCCGGCCTGCGCCGCCTCGAACGCGTCCACCACGGCGTCGATCGCGCGGTCTCCGGTCACGTGCACGCCGAGCTGGTGCCCGGCCTCGTGGGCGAGGCGCACCATCTCGGTCAGCTCGCGGACGCGCAGCGCGTCGGCCTCGCCGTGCACGCACAGGCAGCCGAAGCCGCCGCCGGGGTACTCCTCGCGGACCCAGGCGGTCTTGTTGGGCGGGATGCCGTCGGCGAACAGCTTCACGCCGAGGACGTTGAGGACGCGCGGGTCGACGTTCTGGGGGATCTCGGCCTCGGCGAGGCCCTTGGCGATGTCGGCGGCCGAGCCGCTCATGCCGGTGAGCAGCAGCAGGACGCTGACGCGGGCCTCCAGCCCGCCGGCGCGGGCCAGGTCGGCGTAGACGTCGAGGGTGAGCTGACCGGACGCGCCGCCGAACAGGTCGGTCCCGCCGGGGCCGAGGCCGGGTTCGGTGTAGCTGGTGATGCCCTCCCGGTGGAGGGCGGCGACGGCGTTGCGGACGCCCCGCTCGATCTCGTCGCGGGTGTGGGCGGGCAGGTGGCGTTGCAGGAGCCCCTGCGCGCCCTCGGCGAGCAGGCCGTTCGGGGCGCCGGTGCCGTCGGTGTGGATCACGCCGCCCTCGGGGACGGGGGTGTCGGCGGTGATCCCGGCGAGTTCCAGGCCCCTGGTGTTGGTCAACGTCAGGTGGCCGGTGAAGTCCTGGAGGTAGACGGGGTGGCCGGGGGCGACGGCGTCCAGGTCGTGGCGGGTGGGGGCGCGGCCGTCGGTGAGGTAGGCGGCGTCCCAGCCGTTGCCGCGGATCCACCGGCCCGCGGGGGTGCGGGCGGCGGCGTCCCGGACGGCGGCCAGGATGTCGGCGATGGACCGGACGGCGGGGTAGCCGAGGTCGAGCGCGAGCGGCGGCCGGGACAGGCCGAACGCGCAGCCGTGCAGGTGGGAGTCGTTGATGCCGGGCAGCGCGGTGCGCCCGCGCAGGTCGATCACCTCGGTGCGCGGTCCGGCCAGGGCGGCGATCTCGTCGGTGGTCCCGACGGCGGTGACGGCGCCGCCGGTGAGCGCCACGGCCCGGGCGGTGGTGAAGGCGGGGTCGGCGGTGAGGATCTCACCGTTGAGCAGGACCAGGTCGGGGGAAACGGTCATGTCCGCACCACTCCTGGGAAATTTGGACCCAAACGTTGTTGAACAGAGAACGTACGGAACCAAACGAGATCAGGTCAACCACCGATTCGTAACGGAGCAACCCAATTCGCCGCCGAACCCATAGCCGAAAAACCGAAAAAAGCAGCGAAGGGTCGCCGACGGCCCTTTCGGGCGGTCGGCGACCCTTCGCCGCCTGACTCCTGTGGCGCGGGGACTAGGAGGCGAACGCCTCCTCAAGGATGGTCAGGCCCTCGTCGAGGAGGTGCTCGGGGATCACCAGCGGGGGCAGGAAGCGCAGCACGTTGCCGTAGGTGCCCGCGGTGAGGACCAGCAGGCCCGCGGCGTGGCAGCGGCGCGCGACCTCGGCGGTGAGCGCGGGGTCGGGCTCCTTGGTGCCGGGCCTGACCAGCTCGATCGCGATCATCGCGCCGCGCCCGCGCACGTCCCCGATGGCCGGGTGCCTCTCGGCCAGGGCGCGCAGCCGGGGCAGCATGATCTCGCCGATGCGGCGGGCCCTGCCGGTCAGGTCGTCCCGCTCGATCTCCTCCAGCACCGCGAGGGCGGCCTCGCAGGCGAGGGGGTTGCCGCCGTAGGTGCCGCCGAGGCCGCCGCCGTGCACCCGGTCCATGATCTCGGCGCGGCCGGTGACGCCCGCCAGCGGCAGGCCGCCCGCGATGCCCTTGGCCGTGGTCACGATGTCGGGGACGACCCCCTCGTGCTCGCAGGCGAACAGGTCCCCGGTCCGCGCGAAGCCGGTCTGCACCTCGTCGGCGATGAAGACGATCCCGTTGGCCTCGCAGAACTCCGCGATCGCGGGCAGGAACCCGGGCGCGGGCTCGATGAAGCCGCCCTCGCCCGCGATCGGCTCGATCACGACCGCGGCGACGTTGTCCGCCCCGATCTGCTTGGTGATCTGGTCGACGGCCTGCGCCGCCGCCTCCGGCCCGGCGTTCTCCGGCCCGGTCGGCCAGCGGAACGGATAGGCCAGCGGCATCCGGTAGACCTCGGGCGCGTAGGGGCCGAACCCCTGCTTGTAGGGCATGTTCTTGGCGGTCAGCGTCATCGTCAGCAGGGTGCGGCCGTGGTAGCCGTGGTCGAAGACGACGACCGCCTGCCGCCCGGTGGCGTACCGGGCGATCTTGACGGCGTTCTCGACGGCCTCGGCGCCGCTGTTGACCAGGAACGAGCGCTTCTCGTGGTCGCCGGGGGTGAGCCGGTTCAGCGCCTCGCACACCGCGACGTAGGACTCGTACGGGGTGACCATGAAACAGGTGTGGGTGAAGCGCTCGACCTGGTCGCGCACGCGCTCGACGACGCGGGGGTTGGCGTTGCCGACGTTGGTGACGGCGATGCCGGACCCGAAGTCGATCAGCGAGTTGCCGTCGGCGTCCACGACCACGCCGCCCCCGGCGTCGGTGACGTACACCGGCAGCACGCTGCCCACCCCGGGCGGCACGGCCGCCGCGCGCCGGGCCTGGAGCTCCCGGGAGCGGGGACCGGGGATCTCGGTGACGACGCGGCGCTCCTGGGGAAGGCGCGCGGCGTTCCCGGAGGCGGGGGCATCGGTGATGGGGACGCTGGTCATGGCGCGAAGGTAAGCTCGCGACCCACTGCTGTGCACCGTACGGAACGGCGAATCCCCGCCGCTCACCCTTCCACCGTGGACATCGAAAGCGAGACCGCCGTGCCGCCTGCCCTCGCCACCGTGACCGGGTTGCCGTCGCTCGGGCTGCGGGCGCTGACCGACGTGCCGGACGCGCGGGTGCGGTGGGTGGCGGTGAGCGAGCTGGAGGACCCGACGCCGTTCCTGGAGGGCGGGGAGCTGGTCCTGACCACGGGGATGCGGCTGACACCCGGCAACGCCGCCGCCTACGTGGCGCGGCTGGTGGCGCGGGGGGTGGTCGGCCTCGGCTTCGGCGTCGGGCTGACGCACGGGACGGTCCCGGAAGCCCTGCTGGAGGCGGCCCGCGCGCAGGGGCTGCCGCTGCTGGAGGTGCCGCGCGCGACACCGTTCATCGCGGTGGGCAAGGCGGTGTCGCGGATGCTGGCGGCCGAGCAGTACGAGGATGTGACCAGGGCGTTCCAGGCCCAGCGGGAGCTGACCCGCGCGGCGTCGAAGGGGCCGGGGCCGCTGGTCTCCCGCCTGGCCCGGGAGCTCGGCGGCTGGGCGCTGCTGCTGTCCTCCTCCGGCGAGGTGCGCCACGCCGAGCCCGCCCCGGCCCGCGACCGCGCCGCCGCCCTGCTGCCCGAGCTGGAACGCCTGCGCAAGGCGCCGTCCAGCGCCGCGTTCTCCGGCCCGGACGACCACGTCACCGTGCAGAGCATCGGGGTGAGCGGCCGTCCGGCGGGCTTCCTCGCGGTCGGGACGCCCGACCCGCTCCCCCACCCGGCCCACACGATCGTCGGCGCGGCGGTGGCGCTGCTGACCCTCCAGTCGGAGACCCCGCGCACCGACCGGGACCTGCGCGCGACGCTGGCCGCGCTGCTCCTCGGACTCCCGCACGGCCCGGCGCTGCCGCCCGCGCCGCTCCGCGTGCTGGCGTGCGCGGGCGGGACGGCGGTGCTGGACGCGCTGCACGCCGACCCGGCCGGGGCCCGCTGCCTGGCGGTCCCGCTGGCGGACTCCTGCGCGGTGATCACACCCGGGCCCCTGGCCGACCACGTCGCCGCCCTGGCCGCCGACCACGGCCCGGTGGGCGTCAGCCCGCCCGCCGAACGTGCGGAGCCCGGCGGGCTGCGCACGGCGCTCGGGCAGGCCGAACGGGCGCTGGCGGCGGCGCGGCGGGGCCGGGGCGTCGTCCGGTACGAGGACCTTCCCGGCCAGGGCGTGCTGGGGCTGCTGGACCCCGGCCTGGCGCGGGCGTTCGCGGACACGCTGCTGGCCCCGCTCCAGGCCGAGGGCCTGGTGCCGTCGCTGCGCGCGTACATCACGGCCAACGGCCAGGGCGAGGCGGCGGCCCGCGCGCTGGGGATCCACCGCCACACCCTGCGGACCCGCATGCGCCGGGCCGCCGAGCTGCTGGGCCGCGACCTGGACGACCCGGCCGTCCGCGCGGAACTGTGGATCGCCCTGACCGTCGTCCGCGACGACGCGGCGGACTGATCAGCGGTCGATGTTGGTCAGGTAGTTCTGGTCGCCCTGGGGTCCGGCCACGGCGTCGCGGGGGACGCGCGCTTCGAGCTCGTCGAAGACGGCGGCGGGCAGGTCCAGGTCGGCGGCCGCGGCGTTGGCCCTGGCGTTGGCGGCGCGGCGGGTGCCGGGGATGGGGAACGCGCCCCTGCGCAGCAGCCACGCCAGGGCGAGCTGGGCGGCGGTGACGTCCTGCTCGGCGGCCAGGGTGGCGAGGGTGTCGGCGAGGGTGACGTTGCGGGCCAGGTTGTCGCCCTGGAAGCGCGGGTTGCCGCGCCGCCAGTCGCCGCCGCCCATGTCCTCGCGCGAGCGGACGGCGCCGCCGAGCAGGCCGCGGCCGAGGGGGCTGTAGGCGACGAAACCGACGCCGAGTTCCGCGCAGGCGGCCAGGACGCTGTCCTCGGGGTCGCGCGTGAGCAGGGAGTACTCGCTCTGCACCGCCGTGATCGGGTGGACGGCGTGGGCGCGGCGGAGGGTGGCCGCCGACACCTCCGACAGGCCGATGTGGCCGATCTTCCCCGCGGCGACCTGCTCGGCGAGCGCGCCGACGGTGTCCTCGACGGGGGTGGTCGGGTCGAGGCGGTGCAGGTAGTACAGGTCGACGCGGTCGGTGCCGAGACGGGTCAGGCTCGCCTCCAGGGCGCGCCGGACGTACTCGGGACGGCCCAGGCCGTGGACGAGGCGGCCCTCCTCGTCGTGGTCGCCGCCGAACTTGGTGGCCAGGACGATCCCGTCGCGGCGCGGCCCCAGCACGCGGCCGACGAGGCGTTCGCTGGCACCGGCCCCGTAGATGTCGGCGGTGTCGACGAACGTGACGCCGGCGTCCACGGCCGCGCGCAGGGCCGCGGCGGCCTCGTCCTCGGCGACGTCGGCGTAGATGCCGGTGGCGAGGGTCATCGCGCCGAATCCGATGACCGAGACTTCCGGGCCCCGCCGGCCCAGGGTGCGGTAGCGCACGCCGGAAACACCTCTTCTCGTGATCGGGAGCGCCTCCAGCCTCGGGGACGGGAGGGAAGGGCTGCCAGAGCCCGCCGGAGGCTAGTAACGGCGGTGCTAGTAGGCACACTGGAGGGCATGCGAGAGATGGCCGACTTCCTCCGGTCGCGGCGCGACCGGCTCCGGCCCGAGGCCGTGGGGCTGCCCACCTACGGGCGGCGGCGCGTGCCGGGGCTGCGGCGCGCCGAGGTCGCGCAGCTCGCGGGGATCAGCCCCGACTACTACATGCGGCTCGAACAGGGCCACCCCGTGCGCCCCTCCCCCTCGGTGCTGGACGCGCTGGCGCGGGCGCTGCGGCTGGACGCCGACGAACGCGACCACCTCTACCGCCTGGCGCGCGCGGAGCCCGCGCCCCTGCGGCGGCGCGCGGACGAGGAGGCGGTGCCGGGCGTGCGCCGGCTGCTGGAGCAGCTGGACGCCGTCCCGGCGTACGTGCTCAACGGCCGTCTCGACGTGCTGGCCTGGAACGCGATGGCGGCGGCGCTGGTCGCCGACTTCGCCGCGATGCCCCGCCGCAACCTGGTCTGGTACGCCTTCTGCGACCCGCGGGCGCGCTCGTTCTACGTCGACTGGGAGACGATGGCGCGGCAGGGCATCGCGCACCTGCGCGCCGCCACCGGCCGCGACCCCGGCGACCCGGCCACCCGGGAGCTGATCGAGGAGCTGACCGGGCGGAGCGAGGAGTTCCGCACGTGGTGGACGTGGCAGGACGTCAAGGGACCCGGCGCGGGACGCAAGGAGTTCCGGCACCCGGAGGTGGGCAGGCTGACGCTGGACTACGTCGCCATGCTGCTGCCGGGCACCCTCGACCAGCAACTGGTCACCTACACCGCCCCGGCCGGAACCCCCTCCCAGACCGCCCTGGACCGGCTCGCGGCGCTCGCGGCCGAACGCTCCCAAGCCCCCTGACGGAACGGGTCAGCGCCTCGTAGCCTGAGAACGCGACCGTCCAGGAGAGGCGAGGCTCATGCACGACCGTGACGTCGATCCGGCCCACTCCGCCCTGTCCACGGGGGAACGCATCCGCTACTGGCGTGAGCGCCGGGGCATGTCGCGGGAGGTCCTCGCCGGGTTGGTCGGCAAGAAACCCCGGTGGCTGAAGGCCGTCGAGCGCGGCGAGATCGGTGATCCGAAGCTCCCGGCCCTCCTCGACATCGCCGACGCGCTGCGCGTCCGCGACGTCTCCGAGCTGGTCGGGGACCCGAGGGCGCCGCGCAACATGTTCCGTGGACCCGGGCATCCGCGGCTCGGTGAGGTCCGCGACGCCATCAACGCCGTCGCCGTGCCCGTGAGCGGGCCGCCGCCGTCGCTGGACCACCTGCGCGCACGCGTGGACGCGGCGTGGCGCGCCCGGCACGCCGCGCCCGACCACCGGACCGTCCTGGGCGGGCTGCTGCCGGAGCTGATCCGCGATGCCAGGCACGCCGCGAAGATCTATGAGGGCTCCGAACGGCGGCGGGCGCTCGCCCTGCTGGCGGGCGCCTACCACCTGACCCAGTTCTTCGTCGCCTACCAGCCGTCGGCCGATCTGCTGTGGCGCGTCGTCGAGCGGTCCCTCATGACCGCCGAGGAGAGCGAGGACCCGTGCGCGTTCGCGGGCGCGGTCTGGCTGGCGGTCCAGGCGCACCGGGACGCGGGGGACTTCGACGCCGCCGAGTCCACCAACCGCGAGGCTCTGGAGGCGTTGAAGCCCCGCGTCGATGACGCCGGGCCGGAGCTGCGGGCGCTGTGGGGGGCGCTGCACCACGAGGCGGCCTACACGGCGGCGCGGGTCGGGCAGGACGCGGTCGCGTGGCGCTGGTGGGAGGAGGCCGACCGGGTCGCCCAGTCCCTGCCCGCGGACTTCTACGAGCCGCTGACGTCCTTCAGCCGGGTCGTCATGGGCGCTCACGCGGTGACCGTGGCGGTCGAGTCCCGCAAGAGGGGCGAGGCGACACGGCAAGCGGAGGCGCACGCGTCGGCCCGCATCCCCTCGCAGCCCCGGAGGGGGCGGCACCTCATCGAGGTGGCACGGGCCTGGCAGCTCGGCGGAGAGAAGCGTTCGGCGTTGGGCACCCTCCAGGACGCCTACGTCGCGGCACCGGAGACGATCCGCTACAACGGCTACGCCAAGCAGATCGTGCTGGAACTCGCGCGGGAGCCGGGCACGCTGCGGCGCGACGCCCGCGACCTCGCAGACCGCATCGGCGTTCTGGTCTGACCGATACAAGAGGACAGCGATCCTGTCCCTTCGTGTCCGCCGGGCGACCTAGCGTTCCCGCATGTTCGCACGCCGTCCGTCCACCGAACCTCTTGATCAGCAGTGCCGCGCCATGGCGGCGTGGCTGGGGCGGGAGTTTCCCGCGTGGGTGATCTGGTGGGGGCCCGCGACCCGGCGTTACTGGGCGTTGCCCCGGCGCGGCGTGGTCGCGCCGCTGCTGGAGGCCGCCGATCCCGAGGCGCTGGTGGCCGCGCTGCGTGAGGCCCAAGCCTGGAACGGCATCGGCCCCACGGCGAGGAGGCCCTGAGTGCCGGTTCCGGAAGCCGGGCGGGCGTGTTCGGGGGCAGCCCGATACCTACGACCAGGGAGGTCGTTCGGATGAGTGATGTGGTGCGGGAGCGGCTGGTCGTGTTGCAGGGCGCGTTGGTCGGGTGTGGGTTCGCGACCGAGCTCACCGGCGGCGGGCTGCGGGTCGTCGGGGACGGGCCGGGATGCTGCGCGGCGCAGGAGCGTCCGGCCGTTCTGATCACCTGCCGGGCCCGTGCCGAGGATGGCGGGCGGGTGTGGTTCTTCACCGGGTGGAACGAGGCCGTCGCCCCCGCCGACCGGGTCGCCGACGCCGTCGCGGCCGTTCGGGGGTGGATGTCCGGGGCGGCGAACGCGGCGGGTCCGATTGGACACCCTGGAGGAGTGCCGGGGCGGGGTGCGGGGATAGCGTGAGGGCGTCGGTTAACGAGAGGAGAAGGCCCCGCGCCCCGGCATAAAGACCAGGGGTTCGGTGCTGATGTGGACATGAACGTGACTCCATTCTGGCTGGCCGGCCGAGCCGCGACCGGTGACGAAGAGCTGACCGTGACCCACCCGTACGACGGTCGTGTCGTGGGGACCGTCGCCGTCCCGACGCCGCAGCAGGTGGAGGAGGCGATCGCCAAGGCCCACGCGGTGCGCAGGGACGCCGCCGCGCTTCCCGTGCACGTGCGGGCCGAGGCGCTCATGCACGTCTCGCGGCGCCTGGAGGAGCGCGCCGAGGAGATCGCCAAGCTGATCACGGCGGAGAACGGCAAGCCGCTGATGTGGGCGCGCGTGGAGGTCAAGCGCGCGGTGTCGGTGTTCCGGTTCGCCGCCGAGGAGACCCGCCGGTGGAACCCCACGATGCAGCGGCTCGACACCGACCAGGGCGGCGAGGGCCGCCTGGTCTACGTCTCGCGGGTGCCCAAGGGGCCGGTGCTGGGCATCTCGCCGTTCAACTTCCCGCTGAACCTCACCGCCCACAAGGTCGCCCCGGCCATCGCGGTCGGCGCGCCGATCGTGGTGAAGCCCGCCCCGGCCACGCCGCTGTCGGCGCTGGTGCTGGGTGAGATCCTCGCCGAGACCGACCTGCCCGAGGGCATGTTCTCGGTGCTGCCGGTCCCCAACGAGCGCGCCTCGGACCTGGTGAAGGACGAGCGGCTGCCGATCGTCTCCTTCACGGGCTCCGTCCCCGTGGGGTGGTCCATCAACGAGCAGGTGCCGCGCAAGCACGTCACCCTGGAGCTGGGCGGCAACGGCGCGGCGGTCGTGCTGCCCGACTCCGACCTGGACTGGGCCGCGCAGCGCATCGGCCTGTTCTCCAACTACCAGGCCGGGCAGAGCTGCATCGCCGTGCAGCGGGTCTACGTGGACCGCTCGGTGTACGAGGAGTTCCTGCCGAAGCTCGCCGAGGTGGTGGGCGGCCTGGTCACCGGCGACCCGTCGGACGAGAAGGTCCAGGTCGGGCCGCTGGTCAGCGAGGACGCCGCCAAGCGCGTGGAGTCCTGGGTGGACGAGGCCGTCGCGGCGGGCGCGAAGGTCGTGACGGGCGGCACCCGCGAGGGCGCGACCTACGCCCCCACGGTCCTGTCCGACGTGCCCGCCGACGCCAGGGTGCTGCGCGAGGAGGTCTTCGGGCCGGTGCTGGCGGTCCAGCCGGTGGACGGGGTGGACGAGGCGTTCGCGCTGGTCAACGACTCGGCGTTCGGTCTCCAGGCGGGCGTGTTCACGCGCAGCCTGGACGTGGCGTTCCGCGCCCAGCGCGAGCTGGAGGTCGGCGGCGTGATCATCGGTGACGTGCCGTCCTACCGCGCCGACCAGATGCCCTACGGCGGCGTGAAGGACTCCGGTGTGGGCCGCGAGGGCCTGCGGTCGGCCATGGACGACTACACCGAAGAGAAGATCATGGTGTTGACGGGGCTGCCGCTCTGACGACGCCCGGGAAGGGGCCGTCCCGGTTCGGGGCGGCCCCTTCCGCCGTCAGCGGGCGGACCAGGCGTTCGCGAACATCTCGTGCAGCGGGACGGGCGGCAGCAGCACCAGGTGCGGGCCCGTGACCTCCTTCTTGTCGTTGACGCGGGCCAGGTGGGTGCGCAGCTTGGAGGTCTCCACCGGCAGGTTGGGGGCCTTCAGGTCCGTCCACTGCCCCGGGACGAACGCCGTGCGGCCCGCGCGGGACCGCTTGCCCTGGTCGATCAGGCCGAGTTCCGCCAGCTCGGCCTGGGCCTTCTTGTGCTTGGCGGGGCTCCAGCCGTTCCATTTGCGGACGTTGCGGTCGGTGGGGCGGGCCAGGGTCAGCAGCTGGAGGTAGAGGGCGGCGGCGTCCTCCGACGTTCCGGTCTCCTCGGCGACCTCGGCCACCAGGCCGGGGACGCTGAGGCGCGGGTTCGCCTCGTACCGGCCGGCCGGAACGGGGCTGTCGGCCATGCGCGCCACCATGCGGGCCAGGCCGGAGTCGTAGAGGGTCTCCACCGCGCGGACCGCGTCGGCCAGGGTGTCCAGGCCGTGGGCGGCGCAGGTCCGCAGCACCCGGTCGAACGCCTCCGGGTCGGCGAACCCGCTGGTCCGCACGTAGACCTGCCATCCGTAGTGGCCGTCGGTGTCGATGACCAGCAGCCCGTCGTCGTGCACCTCGCAGTCCCTGCTCTGCGCCGTGACCTTCGGCACGGGGTGGGTGCCGGGACCGAAGCGGGCGGCCAGTTCCTCCTTGCCGGAGGCGAGGGCGTGGACGCCGAGCGGGATGTACAGGTTCGGGGAGTCGAGCATCCCGCGCAGGTGGTCGTGCGCCGAGGGCACTCCGGCCAGGGCCGGGCCGCCGACGGGGCGTTCGGTCAGCGCCCACAGCAGCACCGACACCAGGTGCTTGTAGGGGTCGTCGTAGTGCCGCTGGCCCGGTTCGCCGTGGTCGTCCTTCCGGTAGAGGCCCATGCCGTACTTGCCCGCGGCCAGCATGAACCCCGGGTCGGCGGGGTCGCCGGTCCGCGGTTCGGCGAGCCACCTCGCCCAGTGCTCGCTCATCCCGCTGCTGAGGCCGAGCTCCTTCTCCAGCCCTTCGAGGACGGCCTCGTCCAGCGGGACGGTGACGCCGATGCGGTCGGCCCAGACCCTCGCCATGCGCTCGGCGGCGGCGCGGTCGCCGCCCGGGGCCCACAGCTCGGCGGGGTCGTCGGGGATCCCGGCGGCGAGCAGCTCCAGGCGGCCCGGCAACGTCAGCTCGCTCGTCACCGACTCGTACTCGCGCCCCAGCGACTTGGAGCCCTTGTAGGGCTTGGCGCGGAGCATCCGGTCGTGCGCCTCGAAGTTGGTGGTGAAGTCGGAGCCGAGGTGTCGCCGCCAGGGCAGGCCGTCCAGGGCGAGCAGCGCGAACACCCGCCGCACGCCGGTCGCGGCGGCGAACGCGTCGACGGCGTCGTCGCCCGGCCGGACGGGCCCGTGCTCCTCGTACAGCTCCAGCAGGCGGCGCAGGCGGGCGGCGTCGTCGCGTTCGATCGTGACGACCTCGACGCCGGTGGCGTCCGCCGGTTCCGGGGCGTCCACCGGCTGGACGAACGCGTAGGTCCCGGTCGGGGACGTGATCGGGCCGAGGACTCCGGTGCGGGCCAGGCCGGTGAGGGCGGAGCCGCGGGCCTTGCCGGTCCGCCACGTCCCGGGCCGGGCGAACGGCGTGCCGGTCCAGGCGCGCAGCAGCTCGGCGAGGGCGGGGCGCTCCTCGTCGCGGGTCGCGGCGGACACCAGCCGCCACGCCACGGCGTCGATGCGGCCCAGCAGCGGCAGCCAGTCGCGGGGCAGGCCGGTCCGGCTCATCTCCCGCGTCGTCTCGTCGATCTCGCCCGCCAGGTAGCTCCCCTCGACGAGGATCGAGGTGAGGATGCCGGGCCGGGAGGTGATCTTGACGTCGGTGCCGAGCAGGACGCGCAGCGCCGCCGTCAGCTCGGTGTCGGGGACCGGGACCGGCGGCCGGACGAGGGCGCCGGAGCGGACGCGCGCGACGCGGTCGGAGACGGTCTCGCGCAGGCGCAGCACCCGCGCGGCCCGCGCCACGGCCTCCGCGACGCCCGCGGCGATCGCCGGGTGGGTGACCTCGGGCAGCACGCGGGCGACGGCGTCGGCCTCCCGGCCGGGCCCGGCGCGCAGCAGCTCCCGGACGGCGTCGTCGGTGACGTTCCGCAGGGCCTTGGAGGAGGCGGGGTCGCGCGGGGTGAGGAAGTGCCAGAACGCGGGCGGCGGGAACACCGGCCGGTTCTGCGGATCCTCGCGCGGGTCGTCCTGCGGGTTGGGGAACGCGCGGACCTCCCACATCGCGGTGTCGGTGCCGTCGGCGGCGTGGGCGCGCATCAGCCCGAAGTAGTTCAGGGAGTGCTGGGTGACGACCATGTCCGCGCCGCCCTCGGGCATCCGCAGGATCCCCCACGGGTCGCCCATGCGGGGCCCGCCCGCGAACGTGGCGCGGCGGCCGTCGACACCCTCGATCTCGTAGCCGGTCTCCTTGACCCCGAACTCCTTGGTCCGGCACATGATCCGGAAGCCGACCACGCCGTTCGCCTGGCCGAGCGGGGAGGTCACGCCGTCGGGCAGCGGCGCGTAGGACAGGTCGTCCCACGACCACTGCTTGCCCTCGGGCGGGGTGACCTCGGTGAAGAAGGCGGGCAGCGATCCGGTCCGGACGCGTTCGCCGGTGGCGGGGTCGACCTCGGCCCAGTCGGAGGAGTCGTCGATGCGGCTGTCGGCGCTCCACACGCGGGTGCCGTCGCTGAGCTGGCGTTCGTGGCGGCCGATGCCGTGGCGGTCGCCGGGCCGCAGGACGCGCTCGCCGTCGTGGCGGCCGTCGGCGGTGGCGAACTGGAAGCCGAACGCGCCGGTCAGCGGGTTGTGGCAGGGGTTCATGCCCCACGGGTCCCCGGGGATGAACCGGTCCTCGGGGCTGCTCGCCCAGAACGCGAGCTCGGGGCGTTCGTGGTGCGAGCTGGTCCGCTCGGTGGTGCGGACGCCCACCAGGAAGTCGCCGCCCGCGTAGTGGACGGTGAGCACGCGCGCGCCCTCGGGCAGGGGGAAGGAGCATGCGCCGCGCCGCCCCGCGTGGTCGACGGCGATGGCGCGGTCCGCCCCGTAGACGGTGAGGACCGGCCAGGTGGCGGTCACGCCGACGACCTCGCCGATCTCCTCGACCGCCGCGTCCAGCGCGGGCCAGCCCAGCTCGGCGGGGATGCCGTCGCGCAGCGCGCGGCCGAGCGGACCGACCAGGTCGAGCCCGGCCAGCGGGTCCTCGATGTCCTTCAGGGCGTCGATGGTGGGCAGGTCCAGCAGGCCGTCCAGCTCGGTCATCGCGTCGTCGGCGGCCTGCAGTCCGCCGCCCTCGACCTGGCGGATCAGCCGCACCAGGCGTTCCTGGACGCTCTTTTCGAGACCGGGGAGGTTCGACAGCACGGACAGGGCCGTCCCGCCGACCGGCCGCCGCGTGAACGTGTCGGTGCGGCTCGCGTGGACGGTGCCCTCCAGGCGCTTGCCGAGCACCGGGTCGGCGGCCAAAGCCGTCAGGTCGCGGCGGGACGCCTCGCCCCAGAAGTGCACGCGGTGGTTCTCGGTGTCGGCAATCGGGATGCCCGCCGCCAGCAGCGCGTCGGCCAGGTCGGCGTCGACGTGCCCGTGGCGGTAGCGCGTCTGGTGGATCCTCACCGGGACGCCCGCCGCGCGCACGCGGGGCGCGAGGCGTTCGATCACGCCGAACAGCTCCTCGGCCATGGGCTGTCTGGTGACGCCGCCGTAGGCGACCCGCTCGTAGCCGTACTGGTAGGGGAACCTGCCGAGCCACGCCGCGAGGCCGCCGGTCGGCTCGACCTCCCCGACGGCCATCGCGTCGATGAGCCCGGCGGCGTCGAGCATCCGCAGCAGCGCGCCGCCGTCGGTGTCGTTGTCGGGGAGGAGGTCGACCAGCCCCTGGCGGGCCCCGTCGTCCGGCCCGGCCTTGGCGAAGACCTTGGCGGCCCCGTCCAGCAGCCCGTCGGGGAGGCTCGCGGTCCGCGCACCCGCCAGCACCTCGCCGAGCACCCTGGCGTCCTCGTCGAGGCCGAGCCCGGCGGCCTTGGCCGTGGCCCGCAGCCGCCGGGGGAGGTCGGCGGCCAGCGGCCCGCCGCCCCGGCCCCACTCCAGCGCGAACCGCACGAACTCCCGGTGCGCGTCCTCGGCGGGGAACGTCTCGGTGAGCCACCGCTGATGGGTGGCGAGCTCCTTGCCGGGCAGCGTGCCGTGCCGCGCGAACAGCAGCGCGTTCTCCACGGCGTAGGCGGTGTCGATGGGCAGGCCGTACTCGCGTTCGGCCTCCCGGGCCCGCGTGTAGCAGGAGGCGGCGGCCTTCTGCGCCCGCGACGCCCGCCAGGAGCCGCGGACGGCGGCGCTCATCCGGTGCCCGACGGTGTCCCAGAACCACGGCCGGTGGTGGGCGGGCAGCGCGTTGGCCTCGCGCCTGAGATCGTCCACGGCCCGGCCGGGCTTCTCGTAGCCGCGCCGCAGCCGCTCGGCGACGCGTTCGACCAGTTCCTCGGCGTGGCCCACCTGGTCGGGCGCGACGGTGCGCACCCATTCCACGTAGACGATCGACGCGTACGGTTCGGCGGGGAGCGCAACAGACATGCCGGCGATTATGGCAACCCCCGCCGACACTCGGTGATCTGCTCACTCCCCCGGGGTGGGCGGGAGGGCGAACGGGTCTTCGGGGAGGAGGCAGCCGTGGTCCTGGAGGGGCTTCGGGTCGCCTAGGACGATCCTGGTGATCTCTCCGGCGGGGGACATTCCGTCGGGGTGATTCGGGGCGCGTTCTCCTGGGCGGGGTGCGCCGCGTCCCACGCTGGGGAACGGTTGTGGTGGGCCGAGGCGTCCGTCGCGGTCCAGGAACGCGTGCACGGCGTCGTACACGTCCGCCACGGCCTGCTCCGCCTCGCTCGCCGAGGTCTCCGGGTGGGCCTGCCGGTACGCCCGCCGGGCGGCGGCGAGGAAGCGCTCCGGGTCGGTGATCACGACGTCGTGGCGGGTGCGGACGCTGATCGTCATGCCCGGTTCGGGGCGCACGGGCTCGTCCACGCTGATCTCCATGGCGGCTAGGGCCTCGGGTCGCCGTGCCAGCGCCATTCGGTCGGGCGGGGGCGGCCGGGCAGGTCGGCGCGGCCCGTCGCCCACAGGAGGGCGGGCCAGGGCGGGGCGTCGGCCGGGGCGTCCGGGAACAGGCGGTTGAGGGCCCGCGCGCACAGCTCGGACGGGGGCCGCCAGTCGACGCCCAGGGTCCCGGCCAGGTCGTGGGTGTGGACCAGGGTCTCCACCAGGCCCATCGCGGCGAAGCCCTCGGGGTCGGCGTGGCCCCAGGTGTGCCAGGAACGCACGTGCGGCGGAGTGGTGCGGACCATCGCCACCAGCAGCGACCCGCACGACTCCAGCACCCGTAGCAGGCCCGCGGGACCCGCGCCCGGGTCGGCGTACACGCCGTTCCGCGGGCCGCCGGGGCGGCGCGCCTCCCAGCGGAACGGCACGTAGCCGTCCTCGGGCGGGGTGCGGAGGCCCAGTTGGACGGCATAGCCGAAAAGGTCGTCGGCCAGGTGCTCGGCCGTCTCCCAACAGGTCCAGTCGAGGGACCCCGCCTTGGCGTCCCAGTTCGCGGCGGGGGCCGCGACCAGCGTGTCCACGGCCAAGCGCACCGCCTGTTCGAGGTCGTCGGCGGTCACCGGCGCACGGCCGTTGTCTCCTGGCAAGCGCATGTCCGGAACGTACCCTGTCGGCCGGGTCCCGGTCAGGCGGTTACCGGCGGTCGTGCGCCGTCATGGAAAGGATCATGGTGGGTAGGGGGCGCCGGGTGAGATCGGAACGTTCCCGACGAACGGAGCCCCGGCCATGCCCCCCGCCTGCCAGACCCCTGTCCGCTCCCCCACCGCCGCGCCCAGCCGCAGGCACGCCTGGGGGTTCTGGGTCGTCGCGGTGGCGTTCGCGACGCTGATGGCGTTCGGGACGCTGCCGACGCCGCTGTGGCCGATGTTCGCCGCCCGCGACCACTTCGGCGCGACGATGGTGACGGTCGCGTTCGCGGTGATGGTCCTCGGCATCTCGGTGGGGTTCCTGTCGCTGGGACACCTGTCGGACCGGGTGGGACGGCGGGTCGTGCTCGTTCCGGCGCTGCTGACCTCGGCGACCGCCGCGCTGCTGCTGACGGTGTGGCACGGGCTGGCGGGGCTGCTCGTCGCGCGGGTGGTGACGGGGCTGGGGGCCGGGCTGATGGCCTCGACCGCGACGGCCTACCTGGACGACCTGTACGCGCGCGCCCATCCGGACCGGCCCGGGTCGGCGACGCCGGGCCTGGTCGCCGCCGTCGTCAACCTGGGCGGCCTGGCGATCGGGCCGCTGCTGGCCGGGGTGCTGGGCCAGTGGGGTCCGGCCCCGCTGACCACGCCGTTCGTGCTGGCGGGAACGGCGCTGGCGGTGCTGGCCGCGCTGGCGGCGACCGCTCCGGAGACGGTGGACCGGCGGGCGCTGCGGGACAGGCCCCGGCGGTTCGGGCTGCGGGACGGCGCGCGGGCCGCGTTCGCCGGGGCCGCCGGGACGGGGTTCCTGGCGTTCGCGGTGATGGGGTTCTTCGCGGCGCTGGGCGCGGTGATGATCCGGGACGTGCTGGGGATGTCGTCGGTGTTCGTGGCGGGGATGGCGCCGTTCGCGCTGTTCGCGGCCTCGGCGGTGGCGCAGCTCGCGCTGGGGCGGCTGCCCGCCCGGCGGCTGGTGGCGGTCGGGCTCGCGCTGTACCCGGTCGGGCTGGCGCTGACCGCGGTCGCGCTGTTCCGGCCGGTGCTGGCGGTCTTCCTGGCCGGGGCGGCGGTCACCGGCGCGGGCGCGGGGCTGCTGTTCAAGGCGGCGGTCGGCGAGAGCGTGGAGGCCGCCCGCCCCGAGTCGCGGGCGGGCGTGCTCGCGGTGTTCTTCGTCATCAGCTACGTCGGGACGGGGCTGGTGCCCGTCGCGTTCAGCCTCGCCTCGCACGCGTGGGGGCCGCGCCCCACGGTGGTGGCGTTCGCCGTGGCGCTGTCGGCGGGCGCGGTCCTGACCACGCGGCTCAGGCGAGGGTGACGGTCACGGGCATCTCCTTGACGCCGTTGACGAAGTTGGAGCGGACCCGGCGCACCTCGCCCGCCGGGCGGATGTCGGCCAGCCGGGGCAGCAGCTCCTCGAACATGATCCGCATCTCCAGGCGGGCGAGCGCGTTGCCCAGGCAGAAGTGCGGGCTGCCCTTGCCGAACGTGATGTGGTCGTTCGGCGCGCGCGTCACGTCGAAGCGGTAGGGGTCGTCGAAGGCGGTCTCGTCGCGGTTGCCCGAGGCGAACCACAGCACGACCTTGTCGCCCTCGCGGATCGTCCTGCCGCCCATCTCCACGTCGCGGGTCGCGGTGCGCCGGAAGTGGTACACCGGCGACGCCCATCGCAGGAACTCCTCCACGGCGGTCGGCATCAGGTCGAGGTCGTCGCGCAGCCGCGCGGCCTGGCCGGGGTGGTCGATCAGCGCGCGCATCGTGTGGGTGATGGCGTGCCGGGTGGTCTCGTTGCCCGCGACGACCAGCAGCAGGAAGTAGTTGTCGAAGTCGCGGTCCGACAGGGGCTCGCCGTCCCTCGGCGTCTGGTTGACCAGCCTGGAAACCAGGTCGGTGCCGGTGCCACCGCGCCGCCTGGCCGCCAGCTCGCGCCCGTACTCGAACACCTCCAGCGACGCCGGGCTGCGGAACGGCAGGTCGCGGTACCGCTCGCTCTCCTCGCTGTGCAGCAGGACGTCGGCGTACTCGGGGTCGGTGTTGGCGATGATCCGGTTGCCCCAGTCGATGAGGCGGGCGGTGTCGTCGTCGGGCACGTCCAGCATCCGCGCCAGCACGTTGATGGGGAAGTCGGCGGCGACCTCCTTGACGAAGTCGAAGGTGCCCTTGGCCAGCGCCGCGTCCAGCGTCCGGGCGGTCAGCCCGCGCAGGAACGTCGCGTACCCGGCGACCGCGCGCGGCGTGAACTCGCGTTGCAGGACGCGCCGCAGCGCCAGGTGCCGGGGCCCGTCGGTCTCCAGCATGGAGCGGCGGATCGCGGCCTGGCGCTCGTCGACCTCCTCCAGGTTCACGAACCGGGTGGAGGTGAACGTGGCCGGGTCGCGGTCGGCGGCGACGATGTCGGCGTGCCGGGTCAGCGACCAGAACCCCGATCCGCCGTCGTGCTCGGGGTTCCAGTGGACGGGGTCGGTGCGGCGCAGCGCGTCGAACATCCGCCACGGCGTCTCGCCGTCCATGAAGTTGTCGAGGTCGGCCAGGTCCACGCCGACCGCGTCGGGGGTCACCGTCTCGATGCTCAAGGGGGCTCCTCACAGGTGGTGGGCGTACTCGCGGAACTCCCAGTCGGTGACGTACCGCTGGAATCGGGCGACCTCGTCGCGCTTGTAGGCCAGGAACGCCGAGACGAACCCCTCCCCCAGCACCTCGGCCAGGTCGGCGTCCTCCTCCAGCGCGTCGAGCGCGGCGGTCAGGTCGGCGGGCAGCGCCGGGGCGCGGGCGGCGTCGTAGCCGTAGCCCTCCAGGGGCGGCGGCGCGGCGCACTTGTCGCGCACGCCCAGGTAGACGGCGGCGACCAGGCCCGCGATGCCGAGGTAGGGGTTGGCGGAGGCGTCGCCGAGGCGGACCTCCAGGCGGGACGCGCCGCCGCGTTCGGGCGGGATCCGCACCATGGCGCTGCGGTTGTCCAGCCCCCAGTCCACCAGCCAGGGGGCCAGGGTGTCGGGGCCGAACCGCTTGTAGGAGTTGACCGTGGGGTTGAACAGGGCGGCCAGGGCGGGCGCGTGCTCCAGCACCCCGGCGACGGCGTGCCGGGCGACGTCGGACAGGCCGTGCTCGCCGTCGGCGTCGTCGAACACGTTGGTCCCGTCGTCGGCGCGGCGGCACGACAGGTGGACGTGGAAGCCGGAGCCGCCCTCCCCGTTGAACGGCTTGGCCATGAACGTCGCCAGCCGCCCCTCGGCCCGCGCGATCTCCTTGACGGCCGACCGGAAGCGGAACGCCCGGTCGGCGGCGTCCAGCGCGCCGGAGTGGTCGATGTTGATCTCGAACTGGCCACCGGAGAACTCGTGGTTGCCCATCGTCACGCCGAGGCCCATGTCGCGCAGGTGCCGCAGGGCGCGCAGCAGGTGCCCGCCCGGGTCGCCCCGGCGGCCGGTGGTGTAGACGTCGCCGGGGCCGTCGGCGTAGCGCCGCCAGCGTCCCGGGGCGTCCGGGTCCGGCTCGCACAGGAAGTACTCCAGCTCGGGCCCGACGACGGGGTCGAGGCCGAGTTCGCCGAGCCGGGCGACGGCGCGGCGCAGCACCTCGCGCGGGCCCTCGGCGCACCGGCGCGAGCCGTCGGGCTCGTACGCCTCGCCGAGGCACTGGGCGACGCCGCGCTCCCACGGGACGGGGCGCAGCGTGGACAGGTCGGGCAGGACGCGGATGTCGGGGAGGCCGGCGTCCAGGCCGCCGGCGACGTCGACCACGTCGCCCCGCGGGCTGGTGTGGTACACCGCGCGGCAGAACGCCAGGCCGTGCTCCATGACCGAGGGCAGCCGCTCGACCAGCACGTCCCGGCCGCGGTCGACGCCGATCAGGTCGGGATAGCTGACCCGCACGACGTCGACGCCGTCGGCGCGCAGGCGTTCCACGACCTGTTCCACGGTCTCGTTCGTACCGGTGGCGCTCACCTGGGGACTCCCCTCGGAGGAGACGGGGGCGGGGGATCATTTGAGCCCAAACCATAAGTCCGCGCGAACCTCCTGACAAGGCCCGGAAGTGACAGAACCCACTCTCCGGCCATATCGTACGGGCCCAAACGAAAACGTCGAGGAGGCCCCGTGGCACCCGTCCGAGGATTCCTGCACCCCAAGACCGCGACCGGCCGCTCGTCGCTGATCCCGAGCCCGCCGTGGCACTACTCCGGCGACCTGCTGACCGTCGAGTACCGCACCGACCCGGCCCGCGTCGCCGAGCTGCTGCCCGACCCGCTGGCCCCGGCCGCCGAGGACCCCGGCGCGGTCGCGATCATCTGGGCGGACTGGCAGTCGTGCTCGGCGTCGGGCGAGGAGCTGCTCGACCCGGTCCGCGCCCAGTACCGGGAGTGCTTCGTGGTGGTGCGCTGCTCGTTCGGGGGCCGCACCTACTCGCGCTGCGTCTACATCTGGGTCGACAAGGACTTCGCGATCGCGCGCGGCCTGCACCAGGGCTACCCGAAGAAGCTCGGCTCGATCCACCAGACGCGGCCGCACCCGTTCGGGGGCGCCGCGCCGCGCCTGGCGCCCGGCGGCCGGTTCGGCGCGACGCTGGCCGCCGCCGACCGGCGGCTGGCCGAGGCCGTGGTGACGCTGCGGGAGCCGTCGGAGACGAACGGCTTCGTCAACGGCCACCCCATGGCCCACCACCGCCACCTGCCCTCCATCGAGCCGGACGCGCCGCCCGCGCTGGACGAGCTGGTCGAGTCGGGCGCGGCGGGCTTCGAGGGCGGCCGGGCGTGGCGGGGCGACGCCGAGCTGCGGCTGTTCGACTCCCCGACCGAGGAGCTGTCGCTGCTGCGGCCCGAGGAGATCATCGGCGCGTACTACCGGCAGGTCGGCGTGGTGTGGAACGGCGGCCGGCGCCTGGCCTGACCCCGCACGCGGGCGCCGCGCGTTCCCGCCGGGGACGCGCGGCGCCCGCGTCCGCCGGTCAGCCCCGGCCGATGCGCGCGTACCTCGCCGGGTCGGCCGCGCGCAGGTAGAGCGCGAACGCCACGCCCGCCGCCCCCGCGACCAGCAGCGCCGCCGGGAGCACCCAGATCAGCGCCGCGCCCCTGTCGGCCCCCAGCAGGGCGTCGAAGTTCAGCAGGCTGGTCGCGAACACCGCCGCCAGGCCGACCCCCGCGACGACCGGGGCGACGAGGCGGCTGTAGGCGTTCTCGCCCCGCGCGTCGCGGTGGAAGTAGCCGACGACGGCCGCCGAGGTCAGCGCCAGCAGCAGGATCACCCCGAGCGCGCCCAGGTTGGTGAGCCAGTTGAACAGGGTGAGGACCGGGTCCCCGCCCGACAGCGCGAACGCGGCCACCACCACGGCGGCCAGCGCGGTCTGCGTCGCCGAGCCGACGTGCGGCGAACCGTGCGCGGGGTGGGTGCGGGCGAGGACGCCCGGCAGGACGCCCTCGCGGCCCAGGGACAGGAAGTAGCGCGCGACCGCGTTGTGGAACGACAGCAGCGCCGCGAACAGGCTCGTCACCAGGAAGAGCTGCGCCAGGTCCGCGAACGCCTTCCCGACGTGCTCCTGCGCCAGCACGAACACCAGCGCCGGGCCGTCCTGCCGCGACCGCTCCGCGATCCGCTCCGGGCCGGTGCCGACCGTCATCGCCCAGGCGGTGAACGCGTAGAACGCGCCGATCAGCGCGACCGAGACGTGGGTGGCGCGGCTGACGGTGCGGCGCGGGTCGCGGCACTCCTCGCTGTAGATCGCGCCGGACTCGAAGCCCATGAAGCTCGCCATCGCGAAGCAGAACGCCGCGCCGACCGCGCCGGTCGTGGCCGCCTCCGGGGTGAGGCCGTGCGCCGACACCCCCGAGGGCGCGCCCGCGAACTGCGCGACGTCGAAGACCAGCACGGTCAGGAACTCCACGGCCAGCAGCACGCCGAGGACCCGGGCGTTCAGGTCGACGCGGCGGAAGCCGAGCACCGCCACGAGCGCGACGCCCGCGAGCGCGACGGCCCACCACGGGACGGCCACGCCCAGCCTGGATCCGAGCAGGTCGGCGGTGGTGAAGCCGAACAGCCCGTACAGGCCGATCTGCATGGTGTTGTAGGAGACGAGCGCGACGAACGCCGCGCCGACCCCGGCCGTGCGGCCGAGCCCGTGGGTGACGTAGGCGTAGAACGCGCCCGCGTTGGAGACCGACCGGCTCATCGCCGCGTACCCGCCGGTGAACACGGTCAGCAGCACCGCCAGCACCACGTACAGCAGCGGGATGCCCGCGTTGCCGGTGACGGCGAACGAGGTGGGCAGGCCGCCCGCCGCGACGGTCAGCGGGGCCGAGGCGGCGACGACGAAGAACACGATCTCCGGCACGCCGATGCGGCGCGCGGTCGCGGCGGAGGGGGGAGGGGCCGGGTCGAGGGTCGCCATGGGGCAGCTCCAGGGGTCGGTACGGCCCCCGGGAGCGATCGTTTGGGACCGTACGAGATGGCGGAATGCGCAGATCGTACGGACTCGAAAGACCGGTGACAAGGAGTAGATTCGGCCCTGTCCACGGGGACGACCCCCGCGGCGCGCTCTGCGGGAACACTCTGCGGGAACACTCTGCGGGAAGAGGAAGCACGTGACGGGGCACCACACACTGCAGGAGACCGAGCAGGCCATCGCGCGGCGGCTCGGCGACGTTCCGCTGCGCCACGACGCGATGATGGCGGTCTCCAACATCTACCGGGCCGCCGCCGCCATCCGGCAGCACTTCGAGGGCTCGGTGCTGCGCCCGGCGG
Organism: Actinomadura kijaniata NBRC 14229; assembly: GCF_001552175.1. GTDB lineage: Bacteria > Actinomycetota > Actinomycetes > Streptosporangiales > Streptosporangiaceae > Spirillospora > Spirillospora kijaniata. The sequence goes on from NZ_BCQR01000035.1 coordinate 47,199, forward strand.
ACCTGACCTGGACCGCGTTCGTGGTGCTGTGGGTGGTGTGGATCTGGGACGGGATGGAGACCCGGCACGTCGCCGAGGAGGCGGGGATCTCCAAGGGCACCCTGACCGGCGTCGCCAAGACCCTGGAGGGGCGCGGCCTGGTCGAGCGGGCCCCGCACGCCACCGACGGCCGCCTGGTCGTGCTGCGGCTCACCGACAAGGGCGAGGAGCTGATGCGGGAGCTGTTCCCGCGCTTCAACGCCGAGGAGGCGTTCGTGGTGGAGCGGCTGTCGGGGGTCGACAACGAGCGGCTGGCCGGGACGCTGCGCTCGGTGATCGAGCATCTGGAGGAGCGCGGCGAGGAGCGCCGGGCCGCGCTGCACGCCGACTCTCCCCCGCCGCGGCGCCGCTCGGGACGGCGCCCCCGCCCCTGACCCCTGGCGCCTTTTCGTTTGACCCCATACGATCGGCGGCATGACGCCACGCTTCGTCCTCGTGCTCAGCGAGAACTGGACCATGACCACCGGCCGCGACCTGCCCACGCTCGTGCGCTGGGCGCGGGAGGCCGAGGACGCCGGGTTCGACGCGGTGATGGTCAGCGAGCACGTCGTGCTCGGACCGGACGCCGGGGCCGGCGGCGTGATGGGCAACCCGCGCGAGTACGCGCTGCCGGGCAACCAGGACCCGTTCACGCCGTGGCCGTCGTCGCTGGCGCTGCTCGGCGCCATCGCGTCGGTGACGAGCACGCTGCGGCTGGCGGCGGCGGCCGTGCTCGCGCCGCTGCGGCACCCGCTGGCGCTCGCCCGCGACCTGGGAACCCTCGACCTGCTGTCGGAGGGCCGCCTGGTCGTGCAGCCGACGGTGAGCTGGAGCCGGGACGAGTACGCGGCGCTGGGCGTCCCGTTCGACCGGCGCGGCGAGATCCTGGACGAGCAGCTGGAGATCTGGGAGCTGCTGTGGAAGGGCTCGCCCGTCTCCTACCGGGGCGAGCACTTCTCGTTCCGGGACGTCTACTTCGAGCCCCGCGCCTACCGCGAGGACGGGCCGCGCATGTGGTTCGGCGGGCAGCGCCTGCACGCGCGGCTGCTGGACCGGCTGGTGCGGTACGGGCACGGCTTCCATCCGCTGGGCCGCCCCGCGCCCGAGGAGCTGGACCGGCTGCGGGCGACGCTGACCGCCGCCGGCCGGGACGCCGACACGCTGGAGATGGTCGGCGGAACGCGGCCCACGTTCCCCGACGACCGCTCGTGCGCGCCCCTCGCGCCCGCGCTGGAGTCGATCCCCGAGCAGATGGAGCAGGGGTTCACGACGTTCTGCATCAAACCGTCGCAGTTCACCGACGACCCGGACGGGGTGGGCGCGTTCTGCCGCGAGGTGATCCGCCGCACCGGGGCGCTGCTGGGCTGACCGCCGGCGGGGCTCAGCCCTTCCCCTCCTCCTCGTCGTCGGCGTGCGCCAGCGTCAGGACCATGCGCGCGGCCTCGGTCCAGCGTTCGATCGAGGCCGTGGACAGCCGCCCGCCGATCGGCGGCAGCCAGGCCACGAGCCCGGCGACCGCCGGGTCCAGCTCCTTGCCCGCGACCCGGAGCGGCGGCTGCTGCTGCGGCGCCGGAACGTGCTGTTCCTCCACGTGCGTCGCGTACCGCCCGGCGACGCGAGGCTGCATCTGGGCCATGTCATGGGGCGTGTTGTTCGACATGCCCGGCACGCTAGCCGCGCCTCCGACGCCCGCAACAGGCGATCTCCGCCGCCTTTGCCGTCGCCCGGGCCAACCATCACCGCCCCCGCACCGCGTCGTTGCCGGGCCTCTCACCCGGCCCGGCGAACCCGGCGAAACCCCCTCAGGCGCTCGCCGCGTACAGCACGTCGCGGAGGCCGGGGACGTCCTCCCGGTCGCCGCGCCACACCAGCCGCAGGCTCAGGTCCGGGGCCACCAGCGGGAGGCGCGCGAGCGTTCCGGCCGCCAGCGACGACGCCACCGCGAACTCCGGCAGCAGCGCCACGCCGAGGCCCTGCTCGGCCCAGGCGCGCATCACCGGAACGCCGTCGGCGTGCACGCGTTCGGGGCCGGGGCCGAGGAGTCGGTCGGCGGCCATCCGGAACGAGCAGGCGGGCACGTCGGCCAGCAGGCGTTCGCCGGCCAGGTCGGCGGGCACCAGGGCGGGGCGCCCGGCCAGCGGGTGGCCGGGGGCCGCGACCAGGACCAGCGGGACCGGCTCCACGTCCAGGAACGTCAGCGGCGCGGGCGGCGGCGCGAACCCCAGCCCGCCGAGGGTGTCGCCGGTGTCCAGCAGCAGCGCCGCCTCCAGGCGCCCGGCGGCGACGTCGGCGAGCAGCCCGTCGCGTCCGGCGCCCGCCCGGACCTCGACGCGCAGGCCCGGACGGCGTTCGGCGAGCCGCTCCAGCACGCGCGGCACCAGCGCGGCGGCGATGGTCTGCAACGCGCCGAGGCGGATCCCGCGCTCGTACCCGGCGACCTCGGCACGGGCCTGTTCGGCCTGGTCGAGCAGGCGGCGCGCCCACACCAGCAGGCGGTCGCCCGCGCCGGTGGTCCGCATGCCCCGGGCCGTCCGCTCGAACAGCGCCGTGCCGAGGGAGCGCTCCAGGGCCCGGATCTGGGCCGAGACGCTGGAGGGGGCCAGGTCCAGGGCGTGGGCGGCGTCGGTCACGGTGCGGTGCCGCACGACGGCCTCGAACGTGCGCAGCTGGCGGAGCTCCATGATCTCGGTAACGGGCGGGGAGCGTTCGGAATTTCCGAACGGTGTGTGCGGACGCGGCGGTGGAGGCGTTCCGGCTCGGCACGGAGGGTGGGGCCATGACGGTTCTGATCTCTTCGGGACGCCCGGTGGCGCGGCGGACGGCGCTGCTGGGCGTCTCGCTCGGATATTTCATGGTGCTGCTGGACATGACGGTGCTGGCGGTCGCCGAACCGGATCTGGCGGCGTCGCTGCGCACGTCGGTGGCCGGTCTGCAGTGGGCGACGACGGGATACACGGTGGCGTTCGGGGCGCTGCTGCTGTCGGCGGGGGCGGTGGCCGACCGGTACGGGGCGCACCGGGTGTTCCGGTGCGGGGTCGCGGCGTTCGGGGCGGTGTCGGCGGTGTCGGCGTTCGCCCCGACGCTGGGGGCGCTGGTCGCGGCGCGGGTGGTGCTGGGCGTCGCGGCGGCGGCATGCGTGCCCGCGTCGCTGGCGCTGGTCGCGCGGCTGTACCCGGACCCGGCCGAACGGGCGCGGGCGGTGGCGGTGTGGGCCGCCGTCAGCGGGGCGGCGGTGGCGGCCGGGCCGGTCGCCGGGGGCCTGCTGGTGGACGCGGCCGGATGGCGCTCGGTCTTCCTGGTGAACGTGCCGCTGGCGCTGCTGGTGCTGGGGGCCACCGGCGGGCGCGGCCTGCGCTGCCCGCGCGGGGACCGGCGGATCGACTGGGCGGCGCAGGCGGCGGCGTGCGGAGTACTGGCGCTGCTGACCGACGCGCTGATCGCGGCCGGGGCGCGGGACGGGGCGCGGGCGGCCCTGTCGGGCGTCGGCGCGCTGGTGGCGGTGGCCGTCTTCGTCGTCCTGGAGCGCCGCAGCGAGGCCCCGGTGCTGCCGCGGGCGCTGCTGGCGGGCCGCGGCGTGCGGGCCGGGCTGGCGGCGGGGGCGGCGACGAACTTCGCGCTGAACGGGATCCTGTTCGTGCTGCCGCTGCTGCTCCGGCGGGATCACGGATGGGGCGCGGCGGTCAGCGGGATGGCGTTCCTGCCGCTGACCCTGCCGTTCGCGCTGAACCCGCCGCTGACGGGACGGCTGGTGGCGCGGTTCGGGCCTCGGGTGCCGATCCTGGCGGGGCTGGGGTCGCTCACGGTCGGCGGCGCCGCGCTGGCCTGGGCCTCCTGGGCGGGCGCGGGCTACGGCCCGCTGGCCGCGGGACTGCTGCTGGCGGGGACCGGGGTGTCGCTGGTGCTGCCCGCCCTGGCCGCCGCCGTGGTCGCGGCGGCCCCGGAGGGGACGGCGGGTTCGGCCGGGGGCCTGCTGAACGCGACCCGGCAGGCCGGGGCCACGCTCGGGGTGGCCGCGATGGGGGCGTTCGTGGGGCCGGGCGCGCTGCTGCTGGCGGCGGGCGCGTGCGCGGCGGCCGGGGCGTGGTTCGCGGCGGTTGACCTCAAGCGGGGTTGAGTTTCTAGCGTGCCGTATGACCGACTCTTCAAGGAGGGCAGAGGCATGACCGACGTGACCGTGATCGGGCTGGGCGAGATGGGGGCCGCGCTGGCGGCGGCGTTCCTGGACGGGGGCCACGCGGTCACCGTGTGGAACCGGACCCCGGAGAAGGCGGAATCCCTGCTGGCCAAGGGGGCGCACCGGGCGGACGACGTGCGCGCGGCGGTGGCGGCGTCGGAGCTGGTGGTCGTCAGCGTCAAGGGCAACGACACCGCCCTCGCCCTGCTGGAGACGGCCGACCTCGACGGGCGGACCGTGGTGAACCTGACCGACGGGACGTCCGCCGAGGCCCGGCGGGTCGCCGCGGAGGTGGCGGCGCGGGGCGCCGCCTACCTGCACGGGCAGATCATGACGATCGCGCCGGGCGTCGGGCACCCCGACGCGGTGGTCTTCTTCGGCGGCCAGGCCGAGGTGTACGAGCGGCACGCCCCGGTGCTGGCACTGCTGGGCGGCCGGGGCACGCTGGTGTCGGACGACCCGGGCGTGCCGACGCTGTACGGGATGGCCGTGCACGGCACGATGTGGGGGACGCTGAACGGCTTCCTGCACGCGGCGGCGCTGCTGACCGACGCGGGCCTTGGGGTGGAGCGCTTCCTGGAGCACGCCGACGCGTCGATGTCGGCGCTGGTGGGGTTCCTGCCGTCGCTGGCGCAGGAGGTGGACCGGGGCGCGTACGCGGTCCCGTTCGGCGCGCTCCAGCACCACCTGCCGTCGGTGGAGGACCTGGTGCGGGAGAGCGGCGACCGGGGGATCGACACGGCGTTCCCGACCTACACCCTGGAGCTGGTCCGCCGGGCCGTCGCCGAGGGTCACGCGACCGACAGCTACTCGCGGCTGGTGGAGCACTTCCGGGGCCGCTGAGCTACCGCCGGTCGGTGTTCACCTGCCGGGCGACCTGGTGGACGGCCCGTCCGGGCCGCACCCGCGCGGGCTCGCCGGTCGGCCGCTCGATCCGCAGGTCCACGGTGGTGGACCGCACCACCCGGGTGGCGGGTACGGCGGCGTCGGTGACCGAGGGGACGAATCCCACGATCGTCGCCGCCGCTCCGCCCGCCATCAGGGCCGCCACCAGAAGGTGCCTCATAACCCTGGACTTCACCAGAGCAGGGGGCACCCCGACCATCCGGGAAACCACGGGCTTTTCCCCTGATCCCCTGATCCGTGGATGGGCAGATCACTGACACGGGTCCGGTGCCGGACCCCGGGAGGCCCGTGTTTCAGGCGGGATTCGCGCGCAGCCAGTCGAGGACCTGCTCGGCGTGCTTGTCCGGCGGGAAGACCGGATAGAAGACGTGTTCGATCCGCCCGTCCTTGATCACCATCGTCAGCCGCTTGTACAGCCGCATGCCACCCGCCTCGAAGGTGGGCAGCCGCAGCGCGTCGGCCAGCCGGAACCCTGAGTCCGACAGCATCCCGAACGGCAGGTGGAGGCGTTCCACGACCTCCTCCTGGTAGTCCACGTCCTGGCTGGACAGCCCGAACACGTGCGGCGCCCCGGCGGCGGCCAGCTCCGCGTAGTGATCGCGGAAGCTGCACGACTCGGGCGTGCAGCCACGCGCCCCGGGGATGCTGTCCCAGCCCTCCGGCAGGTCGACGTCGGGCGTCCCGATCAGCGGGAAGCAGTAGACGATCACCCGTCCGCCGCCGAGCGAGTCGAGCCGGACCGTTCCCCCGGAGGTCACGGGGAGTTCCAGAGAGGGCACCGCCAGGCCGGGCAGGTGGTCGGCGGCGCCGTCGTCCTCGGGGACGGGCAGGTTCGGCGGGAGTTCATACAGGTTGGTGCTCATGGCGTTCCTCGGGGGCTCGACGCGGCTGTTGCGGTGGGCGGCCTGACGCAGATGCCGGACGAGGAGGTCGCGCCGTTCGGTGAGCGCCTCGATCCGCGCGTCCAGTTCCGCGATGGCGTCGCGGTACCCGGCGAGCGCGGCCGGACAGTCGTCGGCGTGCTCGTGCCCGCTGGCCAGACAGTCCAGGAACGGCTTGGTGCGTTCCACGGGGATCCCGAGACCGCTCAGCGCCCGCGCCTCGTGCACGAGCCGGAGATCGTGCTCGGTGTACTCGCGGTACCCGTTGGACAGCCGGACGGGCGTGACGATCCCGACCGACTCGTAGTACCGGACGGTCTTGACGGTCACCCCGGCGAGCCGCGCGACCTCACTGATCCTCATCTGGGCCAGGCCTTTCATGCCGAGGACGGTAAACCCTGCCCCCATGGTCAACCTCAACCCCGGACGCCCGGTCACCGGGGGTCAGGAACGGGCCCCGGGCCAGTAGTGCTCGGCGAACAGCCGGGCGACCAGCTCGCCCCGGCTGGAGGCGCCCACCTTCCGGAAGACCGTCTTCAGGTGGTCGCGGACGGTGTGCGGGGAGATGAACAGCCCGGCGGCGATCTCGCCGGTGGGCAGGCCGCGCGCGACCCGCTGGGCGATCTCCAGTTCGCGCGGGGTCAGCTCGTACGCCTCGGCGATGATCACCGCCAGGTCGGACGCCGCCGCCGGTTCGATCACCACCGCCACCGGTCCGGGACGCCCGCCCGGGCCGGTCAGGCTCGACGCGTGGCAGACCAGCCACCGGCCCTCGGCGGTCCGGATGCGCACGCGGGCCCCGCCGTGGTCGCGGCCCCGCGCGACGGCCCGGGCCTGGAGCGCGGTGCCGACGATCCAGATGGGCAGCCGCACGCCGAGCGCGGTGGGCACCGACGGTCCGGGAGGCAGGCTCGCCAGGTGCTCGCGGGCCTCGTCGTTGAGGGAGGTGGCCGCACCGGACGGGTCGAACAGCACCAGTCCCGGGCCGGGGACGTCCGGCGGGGTTCCCGGTTCGGCGGGGCGGGCGAAGCGCCGCAGCCGGGTGGCCATGGGGGTCGAGAGACCGGCCACGAACTCCACCTCGTCGCGGGTGAACGGGCCGCCCTCCGTGCGGAACAGGCTGACCACGCCCCAGGAACGGTCACCCGCGCGGAACACCGCGCGCAGCTCGTCGTGAACCCCCTGCCCCTCCAGCAGCCTGCGGAAACGCGCGCTGCGGGCGGGCAGGTCCCCGGTCGCGGCGCGCAGCCCGGCCGCGGGGACGGCCGCGCGGGCGAGGTCCCGGAACGGGACGACGTTCTCTTCGAGGAGTTCGCTCTCCCAGTAGTCCGCGCAGCGTTCGCGCTCGCCCAGGCCCTCGACCAGCATCGGGGCCGTGACGAGGCCGGTCTCGGGGTCGGCGGCCGCCCACACCGCCGCGTCGAACGGCACCGTCCGCCGCAGCCGCGCCGAGACCCGGCCGAACAGGTCCCCGGCGTCGGCCGCCCGGTCGACGCCGGTCAGCGCCTCGCCGCGCCGTCGTCCCCCCATGGGCTCCCCTCCGTGGTCCGCGCTCCAGCCTGCGCGGTCTTCGTGCCTGTGCCAACCCCCCGGATGAGGGGGTTGTTCCGGGGGGATCGCCCCCGGGGAGGGGATGGGGGCCGGGCGCGCCGGTGCCGAGGCTGGGGGCATGGATATCGCGATCATCGGCGGCGGCGCGGCCGCCGTCGGACTGCTGGACACGCTGGCGACCACCGGCCGGGCGCACGGGTCGGTCACGGTGTTCGAGCCCTCCCCCGGCCTGTGGCGGGGCCGCCCGTACGGCCCGGACCTGGACTCGGTGCTGGTCAACGCCCCGCCCGCCATCATGTCGATCCGGCACGGCGACGCCGGCCACTACGCCGCCTGGCTCGGGGCCCGGGGCGACGCCCACCTGGACGAACGGCTCGGGCAGCCGCTGGTGCCCCGTGCCGTCTACGGCGAGTACCTGGAGCACACCGCCGAGAAGGCGGCGGCGGAGCTGCGCGAGCGCGGGTGGCGGGTGGAGGTCGTCGCCGCGCCGGTGGTCGGCGTGGCGCGGTCCGGCGGACGCCTGGTCCTGCGCACGGGCGGCGGGGACGAGCACGCCGCCGACCAGGTGGCGCTGTGCGTGGGCGGCGGCCACCCGCACGACCACTACGGGCTGGAGGGCGCGCCGGGGTTCGTGGGCGACCCCTACCCGCTGGCGCGGACGCTGGAGGGCGTGCCGCCGGAGAGCGACGTGGTCGTGATCGGCACCGGCCTGACGGCCGTCGACGTGGTCGTGTCGCTCGCCGCCCGGGGGCACACCGGGCGGATCGGCATGGTGTCGCGGACCGGCATGCTCCCCCACGTCTGGCAGCGGCCGGAGTTCCACCAGCCGCGGCACGTCACCGCCGAACGGGTGCGGGCCCTGCCGGACCTCCAGGGCGAGGTCACCCTGGCCGGGCTGGCCGGGCTGCTGCGCGCCGAGCTGGCGGACGCCGGGGAGGACCTCGACGCCCTGCTCGCCGACCTGCGGGCGGCGCGGACCGAGGATCCCGTCCGGCGGCTGCGCCGCCAGATCGCCGAGATCGACGCGCCGGGGATCGGCCGCCGCGTCCTCCAGCAGACGTCCCACACCGTGGGGCCGTTCGCCTGGCGGCTGCTCGCCGACCGTGACCGGGACCGGCTGCGCGCGGAGTTCCGCACCGCCACCAGCCTCGCGTCGCCGATGGTGCCGGTGAACGCCGTGCGGCTGCTGGAGCTGTTCGACTCCGGCCGGCTCCGCGTCGTGCGGGGCGTGACCGGGATCGAGCGCGGGGCCGGGGGGTTCCGTGTCGACGCGGACGGGGCGCAGACCGCCGACCTGGTCATCAACGCCGTCAACCCGCCGCCGCACGCCGTCCCGCGGGCGGCGGCCTCCCTGGTCGCCTCCCTGGCGGCCGAGGGCCTGGCGGCGTTCCACCCCGCCGGCGGGGTGGTCCCGGCCGATCCGCGCCTGCACGTCGTGGGCGACCTGGCCGGGGACGGCCCGTTCATCACCTCCGGCATCCCGGGCGTGGCCGCCCAGGGGGCGATGGCCTCCCGGGCGATCCTCGCGCCGGTCAGGTGAGGGCCGGGACGTCGTCCAGCAGCCGCCCGCGGTAGTGCGCCATCCGCCTCGCCATGCCCAGCATCACCACGCCCACCAGGCGGCCGTCGCGGTGGTGGCCGACCACCGCCTCGGTTTCCAGGTCGCCTTCCAGGACCCGGACGTCCTCGCCCAGGGCCGGGGCGCCGAAGGACTGGAGGCGCAGGTCGTACTGGTCGCTCCAGAAGGAGGGCAGGGGCAGGAACGGGCCGCCGTCCTCGCCCAGGAGGGTCCGGGCCGCCCTCTTCGCCGTGTCGGTGGGGATGCTCCAGTGCTCCACGCGGCGGGGAACGTCGTCGTAGCGCGGGTTCGGGAAGCGGGCGACGTCCCCGACCGCCACCACGTTCGGGCGGCCCTCGACGCGCAGGGTCCCGTCGCACAGGACGCCGTCGGACAGGTCCAGGCCGTTGCCCTCCAGCCACTCGGTGCGGGGCGTCGAGCCGACCGCCTCGACGACGACGTCGGCGGCGAGGTCCGCGCCGGAGGACAGCGTCACGCCGGTATCGGTGAACGCCCTGACGGTCGCGCCCAGGTGGAACGTCACCCCGCGGGCCTCGTGGCGGGCGCGCAGGGCCGCTCCCAGCTCGGGGCCGAGAGGGCGCAGCATCGGTTCGGTCTCCGGCGCGACGACCGTCACCTCCGCGCCGAGCGTGCGGGCCGTCGCGGCGACCTCGCAGCCGACGAAGCCCGCGCCGACCACCACGACGCGGGCCCCGGGCGTCAGGCACGGGCGGAGGCGGGCCGCGTCGTCCAGCGTGCGGACCACGTGGCGCCGGTCCTCCCCGCCCGGCAGTGGCAGGCGGCGGGGGCGCAGGCCCGTGGCCACCACCAGGCCGTCGCAGGCGAGGGTCGATCCGTCCGCCAGCGTCAGTTCCCCGGCGTCCAGGTCCGCCGCCGCCACCGGCGTGCCCAGCCGCCAGGTCACGTCCGCGACGCTGTCACGCAGGCGGAACGCCACGGCGGCGTGCGTCACCTCGGCCGCCAGGACCTCCTTGGACAGCGGCGGGCGGTTGTAGGGCATGTGGGGTTCGTCGCCGATCGCGATGAGCTCGCCCTCGTAGCCCGCCGCCCGGAGCTGCTCGGCGGCGCGCAGGCCGCCCATCGAGGCGCCGACGATGACGACGCGGTCCATGCGGCCGTTCACCCGACCGTGATGGCCTGGAGGGGGCAGACGTCCGCCGCCTCCTCGACCGCGTCGCGCAGGGACTCGTCGGGGTCCGCCTCGTAGACCAGGTGGCCCGCGTCGTCCAGCCGGAACACCTCGGGGGCCGAGAACACGCACTGGCCGTGGTCCTGGCACCTGTCCATGTCCACGATGACCTTCATCACCACCTCCTCGGGGCGCGGACGCCGCGGAACTCCCAGTCACCGCCGAACGCGGTGGAGACGACCTCTTCGGACTCGGTGGGCTGCGCGCCGCAGTCCTCGCGGACGGGCGCGGGCCCGGCGACGATGTGGTTGCGGAGGCGGCCCAGTCCCTCGGCCTCCACCTCGACCACGTCGCCGGGCTGGACGGGACGGGAGTTGGCCGGGGTGCCGGACAGCAGGACGTCGCCGGGATACAGGGTGATGGTGCGGGCGATGTCGGCGACGAGGTAGTGCATGTCCCACTCCATCTCGTCGGTGGAGCCGTCCTGCGCGAGCTCGCCGTTGACGTAGGTGCGCAGGTACTTGCCGCGGAAGTCCCAGTCGGTGACCAGGCCCGGCCCCAGCGGGCAGAGGGTGTCGGAGCCCTTCACGCGCAGCATCGAGCCCGCGTCGGTGTCGCGGAAGTCGTGCAGGCCGTAGTCGTTGGCGAGGGTGTAGCCCGCGATGTGGCCGACGGCCTCCTCCGGGGAGATGTTGCGGGCCGTCCGGCCGATGACGATCGCGATCTCGCCCTCGTAGTTGAGGTACTTGCAGCGCTCGGGGCGGACGACCGCGCCGCCGTGGGCGTTCAGGGCCGAGGTCGGCTTGTGGAAGTAGGTCGGCGCGGGCGGCAGTCTCGTCTGGAACTCCGCCACGCGGCTGCGGTGGTTGAGGTGCACCGCGATGATCTTGGTGGGGACGGTCGGGGGCAGGTGCACGGCCTCCGCGGCCCGCACCCGGCGGCCGTCGGCGGAGACCAGGTCGTCGCCCTCGCGGACCACCTGGGTGGCGGCGCCGTCGAGGAGGACGCGGCGGTATTCGGGCATCAGGCGGTCCATCCGTTGCCGGGCCGGTCGAACCAGAGGTGCACCTGGCCCGTTCCGACGGAGTTCTCGTACTCGCTGTAGGGGCGGCCGGGGGCGGTGCAGGCCTTCTCCCCCAGCGCGCCGACCATCATCAGGTAGTGGCCGAAGCGCGCCTCGGGCCTGTGGGCGAGGAACTCCGGCATCGTGTCCAGGACGCGGGCGTGGTCGCCGTTCCGCAGCCAGCCGATGCGCTCCTCGTCGGCCGCGCGCGCCTCGGCGGTGAAGATGTGCGAGGGGTCGGCGGCCTCGTGGTCGCGGATCCGGCGCAGCGGCCAGAACGTGTGCGACATCGCGCCCGAGGCGACCAGCAGCACGCGCCGGTCGGTCGCCTCGATCGCGGCCCCGAGCGCGCGGCCCAGGCGCAGGAAGTCCTCGGTGTCGGCGGTCTGGCACACGCCGATCGAGACCCAGCGTTTACCGGGCAGGTCCAGGTACGGGTCGTCGCGCACGCCCAGGTACGTCCACAGGTTCACGGTGGCGTAGTGGATCGGCAGGTACGGGTCGTCGACCGGGGTGATCCACGTTCCGTGGGCGTCGGCCCGCGCGGCGACGGCGCGGGCCAGTTCCGGGTCGCCGGGGAAGTCGTAGGGCATCCGGCACATGCCGCGCGGCAGCTCGTCGGAGGTGTACAGGCCCGCGCGGCGGTCGTGGGCGGTCACGACGAACTCGACCGTGGTCGCCCAGTGCGAGTCCAGCACCACGACCGTGTCGTAGTCGTCGCGGTCGAAGACCTCGGCGCGGAGCCTGCGCAGGCCCGCGACGAGGGTGGAGTCCTCGCCGCCGTTGAGCTCGCGCCGGGTCACCTCGGGCAGGACGATGGTGGGGACGTGGGCCAGCAGGCCCGCGCCGACTACTTCTCCCATGGGGCGGTCACCGTGTTCTTCAGGTCGCAGTAGAAGTCGAAGCTCCAGTCGCCGCCCTCCCGGCCGACCCCGGACCGGCGGGAGCCGCCGAACGGGGCCCGCAGGTCGCGGACGAAGAAGCAGTTCACCCAGACGGTCCCCGCGACCAGGCGCGCCGAGACGCGGGCGGCGCGTCCGGGGTCGCCGGTGGCCAGGGTGGCGGCCAGGCCGAACCGGGTGTCGTTGGCCATCGCGACGGCCTGGTCCTCGGTGTCGAACGTCTGGAGCGTCAGCACCGGGCCGAAGACCTCCTCGGTGAGGATCTCCGCGCCGGGGGCGGCGCCGGTGAGGAGGGTCGGGCGGTAGTACAGGCCGCCGAGGTCGTCGTTGGGGCCGCCGCCGAGGAGCGCGCGGGCCCCGCCGTCCCGGGCGCGGCGGACGAAGCCGTCCACGCGTTCCAGGTGGCGGCGGTGGATCTGCGGGCCGATGTCGGTGGCCTCGTCGCGCGGGTCGCCCTGGCGGAGCCGCGCGGCCTTCGCCAGGAACCGCTCGGTGAACGCGTCGGCGACCGAGGACTCCACCAGCAGGCGGGTCGCGGCCAGGCAGACCTGGCCCGCGTTGTCGTACTGCTCGACGGCCAGGTCGGCGGCCAGGTCCAGGTCGGCGTCGGCGAAGACCAGCAGCGGGGACTTGCCGCCCAGCTCCAGCGACAGCGGGGTCAGGTTCGGGGCGGCGCTCGCGGCGATCGCGCGGGCGGTGGGGACCGAGCCGGTGAAGCTGATCCGCCGCACGTCCGGGTGGGCGGTGAGCGGGCCGCCGACCTCCGCGCCGTAGCCCTGCACGACGTTGAGCACGCCGTCGGGCAGGCCCGCCTCGGCGGCGATGTCGGCCAGCAGCGACGCGGTCAGCGGGGTCCACTCGGCGGGTTTGAGGACGACGGTGTTCCCGGCGGCGAGCGCGGGGGCGACCTTCCAGGTGGCCAGCATCAGCGGCGCGTTCCACGGGGTGATCAGCGCGCAGACCCCGGCCGGGTCCCAGGAGACGTGGTTGGTGTGGCCGCGCGTGTCGAGGTCGTCGTGGCCGAGGTCCAGCAGCCGGTCGGCGAAGAAGCGGAAGTTGTGGGCGACGCGGGGCATCACGCCGCGCCGGTGGGAGCGGATCAGCGCGCCGTTGTCGTGCGTCTCGACCCGCGCCAGCTCCTCCAGCCGCTTGTCCACGCCGTCGGCGACGGCGTGCAGCAGCCGGGCGCGCTCCTCCCGGGTGGTCCGGGACCAGGCCGGGAACGCCTTCGCGGCGGCGGCGACGGCGGCCTCGGCCTCCCGGGCCCCGCCGCGCGCGATCTCGGCGAGGGGCCGTTCGTCGATCGGCGAGACGTCGGTGAACGTCTCCCCCGAGCCGACGCGTTCGCCACCGATCCAGTGCCCGGTGTCGACGGTCACGCCCGCGATGGTCGCCATCGTGGTGCACCTCCAGGTTGTTTGACCCCAAACAATCTAGGAAGCCGGGGTGGTGCCGGTCAACCCGTCTCCCATAATGTTTGGCTTCAAACGAAAACACCAGCGCGAGGGAGGGGCCGTGACCGGCGTCCCGTACCAGGAGTGGCGTTCCCGCGCGGAACGGCTCGACCCGCACACCGGGCACCACATCGACGGCGCGTTCACCGACGGCGGCGGGACGCTGCCCGTGGTGTCCCCGCGCGACGGCCGCGTCCTCGCCGAGGTCGGGGACGCCGACGCCGCGACCGTGGACCGGGCGGTGGCCGCCGCGCGCCGCGCCTTCGACGAGGGGCCGTGGCCCCGCATGTCCCCCGCCGACCGCGGGGCCGCGCTGCTGCGCTGGGCCGACCTGGTCGAACGCGACCGCGACACCCTCGCGCTGCTGGTCAGCCTGGAGATGGGCAAGCCGGTCGCCGAGGCGCACGGCATCGAGCTGCGCGCCGTCGTCGGCTGCCTGCGCTGGTACGCCGAGGCCGCCGACAAGCAGGCCGACGAGGCGCCCCGGACCGGCCCGGACGCGCTGGCGCTGGTCACGCGCGAGCCGGTCGGCGTCGTCGCGGCCGTCGTGCCGTGGAACTTCCCGCTCACCATGGCCGCGTGGAAGCTCGCCCCGGCGCTGGCGGCGGGCTGCACCGCGGTGCTCAAGCCCGCCGAGGAGTCGCCGCTGTCGGCGCTGCGCCTGGCCGCGCTCGCGGCCGAGGCGGGACTGCCGCCGGGCGTGCTGAACGTCGTCAACGGCCGGGGCGGGGTCGCGGGCCGCGCGCTCGGCGAGCACCCGGGCGTGGACGTGCTGGCGTTCACCGGGTCCACCGAGGTCGGGCGGCACTTCCTGCGGTACGCCGCCGACTCCAACCTCAAGCGCGTCTGGCTCGAACTCGGCGGCAAGTCGCCCAACATCGTCCTTCCCGACGCGCCCGACCTGGACGCCGCCGCCGACACCGCCGCCTGGGGGATCTTCTTCAACGCGGGCGAGATGTGCACCGCGCCGTCCCGGCTGCTCGTCCACCGGTCGGTGGCCGGCCGGGTGCTGGAGCGGGTCGTCGCCCGCGCCGAGGGCATGCGGGTCGGCGACCCGCTCGACCCGGCGACCGAGATGGGCCCGCTGGTGTCGGCGCGGCACCGTGACCGGGTGCTGGCGTACGTGGACGCGGGGCATGCGGACGGGGCACGGCTGCGGGCCGGGGGCTCCGCACCCGAGGGGTGCTACCTGCGGCCCACGGTGTTCGACCGGGTGACGCCCGCGATGCGGATCGCCCGCGATGAGATCTTCGGGCCGGTGCTGGCGGTGCTGGAGTTCGACGACCTGGACGAGGCGGTGCGGCTGGCCAACGACACCGACTACGGCCTGGCCGCCGCCGTGTGGACCGCGGACCTGTCGGCCGCGCACCGCGTCTCGCGCGCGCTGCGGGCCGGGACCGTGTGGGTCAACTGCTACGAGGAGGGCGACATGAGCGTCCCGTTCGGCGGGATGAAGCGGTCGGGCCACGGGCGCGACAAGTCGCTGCACGCCCTCGACAAGTACACCGACCTCAAGACGACCTGGATCCGGCTGTGAGACCGCTGATCGCGGTTCCGGCCCGGTTCTCCGCGGGCGCGACGGCGCTGCGGTACGCCGCCGAGGTGACGGCGCGGGCGCTGGCGGAGGCCGTGTGGCGGGGCGGCGGCGAGCCGTTCCCGATGCACCCGGCCGCGCCGGACGGCGTCGCCGGGCGCCTGGCGCGCTGCGACGGCGCCCTGCTGCCGGGCGGCGGCGACCTGCACCCCCGGCACTACGGCGCCGCCACCGCGCACGAGACGCTGTACGACGTGGACGAGGCGCAGGACGCGTTCGACCTGGCGGTCGCCGCGTACGCGCTGGAGGCGGGGCTGCCGCTGCTGGCGGTCTGCCGGGGGCTCCAGGTCGTCAACGCCGTGCGCGGCGGCACGCTGCACCAGCACCTGGCCCCCGACCACCGGCACGTCGTCCACGAGGTCGTCCCGGAGGCCGGGACGCTGCTGGCCAAGGTCACCGACGCGGACGCGCTGCGGGTGTCGTGCTACCACCACCAGGGGGTGGCGGTCCTGGGCGAGGGGCTGGCGGCGACCGCGCGGGCCGGTGACGGGACCGTGGAGGCGGTCGAGGCGCCGGGGGCGGCGGGCTGGTTCCTGGGGGTGCAGTGGCATCCGGAGGACACCGCGGCCGTCGACCCGGCCCAGCAGGCGATCTTCACGGCGCTGGTGGACGCGGCCCGCCCTTCAGCCGGCCGGTGAGCTCGCCGTCGGCGCCGAACAGGCGTTCCTTCCACTCCGCGACCAGGGCGGTGTTGTCGAAGTCGTCGGGGTGGAAGCCGGGCCGGTTGTAGGCGGCGATGCGGCGGGCGACGTCGCGGGTCAGCCACGGCGAGCTCCGCAGCCTGCGCAGGCTGGGGACCAGCACGCGCGGGTCGTAGGTGGCGGGGTCGTGCAGCATCGAGTAGATCGTGGCGATGACCGTCGCGGCCAGGAAGCCGACCGTGGTGAGCCGCATCGTCCAGATACGGCGCGGTTCGCTGCCGACCCCGACGCGGTAGACGTCGAACGCGACCGACTTGTGCTCGCTCTCCTCCAGCGCGTGCCACTCCAGCAGCGAGCGGATCTCCTCCACGTCGAACATCGCGCGGGCCCGCTCCTCGGTCAGCAGCACCTCGGCGAGGGTGGCGGTGTAGTGCTCCAGCGCGGCGGTGACGGCGAGGCGGCTGCTCCTCGGCATGACCCGCTCGTCGAACCGCAGGCCGAGACCGGTGAGGCGGTCGATGGTGCGGGTCGGGTAGCCGAGGCGGGCCAGCCGGTCGTTGAGGTGCCGGTGCTCGCGGCTGTGCGTGACCTCCTGCCCGATGAACCCCGCGACCTGCCGTTCCAGCTCGGGATCGGTGACGCGGTCGCGGTAGGCGCGCACCGACCGGATGAAGTAGTCCTCCCCCTCGGGGAAGAACGACGACAGCACCGCGACCACGTGGCTCATCACCAGGTCGCCCCCGGCGAAGTGGCGCGGGAGGCGCTCGGGCGGGTAGTCGAAACCGATCCGGCGGGTCTTCACCGTGCGGGGCGTGATCGCGATCCCGCGCCGGGCCGCGGCTCTGCTCATGGGCCCTCCTGGGAGGTCCGGGCACCGGGCCGGGGCCCTCGGACGGCCTCCGGCACAGCTCGACGTTAGGAAGCCTTGAAGATCCCATCAACCCTGCTGTATGTCGCGTGGGTCACAATCGGTTGCTGTGTCCAGTTGTCACCCGGACGCCGGATCACAGCCGTGATCGGCGTCCGGGTCACCGCTGGCCACCATTCCGGCGACTCGCCGGATCCGGGTGGACCGTCCCGGTCCCACCCGTGACAAAGGGGGGCACATGAAGAAGATTCTCGCGACGGGCGCCGCGGTGGTCGGCGTGCTGGGGCTGGCCGCCGTTCCGGCGGAGGCGGGGTCGGCGGCGGCGCCGGGGGTGCAGATCCGCCGCGTCCAGTACGACTCGCCCGGTCCCGACAGGGGCACCAACCACAGCCTCAACGCCGAGTGGGTGGAGATCCACAACTACTCGCGCCACACCCGGCAGCTCCGGGGCTACACGCTGCGCGACCGGACGGGCTATACCTACACGTTCCGGTGGTTCCGTCTGCGGCCGCACCGCTCGGTGTTCGTGCACACCGGGCGCGGGCACGACAACAGGCGGGACGTCTACTGGGACCGGCGCTGGTACGTGTGGAACAACGACTCCGACACCGCCACCCTGCGTAACCGCAGAGGCGGTCTCGTCGACCGGTGCTCGTGGCACAACCGGCACCACCCGCAGCACCAAGGCGGCTGGATCTGGTGCTAGCGCGTCGCGATGAGGGCGCGGTGCGCGGCGAGCCAGGCGTTCGGCGCGCACCTGCGCTCCACCTCCTCCGGCGGGAACCATTCGGCGCGGGTGCACTCGCTGCCGGGGTCGGGGGCGGTCGGCGGGCCCTCGCCGGGGATGTGCGCGGCGAAGACCACCATGTAGGTCAGCGGGGCGTAGCGGTACCCGTCCGGGACCGGGCCCGTCAGGCGGATGCGGAGCCAGGCGAACACCTCCAGGTCGGCGGGGCGCAGCCGCAGCCCGGTCTCCTCGGCCAGCTCGCGCAGCGCGGTGGCCGCGGCCGTCTCGCCGGGGTCGCGGTGGCCGCCGGGCATCTCCCAGCCCCGGTCCGGCCGGTCCACGTACGTCAGCAGGGTGCGCCGCGCCCCGTCCACGGCCAGCACGAACGCCGTGGTGGTCTGCTCGGCCGGGGGCAGGTGGCCGGCGCGGACGACGTCGAGACGGTGCTCGGCGGGGATCCAGGGGACGGTCTCGGAGGCGAGGATCTCGACGGTCACTGGTCTCCCTCGGTGACGACGACCTCGGCGCCGCCGAGGAAGGGCAGGAGGCGCTCGGCCTCGGCGCGGACGGCCGCGGCGTCGCCGCCGGAGAGCGGGTCCAGCGGGGTGACCGCGAGGGTCGTCCCCCGGACCGACCACACGCCCCGCACGAAGCCGTCCACCAGGAACATCGGCACGCCGCCGGACGCGACGCGGGCGAACCGCCCGCGGTGCTCGTCGCGGATGATCCGGGTGCGGTCGCGGTGCCCGAGCAGGGCGTTGTCGAACGCGGGCAGGAACCGCACCGGCGCGGGGGCGTCGCCGTCGAGCAGCGGCGCGTCCGGCAGGTCGAACAGCTCGCGGCCGCGTTCGTCCTCCAGCACCCGCAGGTGGGGGCGGAGCCTGTCGAACACGGGCTTGAGCCTGGTGACCCCCGACCACGCCTGCGCGTCCATGACGGTGGCCGGGCCGAACGCCGCCAGGTAGCGCCGCACCATCCGGTCGGGGTCGGGCTCGGCCATCGGGGCGTCGGGCAGCGTGACGCTGATCCCGGAACGGTTGCCCCAGCCGCCCCAGGCGCCGACGCCCGGCGTGTGGACCAGCGGTTCGACGACCTCGACGGTGTCGGCCAGCCGCGCGGGAAGGCGGCCGGGGAAGCGTTCGGCGAGCCGCAGGCCCAGCTCCTTGCGGGTCAGGGGCCCGGCGGCCAGCAGGGCGCGCCCCGCCGCGCCGACCTCGTCGGGATCCAGGCCCTCGATCTCCCTGGCGAAGTAGGCGGAGGTGAGGGCGGAGCGCACGACGCCGCGCGCGGTCGGCCGCAGCCAGCGGAAGTCGTCGGCGGCTGCCAGGTGCATGGTCCGCCGCACCATGGTGGAGCGGACGATCCGGCGCTCCCGCAGCAGCGCCTCCAGGTCCTCGCGCCGGAACCCCTCGATCCGCGACCACAGCCCCACGTAGGGCCAGTTGGGCTCCTGCCCCTGCATCGCCACCAGATGGGTGATGACCTCGTAGGGGGAGCGACCGGTGCGTTCCAGGAGGAACTGCCGGTGCAGGAGCGTCCGGTTGAGGTCCCGGAGGGAGAGCGGTGGCATGTCCGCCATTATTGGGGATGTGATCGACGATGCCGTGACCCGCGAAGTCCCCGCCCTGCTGACCGACGCCGGAGAGCTGGCGTTGCGGTGGTTCCGCGCCGACCCCTCGACGCTGGGCGAGCTGGACAAGGGCGGGCCCGGCGGCTACGACCCGGTGACCGAGGCGGACAGGGCCGTGGAGCACCTGCTGCGCACCGGGCTGACGCGGCTGTTCCCCGAGGATCGGATCGTCGGGGAGGAGGCGGGCGCCACGGGCCCGGGGACCAGCGGGCGGACCTGGATGATCGACCCGATCGACGGGACGAAGGCGTTCGTCAGCGGGATGCCGCTGTGGGGCACGCTGCTCGGGCTGTTCGAGGGGGACGAGCCGGTCGCGGGATGGCTGCACCAGCCCTACCTGCGCGAGACGTTCGGCGCGGTGAACGGCGAGGGCTGGCTGGACGGCCCGCGCGGCCGCGCGCGGCTGCGCACGCGGCCCACCACGTCGCTGGCCGACGCGGTCATGTACTCGACCCACCCGAGCATGTTCGCGGCGGGCGAGGAGGCGGCGGCGTTCGCCCGGATCTCGGGGAGGGTGCGGCTCCAGCGCTTCGGCGGGGACTGCTACTCCTACGGGATGCTGGCGCTCGGCCAGGTGGACCTGGTGGTGGAGTCGGCCCTCCAGCCCTACGACATCGCGGCGCTGATCCCGATCGTCCGCGCGGCGGGCGGCGTCGTGACCGACCGGCGGGGCGCGACCCCGTCCGGGGGCGGCTTCGTGATCGCCGCGGCGACCCCGGAACTCCACGCGCGGGCACTGGAGACCATCAACGCGTCGGGGTGACGCGCCCGCGCGATGAGTTTCGCGGCCGTGGCCGGTCCCTATCGACGTATCCGTCATCGATCCGTCGGGGGGACCAGAACATGAGCACGCGCGTCAGAACCGAGATCACCGGCATCCGGACCGTGGGGGTGCCCGTCACCGACCAGGACCGGGCGCTGGACTTCTACGTCGGGGTGCTGGGGCTGGAGAAGCGCCTGGACGCGCCCGTGGCGCAGCTCGGCGGGCGGTGGATCGAGGTCGCGCCGCGGGGGGCGGCGACCTCGATCGCGCTGGTGCCCGGCGGGGGCGGGACCGAGACGGGGATCCGGCTCACCGCCGCCGACGCGGCGGCGCTGCACGGGGAGCTGGCCGCGCGCGGGATCGACGTGGACGAGCTGCTGCGCTGGCCGGGCGTCCCGCCCATGTTCGCGCTGCGCGACCCGGACGGCAACGGGCTGGAGATCGTCGAGTGAGCGAGGGGATCATGGAGCTGGACAGGGAGTTCACCGCCACGCTGGTGACCAGCCCGGACGAGGGCGGCTGGACCTATGTGGTCATGCCCGGGTCGGCCGAGTTCTTCGGGACCCGGGGCCTGGTCAAGGTGCGCGGCACGATCGACGGGCGGCCGTTCCGCAGCTCGTTCATGGCGCTCGGCGACGGCACCCACAAGCTTCCCGTCCGGGCCGGTCTCCGCGAGGAGATCGGCAAGGGCACCGGCGACACCGTCGTCGTCCGCCTGCTGGAGCGCCTCAGCTGACCGCCCGCAGCTTGTCGGGGTTGCGGACGATGTACAGGCCGTGGACGCGGCCGTCGCGGACGTCGACCGACAGCGTCTGGACCTCGCCGCCCGCGACCACGACGACCGTCGGCTCGCCGTTGAGGTCGGCCACCCACAGGTCGTCGACCGGGTAGCGGGCGGTCAGGCCCAGGGCGAACGCGATCACCCGGTCGCGGCCCAGGACCGGGCGGCGCGCCGCGGTGACCCTGCCGCCGCCGTCGGACCAGGCGACCACGTCGGCGCTGAGCAGGTCCGTCAGCGCCGCCAGGTCCCCGCCGGCCGCCGCCTCCAGGAACCGTTCCAGCAGCCGCCGGTGCTCCTCGCGGGTCGGGCTCAGGCGGTCCCGGCGCGCCGCCAGGTGCCGGGCGGCGCGCCGGTAGGTCTGGCGGCAGGTCGCGGCGGAGGCGCCGACGACCTCGGCGATCCGGTCGTAGGGCATCTCGAACGCGTCGCGCAGCACCAGCACGGCGCGTTCGGGCGGGGTGAGGCGCTCCATCATGTGCAGCGTCGCGAACGACACGGTGTCGCGCCGCTCGGCCGTGTCGAGCGGGCCGAGCGCGTCGGTCGCGACCGGCTCGGGCAGCCACGGCCCCGGGTACGCCTCGCGGGTGACGCGGGCCGAGCGGAGCTGGTCCAGGGCGAGCCGGGACACGATCGTCGCCAGGAACGACCGGACCTCCCTGACCTCGGACCGGTCGACTCCCATCCACCGCACGTACGCCTCCTGGACGACGTCCTCGGCGTCCCACATGCTGCCGAGCATGCGGTAGGCGAGGCCCAGCAGGAGCGGGCGGTGCTCCTCGAACTCCTCGGTCACCTCTCCCCCAGTTCCGCGGCGAAGCCCTCGCGCCAGGAGGTGTGGCGGGGCCGCCAGTTCAGCCGCATGCGGGCGCGGGCGTTGTCGGCGCCCCGCAGCCGGGTCATGTAGGCGACGCCCCAGCCGCCCGCGACCAGCCGCGCGACCGGCGCCGGAACGGTCCTCGGCCGCGGCGCGCCCAGCAGCCGCGCCAGCTCCGGCAGCCACTCGCGGACCTCGGCGGGCTCGTCGTCGACGATGTTCAGGGCCCCGGTGACCGGCCGGGTCAGCGCCGACACGATCGCGGTCGCGGCGTCGTGGGTGTGCAGGAACGAGAACGTCGCCCCGCCCCCGCCCACGATCGGCATCCGCCGCCCGCGGATCTGCCCGGTCGTCCAGCCGTCGCGGGCGAACGCCGTTCCGGGCCCGTACAGGTGGCCGAAGCGCAGGACCAGGCCGTCCGCGTCGGCGGTCAGCTTCTCCAGGGTGCGCAGGGCCGCGAGGGAGGCGGCCCACTGCCGCGGCGGGTCGCTCCAGAACGGGGTGTCCTCGTTGGCGGGGGTCTCGCCGGGCTCGTAGGCGAACGCCAGGCCCTGGGTGATGATCCGGGTCGCGCCCGCCTCGCGGGCGGCGTCGAGGAGGTTGCGGGTGCCCTCGGTGCGGAGCCGGTCGGTGAGCGCGAAGTCCCGTTCCATCCTGCGCGGGTTCAGCTTGGCGGGGATCGCGGTGAGCAGGTGCACGACGGCGTCCGGGGCGGCCTCGCGGACGGCGGCGGCCAGCGCGGCCCGGTCCAGGGCGTCGGCCGCGACCGTCCGGGCGCCCTCGGCCGGGCGCGGGCGGCGCGACAGGGCGACGACCTCGTGCCCCGTGGCCGTCAGCAGCGGGACGAGCCGCCGTCCGACGACTCCGGTGGCTCCGGCGACGAGAACGCGCATCGGGATCACTCCTTCGGTCGGGTGCTTCGGGGACAGGACGGGCGGCCGTCCCCGGATGTGACCGGCCGGGGAGTGATGCCCGTCACACGGCGACGCGATCCAGGAACACGTCCACGAGCGCGCGGCAGCGGCCGATGGCGGCGGCCTCGTCCCGGCGCAGCGACTCCAGCATGGCGTCGGGGTCCCGGCCCGCCGCGCGCACCAGGTCCGCGCCGCCGTGGACGAGCCAGTTCTCCAGTTCCGGCACGTTGATCTCGGGATGGAACTGCACGCCCATCGACCGGCCCACGGTGAACGCCTGCGAGCACACCCCGTTGCGGGCGATCTCCACCGCGCCGGGCGGCAGGATCCAGCGGTCGTAGTGGAACTGGAACCACGGTCCGGGGCCGATCAGCGCGGGATCGTCGGTCTCGACGGTGACCCAGCCCAGCTCGGGGCGCGGGGAGCGTTCGACGCCGCCGCCCAGCGCGGTCGCTAGGGCCTGGCCGCCGAAGCAGATGCCCAGGATCGGGACGTCCGCCTCGTGCGCCTTGCGCAGCATCGCCAGCTCGGGCGTGACCCAGGTGCCGATGGTCGCCAGGTCGTCCACCGCCCACGGCGACCCCAGCGGGATGATCAGGTCCCAGTCGCGCGGGTCGGGGAAGTCGAACGCGACGTCCGGCGTCGCGTGGCGCTCGCCGGGCACCACGAGCTGCTGGGCGACGGCGTAGCCGCGCTCGGTCAGATGGGCGACCAGCGGGTCGGCCGGGGACAGGTGGTCATGCATGATCAGCAGAGCGCGGCGCACGGGGGGTTCTCCTCTGTCATCCGTGTCATACGAACCCAAACGATGATAGGCGTCAGCGTCCGAGCCTTCGGTAGCGCTCCCGGCGGGCGGCCCGGCGGGCGGCGGGGTCGGTCGCGGTCAGGGCGCGCAGGGCGTGCTCGGCGGCGGCGGCCATCCGGAGGCAGAACGCCTCGGGCTCGTCGGCGGCGTCGGGGCGCTCGTCCACCAGCGCGTCCACGATGCCGTCGCGCAGCAGGTCGGCGGCCCGCACGCCCTGTGCCTCGGCCATCCGCGGCGCGTGGTCGGGGGTGCGGTGCATGATGATCGACGCGCCCTCCGGGGGCAGCGGCGACAGCCAGGCGTGCCGGGCGGCCAGCACCCGGTCGGCCGGGAGCAGCGCCAGCGCCGCGCCGCCGGTCCCCTCCCCCAGCAGCAGGCACAGCGTCGGCGCGGACAGCGTGATCATGTCGGCGAGGCAGCGGGCGATCTCCCCGGCGAGCCCGCCCTCCTCGGCCCGCGCCGACAGCAGGGCGCCCGGCGTGTCCACGACCGTGACCAGCGGCAACCGCAGCTCGGCGGCCAGCCGCATCCCGCGCCGCGCCGTCCGCAGCCCGGCCGGGCCGAGAGGGCTGCCGTTGCGCTGCCCGCGCCGGTCCTGCCCGACCACCACGCACGGCGCCGTCCCGAACCGCGCCAGCGCCAGCAGCAGCCCCGGCTCGGCCTCCCCCTCCCCGGTCCCCGACAGCGGCGTCACGTGCGTCGCGCCGTGTCGCAGCAGGTGCCGCACGCCGGGCCGGCCGGGCCGCCGGGACCGCTCGATCGACTCCCACGCCGACCCCGCGGCGGGCTCGGCAGGCTCGGTGGGCTCAGTGGGCTCGGCGGGCTCCGACGGCCGCGGTTCGGCCGCGGGCGGTCCGGGGCGCAGGACCTCCAGCGCGTCCGCCGCGACCCGTGCCAGGTCCCCGACCGCCACGACCGCGTCCACCAGGCCCCTGGCCGCCAGGTTCTCCGCGACCTGCACCCCCTCGGGGAACGGCTCCCCGTACAGCCCCTCGTACACGCGCGGCCCGAGGAACCCGATCAACGCGCCCGGCTCCGCCGCCGTCAGGTGCCCCAGCGACCCCCACGACGCGAACACCCCGCCCGTCGTCGGGTGCCGCAGGTACACCAGGTACGGCAGCCCGGCCGCGCGGTGCTCGGCGACCGCCGCGGTGATCCGCGCCATCTGCGCGAACGCCGCCGTGCCCTCCTGCATCCGCGTCCCGCCCGACGACGGCGCCGCCAGCAGCGGCAGGCCCTCGGTGGTGGCGCGTTCGACGGCGGCGACGATCCGCTCGGCGGTGGCCAGCCCGATCGACCCGGCCAGGAACCGGAACTCCGAGGCGATGCAGGCGACCCGCCGTCCCCGCAGCAGCCCCTCCCCGGTGATGACGGCCTCGTCGCATCCGCTGCGCTCCCGCGCGGCGGCGAGTTCGGCGGCGTAGGCGGATCCGGGCTCGGCGACCCGGCGCGGCGCGGCGTCCCAGGACCTCCAGGTCCCCTCGTCCAGCACGCGTTCCACCAGCTCACGCGCCCCGGCCCGCTCCGTCATCCGCCGTTCCTCCCGTCGGTCGTCCCCGCCATCCTGGCAGCCCGTCCGGCAGGGCGGTCCCCCGGCCGCGCCGGTGCCGTTCGTGGCAGGGTGGTGGTTCCACGCTCGGGTAGACATCGGGAGGTCGGCGGTTGGCATCCTCGGAGATCACCTTCATGTCGGCGCGGGAGCTGGTGCGGCTGCTGCGCACCGGGCAGGTGTCCGCGCGCGAGGTGCTGGCCGCCCACCTGGAGCAGGTCGAACGCACCAACCCGCGGGTCAACGCCATCGTCACGCTCGTCGCCGAGCGGGCCGCCGAGCAGGCCCGCGCCGCCGACGAGCGGCTGGCCTCCGGCGCGGACGTCGGGCCGCTGCACGGGCTCCCGGTCGCGCACAAGGACACCCACGAGACCGCCGGGATCCGCACCACCCACGGCTCCCCGATCTTCGCCGGGCACGTCCCCGACCGGGACGACCTGGTCGTGGAGCGGATGCGCGCGGCCGGGGTCGTCACGATCGGGAAGACGAACGTCCCCGAGTTCGCGTGCGGGTCGCACACCTTCAACCCGCTGTTCGGCGTCACCCGCAACCCCTACGACCTGTCGCGGTCGGCGGGCGGCAGCAGCGGGGGCGCGGCGGCGGCGCTGGCGTGCGGGATGCATCCGCTGGCCGACGGCAGCGACATGGGCGGGTCGCTGCGCAATCCCGCGTCGTTCTGCAACGTCGTCGGCCTGCGCCCCTCCCCCGGCCGGGTGCCGAGCTGGCCGGCCGAGGCGGCGTGGGCGACGATGGGCGTGCAGGGGCCGATGGGGCGCGAGGTGGCGGACGTGGCGCTGCTGCTGTCGGTGCTGGCGGGGCCCGATCCGCGCAGCCCGATCGCGCTGGAGACCCCGGGCGGGGTGTTCGCGCGGCCGCTGGACCGGGACCCGGCCGGGCTGCGGGTGGCGTGGTCGGCCGACCTGGGCGGGAGGGTGCCGGTGGACCGCGAGGTCGCGGCGGTCGTCGAGGGCGCGGCGAAGGTGTTCGCCGACCTCGGCTGCGAGGTGGAGGAGGCGTGCCCGGACCTGTCGGGCGCGGACGAGGTGTTCCGGACGCTACGGGCCTGGCAGTTCGACCTGGCGCTGGGGCCGCTGCTGGACGCGCACCGCGACCTGATGAAACCGTCGCTGGTCGCCAACGTCGAGGCGGGCCGCGCGCTGTCTGGCCGCGACGTCGCCGCCGCCGAACGCCTGCACGCCGCGCTGTTCCACCGGGTGCGGGAGTTCTTCCAGCGCCATGACGTGCTGGTGCTGCCGGTGAGCCAGGTGGTGCCGTTCGACGCCGGCCGGGAGTACCCCGACACGGTCGGCGGGCGGCCGATGCGCGACTACCTGGAGTGGATGGCCTCCTGCTACCTGGTGTCGGCCACGGGCTGCCCGGCGCTGTCGGTGCCCGGCGGGTTCACGGCGGGCGGGCTGCCGGTCGGGGTGCAGATCGTGGGGCCGCACCGCGCCGACTTCGAGGTGCTCCGGGTCGGGCACCTGTTCGAGCGGGCGACGGGACACGGTCGCCGCCGCCCGCCGTCGTTCGAGCAGGCCGAGCAGGCCGGGTAGCCGGGGGCCGGGGATCAGCCCCGTTCCGCGCGTTCCCACATCCGCAGGTAGGCCTCCGCGCCCCGGGCCAGGTCGTCGGTGATCTCGCTGCCGGCGATGTTCCGCATGTCGGCGATCCAGTCGGGGACCAGCCCGTAGTGGGCGACGCCCTCGGTGTTGACGTCCCAGGTGCGCTGCCCGGTGGTCTGCCTGGTCAGCGTCACGCCCGGATCGACCGGGGAACGGTAGGGGTACCTCAGCGGGTTCTTCCCGGCGTCCGCGCGCGGCGGGGGCAGCGGGCCCATGCCGTTGGCGTCCAGGCCGTACCCGAAGCCGAACAGGTACCTGCCGTCGCGGTCCTTCTTCGCCCTGCGCCACTGCGCCACGAACGCGTCGGAGGCGAACCCGTAGGAGGTGAGCATCCCGCCCAGGCCGTAGACGCGCCTGGTGTAGTGCTCGTCGGACCAGCTGTGGGAGGAGATGACGCCGGAGTAGTGCCGCTCCTCCAGGATGTCGAGGGCCTGGTCGGCGGCCTTGGCGCTCATGTGGTCCAGCTCGACCAGCATCCCCCGCGCGGCCAGCCCCCTGACCATGTGCTCGCCGAGCGGGGTCAGGCCGTTGACGTTGCAGTGCGGGGCCGACGGGTAGACCGGCACGGTGACGCCGAGCGGGCGCAGCGCCCGCAGCGGGCCCGCCAGCAGGTCGCCGATCCCGCCCGCCGGGGCGATCTCGTTGTCGTGCGGGCCGGTGGCCGCGCAGTGGTCGGCCTGCCAGAACCGGCCGGAGCCGACGAGGTTGCCGAGGTTCATCACGACGCCGGTCGTGCCGGAGTCGAAGCGCACGCCGCACAGCGCGTTGTCGAACTTGTGGCACACGAACATCGACCGCACGCCGAGGCGGCGCATCTCGTCCAGCCCCTCGTCGATGTCCCTCGCGGTGCACCGCGGCGCGCCGAGGACCTGGCGGCAGCCGAACGGCTCGGACGTCTCGACGCCCAGCACGACCGCCATCCGCCCCGACTCGATGACCCGGCGGGCCTCCGCCGGGCTCGTCACGATCCGGAACCAGCCCCGGCCCGGTCCGCCGCTCTCGCGGTCGATGTGGTCCTGCAACTCGCGGGTCCGCCGGGCCTGGAGGCGGATGACGTCCATCTCGTCGCAGGTGTTCCGCTTCAGCGGGTAGATCTCGCACAGGGTGCGGTTGGCGACCAGCTGGTTGACCAGGATGCGCTGGCCCGCGCGCCAGGACCGTTCCACCCACTTGTGGTAGGCCTGCTGGTGGGTGAGCGAGTCGTGGGCGGGCCAGTCCCGGAACGTCGGGTAGCCCCTCGGGTCGTGCCGCCCGAACGGGCTGCCCTTACGGGTGAAGTTCTCGAACCAGGCGAGGCTGCCGTCGGGATGGTGGTCGGGGCAGTCCTTCAGCGCCTCCCGGACGCCGTGCGGGTCGAACGGCCTGCCGCACATCAGCATGCCGCCGAACGCCTCGTAGGAGGTCAGGTGGCTGTGGGCGTCGACGTAGCCGCGCACCTGCCCGTCGGGGGTGGTGCCGGTCATCGGCGTCCCGGTCGCTCCGGTGGCGGGTTCGGGGTCGCGGAACGGGGTGGAGGCCGCCGCGGGGGCGGGGCACAGCAGCGCGGCGGCGAGGACGCCGGCGCCGACCGCCGTCCTCGCTCTCGGGAGCCTGCGGGGGACGGGCATGGCACACCTCTGTGGGTCGTGGTGGCACCGCGTCGCGGAGCGCTCCGGTCACGGAGAGCACCGCCACGACCACCAGGAGACCATGACCCGCCGCGTAAGTGAATGCTTTTCACGTTCAATGGTCGAGGCGTTTCTTGTCCGTTCCGGACAACGGGATCCGCAGCTCCAGCAGCGCGCCCCGCCATCCGGGGTCCGGCTCGCCCACCTCCAGGGTCCCGCCGTGCGCGACGGCGATGTCGCGGGAGATCGGCAGGCCGAGGCCCGTCCCGCCGCCGTCGCGCCGGCGCCCCTCGGGCAGCCGGTAGAAGCGCCGGAACACCGCCTCCCGGTGGTCGGGGTCGATGCCGGTGCCGTCGTCGGCGACCCGCACCACCGCCTGCCCGCCCTCGGCCGACACCGTGAGCCGGGCCCGGGTCGCGGCGTGCCGGACGGCGTTGTCGAGCAGGTTCGTCAGGACGCGTTCGAGCTGGCCGGGACTGCCCATGACCACCGCGCCGCCGGCGGCCTCCAGCTCGATCGGGACCCGGTCGCCGCGGCGGCGGGCGAGCTCGGCGCGGGCCAGCTCCGCCAGGTCCACCGGCTCGCGGTGCTGCGGCATGCCGGCCTCCAGCCGCGCCACGATCAGCAGGTCGCCGACGATGCGCTGGAGCCGGTCGGCCTCGTTCAGCGCGGCCCGCGCCACCTCCGGCCAGTCCTCGTCCTCGGGGCATTCGAGGGCGACCTCCAGCTGGGTGCGCAGGCCGGTCAGGGGGCTGCGCAGCTCGTGCGAGACGTCGCCGACGAAGGCGCGCTGGCGGTCCAGCACGTGTTCCAGGCGGCTGAGGGTGAGGTTGACCGACTCGGCGAGCCCGGCGACCTCGTCGGCGCTGTCGGGAACGGTCACCCGGCCCCCGGACCGTCCGCCGGTGATCGAGGCGAGTTCGGCGCGCATCACCCCGACCGGCCGCAGCGCCCGGCACACCGCCTGCCGCACCAGCAGCGCGGCCACCCCCGATCCCAGCACCGTCACCAGCGCCAGGCCCAGCACGAACGCCGTGCCGAGGCGGCTGAGGTCGGTGAGCACCGTCCCGGCGTACAGGACGCGTTCGCCGTCGGGGGTGCTCACCCGCCGGGCGACCAGGTAGATCTGCTCGTCCGTGGCCGGCAGCGTGATGCGGGTCCGCAGCACGCCGCCGCCGGCGGGCGGGTCGATGCCGGTGATCGGGCCCCGGCCGCGCAGTTCGGGGGTGGCGGCGACCACCCGGCCGTCGGCCCCCATCACCTGGCGGAGCTGGAAGCCGTCCGCGCCGTAGGACAGCATGCCGGTGGCGCCGTTCTGGGTCTGCTGGGTCAGCTCGGCGATGGCGCGGTCGCCGCGGTCGCGCAGGCCCTGGTAGAGCAGTTCGCGGACCGTCAGGTAGAACGCCAGGCATCCGCTGACCATCAGGACCGCGACCACGGCGGTCGCCATGGCGGTGACGCGGGCACGCAGCGACCAGCGCGACGGGGGCCAGCGCAGCCCACGGCCCGACATGCCCGTCGCCTCCCCCGTCGTCCCGGCTCCACGCGGCACGGCGCCGCGTCCTAGTCGCCCGGGGGGAAACGATCTCGGTGGCCCTGGTTGTAACCCGGCCGCCACCGCGCGAAACCTCGCGGCCCGGCGGCGCCGTGGCGGGGGAGGCCGCCGGAAGGGGCGCCGGTGGAGGAGTCGCCGGTGACCGGGACGGGCCGTGCCAACGCCGTCCCGGTCACCGCGCGTCCCCCGCCGTAAGAGCGCCCCGAACGGCGGGGGGGCGGCCCGTCCGGTCCACTCCCCCAGCAACGGAGTCGGGCCGGTCGGGCTCGGACGCTGAGCGGCGACCGTGGCCGCGCCCCACGGCCAGGCCGTGGTACGGGTCCCCGCTCATGCCTCAAGCAAAGCCCATAATTCCTACTAAGTCAATAGGTTATATCGGGAAGCGGACGGCCGATGCCCGCACGCACGGCGCCTCCCACCCCTGGGGTGCCGTCCGCGCGGGCATCGCCTTCGGTGCCGCCGGCCGCCCACCGGGCCCCGCGCCGAGGAGGGATCACCGGTCCGGGGGTGGCCGTCGAACTGCCTCATACTCTGCCGTCGCCCCGTGCACCAGGCGTTACCAGGATGTTACTTCCGAGTGAAACCAGCGCGGACACGGCGTCTCAGGGGCCCCGGCCGACGATCCGTGGAGATTCGACCTCATACTTTGCCGACTTTCGGGCACAAGGGGGCTGATCGACAAAAGCTCCGGAAGGGGAAGGAGGCGCGAGGCACGACATGGACGGGCACAAGAGCGAGGCTCAGCCGGGCGGGAGCATGGCGTGCGAGGTGAGCCCTCTGGAAGACGCCGATCCGCGTACGATCGGCGGCTACCCGCTGCTGGGGCGCATCGGCACGGGCGGCATGGGCACGGTCTTCCTCGCACGCGAACCGGACACCAGCGAACGCGTCGCGGTCAAGACCATCCATCCGCGGCTGGCGGGCGACGCCAAGTTCCGGGAACGGCTGCGCGAGGAAGCGGTGATGGCGAGCCGCGTGGCCTCGTTCTGCACCGCGCGGGTGCTGGACTACGGAGAGGACGCCTCGGGGCTCCCCTACATCGTCAGCGAGTACGTCGGGGGCATGTCCCTCCAGCGGCGCCTGCTCCAGTCGGGGCCGCTCCCGGCGGCCGACCTGCACGGCGTCGCGGTCGGCGTGGCGGCGGGGCTGTCGGCGGTGCACGCGGCGGGCCTGATCCACGGCGACGTCAAGCCGGCGAACGTGATCCTCACCCTCTCCGGGCCCCGCGTCATCGACTTCGGCGTCTCCCGCAAGTGCGACTCCCCGACCCCGGCGCCGTCGGGCACCGTGGTCGGCACGCCCGGCTGGGTCCCTCCGGAGGTCATCAAGGGCGGACCGCCCACCCCCGCCGCCGACGTGTTCGGATGGGGCTGCCTGGTGGCCTACGCGGGAACGGGCCGACTGCCGTTCGGCGACGGCGAGCCCACGGAGGTGGCGCTGCGCACGGCCAACGAGGAGCCCGACCTGTCGGACGTCCCGCCCGACCTGCTCCCGACGGTCCGCGCGGCCCTCGCCAAGAACCCCGTCGAGCGTCCGACCGCGCCCGACCTGCTGCTGTCCCTGGTGGGCTACCCGGCCTCCCCGGAACCGACCCCGGCCGTCCCCGCTTCGGCCGAGCAGCCTCCGGAGGAGACCAAGGAGTTCAGCGCGGTCGCCTAGGGGCGCCCGGGGCGCCGCGGCCCGGTCAGGTCCGCCAGATCAGCACGAGGGCGCAGTCGTCGTCGCGCGCCGCCGCCATCGTCTCGACCAGCTCGCGGGCGCCCTTGCGGAACCCCTGCGGGACCAAGCGCTCGGCCTCGCCGAGCAGACGGTCGATGCCCGCGTCCAGATCGCGGCCCGGGGACTCCACCAGCCCGTCGGTGTAGAGCAGCAGCGCGTCGCCGGAGCGCAGCTGGCCGCGCACCGCGTCGGCGTCCATGTCGGGGACGACCCCCAGCACCACGCCCTTGGCGGGGCTCACCTGCCAGGTGCCGCTGCCCGCGTCGAACTGGACGGCCGGGGGGTGGCCCGCCGACTCCACCGTGTACTCGCCGCTGGTCAGGTCGATGACGACGTGCACGGCCGTCACGAAACCCTCGTCCCAGTGCTGGCGGTGCAGGAAGTCGTTGCACGCCGGGAGGAACCGGTCGGGCCGCACCGAGCCCAGCAGTCCGCCGAACGCGCCGGAGAGCATCAGCGCGCGGGTGCCCGCGTCGGTGCCCTTGCCCGAGACGTCCACCAGCGCCAGTTCCAGGGTGTCGCCGCGCCGCACCGACACCACGAAGTCCCCGCCGAACGACGACCCGCCCGCCTGGAGCATCACCACCTGCGCGTCCCAGCCGTCGGGGAGCCTCGGCATCTCGCCCTGGCGGAGCAGCCGGTCGCGCAGCTCCAGGAGCATCGAGTCGCCGCGCAGCCCCTGGACGCCGAGCTTCTGGCGGGTGCGGGCCAGCGACAGCGCCAGCACCGCCGTGATGCCCAGCGGCCCGATCGTGCCGGGGCCGACCACCGCGTGGTGGAACCAGGCGGTGTAGGCGACCATCACCGCGACCACGCCGAGCAGGGCGACCAGGCCGCGCACCTTCAGCAGCAGCCCGCCGCCGAGCACCGTCAGCACCAGCGCGCCCGACGGGGCCCACTCCCACTCGGCCGCGCCGATGCCGATGACGACCGTGAGGATCGCCAGCACCGCGAACACGTGACGGTCGCGGGTCAGCCTGCCCCGCCGCAGCCACTGGTACAGCGCCACCAGCACGGGGACGCGGCGCAGGAACGCGCGCACCCGTGGCGGCAGGAGATGGACCAGACGTTGCAGCATCTCCGGCACTGTACCGAGCATCGCGCCCGCCCGGCGGTCATCCGCGCCAGTGATCATCCCTGGTCGCGGGATCGGGAGCGGAACCGGGCGGGCGCCCGGTCTTGCGCGGGGACCGGTCCGGTGGTGTGCAATGGGGATCCGGACCGGAGCGAGGAGGCGGAGCGTGGGTCAGCCGAGCATGCGGATCACGGTGGACGCGGCGATGCGGGCGCGGGAGGTGTCGCGGCCGCTGCCGGAGGGCGAGCGCGAGCCCGCGCCGCCGGGCGCCGCC
>NZ_BCQR01000036.1 GCF_001552175.1 Actinomadura kijaniata NBRC 14229
GGATCGGGACGTGCTCGTTGGCGGTCGGAGTGTCCAGGTGGGGCAGTACGCAAAGTGAATCTCCCGATTGCCGCGGGGGTCGATGTGCGGCCAGTAGAACTGGCGACAAACGTGGTAGTTGCATCCGACCGAGAGGTAGAGGGAGTCACGTGCTGCGGCCGGCGGGCCATGTTTGGCAACGGCGAAGAAATGGCGGGCCGCTTCCCGGAAAGCGGCGGCGCTGCCGGTCAAGAAAAGGGTCTCTGCGTACCTGTGCTGGCGGAGGACGTCTCTGTTCTCCTGGTAGCTGAAGGCCGGATAATTGACCTCCTCATCGGTAGGGAGGTCGCTGTCCGGTACGCCTGCGGTTCGGAGTTCGCGAGGGGTGTTGGCTCTGGTGATCCGTTCGCGTACCCGCTTCCAGCGCGAGGGCGGAAACTGCAACGAGTGGTGTAGCAGCACCAGGTCGAGTGGCCCCTCTGGAAACCAGTCGCAGCCGATGTCAGGGGGATGCGGAGTGGCGCGCATTGGCAGGTACACCATTGAGCGCGGGGAACGTGCTGCGAGCAGCCAGAGTGTGCCGGCCCGTCGCCCATCCGCGCGGTCGACATACATGTCGTAGTGGTTGAAGCCGTGGTCGTGGAGTGCCGCGTTGTTCAACGGCTTGGCGGGACGGATCACTCGATGCCGCTCGGCACCCAGGCTCACGTGTTGCACGATGATCTTTGTCTGCAATCGTCCCCCGTCGTGTCACCAGTCAGGCTCACTAGATGATCGTGCTTGCCTTCACTGTCACGCCATCCCTTTTCGCGTGCCTTCATCACGGCCTTGCCTGTCAGGGTTGTTGCCGGTGACTTGGCCCGGCCCAGGTGAGGTGGTGCGGTCACATCGTGAGGTAGGCGACCGGGCCGCCGGGGACATGGCAGGCAATCCAAGTTGGCAACGCTGTTCCGCATTGCGGTCGGCACCGGGGACTCGGCGCGAGGATGGCTTCGAGCAGTGGAGGGACGGCGTTCAGCAGCATGGCGGAACGGCCGGTCAGGACTTGAGCCAGCATCGGCCGTGGCCACGGGCTAAGTCGCCGCCAGCACGAGGCCATGTCATACATCGCCTCGTACGCGGTTCGGCGCTGCTGACGAGGCGATCGCGGCGGTGCGGGCATCAGGGGTGGCGATCACGAGGCCTGGCATTAACACGCATGATCACGCTGGGTCTGCGAGTCATCTGTGAAATTGCGGCGTTCGATGATGACGATCGCCTGCGTCGGTCACCCGCCTGGGCGGATGGTGTCGGCATGACTGCCGATCTCGGATCGGCATGTGGGTCCGCGCACGGTACCGGTGGCGGGGCTCTCACCCATGGGTCATAGTCCCGAGGCCCGCCGGGAACGGTTCTTCAAGGTGATCTGACTGGTGGTCGTCCCGCCCGTCGCCGTCACTCGTATCCTCATCGCCGCCCGAGAGACCGGTGCCGTCTTCGCGGCGGTGACCGAGTCCGGGTCGCCGGGTACGTTCACGGCCGCGGCCAAGACCTGCGGCCGGGGCTGAGTCTGAGGCGGAGGCTACGCAGGAAGCCGTTCGATCCTGCGCTCGTGTCAGGAGCCCTTCTCGCGGGTGGTGGAGGGGCGGGCGCGGAGTGTGTGGGTGCATGCCTCGCGTGCGGCGCGCAGGAGGCGCTCGCCGTCGGGGCCTGGCAGGCCCCGCCCGCACCTGGACCGTCCTGCTGGTCGCCGCGGTCGCCGACACCGGCACGCTGCCGATGGTCCTGGACACGGCGGCGCGGCTGGACGGGGAACGGCTGACGTTTCGGCGTCCCCTCATCCAGTCCACCGTCTACCAGTAGGCCGACACCGCGCGACGGCTGGCGGTGCACCGGGCGCTGGCGGAGATCCTGGCCCGCCACCGCGACCCGGTCGGCGGGCGTGGCACCTGGCGGCGGCCGGTATCGGGCCGGACAAGGAGGTCGCCGCCGCGCTGGAGGACAGCGCCGGGGAAGCGCGACGTCGCGGGGGATACCTGGCGGTGGCCCGCACCTACGAACGCGCCGCCGTCCTGACCTCCGACCGGTCCCGCCGCGCGGCGTCCCTGCTGGAGGAGGTGGCTGTGCACCTGACCAGCCCGGCCCGGCCCTGCCCGCCGAGGTCGCCGGGCTCGACGCGCTGCTGGACACCAGCGACGGGTGGCAGGCGAACCGGCGGCTGATCCACGCGGCGGGCACCGTCGCCGAACGGGGTCCGCGGACCTGACCCGGGCCGCGACTGCGTTCGATCGGCTCGCCGTCGGCGGCACTGCCACTGCGCCATGACCGTCCGGTGGCACGTGCTGCTCGGCGACTTCGCCACGGCCCAGGCGCTGGCGGCCGACCTGGAACGAGACTGCCGACTGTCGGGGCGATCGGCGTCCCGCCCGAGGTGCTGGCGCTGACCGCCATCGCGCACCTGCACCACGGACGGCACGCCGAGGCGCTCACCGCCGCGGGCGAGGGGCTGCGCCCGGCGGGACGGCCCGGCGATCGTCCTGGCACGGCACGCGGCGATCGAAGGGGGCACGCGGCGATGCCACGCGCTGCTGGTCGAGGCCGACGACGTCCCCACCCGTTCCTGGAGGCGACCCGCGCGAGGAACCTGAGGGCCGTCCCGACGCCGTCCTGGACCGGCTGCCGTCATCGCGGCCGCCCTGAAACGTATGGACGCCCGCGCGAACCGTTCCGGTGGTACCTGAACTGGGTGTTCTCGCTCGACCGCCCCTGGGCCGAGGCCATCGTGGCGCGTTGCGCGGCGCTGCTCGACGACGCCGAAACGCACTACCTCCGCGTTCTGCGTCTCCACCGGGAACGCGCTCGTACCGAGCTCCTGTACGGCGAATGGCCGCGCAGGGCGCAGCGGCGCGTCGACGCTCGCGCTCCGCTACGTTCCTCCTCGGAGACGTTCGAGCGCCTGGCCGCCCGCCCCTGGGCCGACCGCGCCCGGGCCGAGGCGCTCATCGCCGTCGGCGAGAGTCGCGCCGTGCCGACGCCCGGCTCCCTCGCCGACCTCAACCCCGCGTGAACAGCAGATCGCCCGCCTCGCGGCGACCGGCCTGTCCAACCAGGACATCCAGGACATCGTCGCCCACCTGTTCCTGAGCTCGGGGACCGTCGGGCACCACCTGTCCAACGCCTACCGGAAGCCCGGCCTCGCCTCCCGCACGGAACCGGCCCGCCTCGCACTGGACGACAGCCGGACCGGTGGCATGTGACGCGCACCGCCGAGCGGGTCCGAAGGGCGCGGAGCGGCGGGATGGCACCTCGCCGGTCCGTCACGCGTGAAGGGCCGGTAGGACCATTGCGGCCGTTCGTCGCGAAGCCGCAACCGCTGGTCGTATCCGGCACGCGGGCACCGGCCGACCGGACTAGTTTTCTGGGCGTCGACCAACCGGCCCGGAGCGACGCGGCCCAGGTGAGGGGATCGGGATCGGCGTCCGGCACCCGGCGCCCGGTTGGTCGGCCGCCTCCGTGGGCGCGCCCCGTGCCCGGCGCCATCCGTCCAGGCGCCATGTGTTCCCAGCACCGGCGAGGGCGTGCCCACGGAGGCGACAGCACCCCGGCCACCGCGTTCCCCGCCCGACTCCGGGTTCAACCGCCGGTCCATCCGCGCGGACGAGAGCTGCCGCTCGTCGATCGACCGGCCGGTCCGGTGTCCAGCCGTCCATGCCGCCGCGCGCGGCGGCACGCCGATGCGTTCCGTGGAGTCCCGCCGGTTCACGAACGGACCCGCAGGTGGGTGGTGAGGAACTCGATCTGGTCGGCGACGAGCCGTTCGACCAGCGGCGGATGGTAGACGGTGAAGTGGTCGGCGTCGTAGTGCTTGAGCACGCCGCGCGGCGCAGTGGCGGCGACCTTCTCCGCGATCGCGGTGTCGACCAGGTTCTCCCGGTCGCTCTGGCACACCAGCAGCGGGCACCGCACGCGGGCGGCTCGGGCCGCGGCGTTGTAGAACAGCATCCCCAGCCCGGAGGCGGCGGTGACGCGGTTGTCGAACTCGTAGCCCGGCGGGCACACCGACCGCCAGCCCTCCAGGGCGCCCGGCTGGTTGACGAAGGCCGGCTCGCCGGGGCGGCCCACCAGCGGAACGTACCGCCGCGACCGCCCCAGCGAGGCCCGCACCAGGTCGGAGGTGATCGGGACGGTGAGCCGGGCCAGGTGCCGCAGGCCGGCCCGCAGGGCGACGGCGCGTCCGCTCAGCACCGGGCACTGCACCACCGCCGCCGACAGCGTCGGATGCCGGGCGGCCGCGGCCACCACATGGCTGGCGCCGAACGAGGTCCCCCACAGCGCGACGCGCCCGGCGTCCAGCTCGGGCCGCGAGCGGGCGAACTCCAGCGCCGCGTCGATGTCCTCGGCGTACCGGCGCGCGCTGACCAGTTGGCGCGGCTCGCCGCCCGACTCGCCCAAATGACGGAAGTCGAAGGCGAGCACGGCCAGGCCCGCCTGGGAGAACCACTTCTCGTACTGGCCGAGCATCATCTCGTGCGTCGCCCCGCCGCCGTGCACCAGGACGACGACCGGATGCGGTCCGGAGCCCTCGGGAACGGTGAGCCAGGCGGCGCACCGGTCGCCGCCGGAGGTGAAGGAGGTGCGTGTCATCATGATCCCCTCGATCAAGTACCTTGTACGTGAACGGGGAGAGTTAAACACGTACCTTGTACGTAATCAAGTAGAGGAACCCATGCCGGCACCGCGCAAGTTCACCCACCAGCAGTTGCAGGCCGCGGCTCTGGAGCTGATCGACCAGGAGGGCCTGACGGGGCTGACCATGCGCGCCCTGGCCACCAGGCTCGGCACCGGCCCCATGACCATCTACAACTACGTCGACGGCCGGGAAGGACTCGAACGCCTCGTCACCAGCGCGGTCATGGCCCAAGCCCACTGGCCCGACGACCCTTCGGGCGACTGGCGGACGCGGGTGAAGGCGATCGCCGAGGCCATCTGGCGCGCCGTGCGCGCGCACCCCAACGCCATTCCCCTCATCCTCACCGCACGCAGCCTCGACGAGGACGCGCTCGTCCCCACCGAAGCCCTGTTGCAGGCCCTCGCCGACAGCGGAAGGTCCGGAGCAGACCTGCTGGCCGCCTTCCGCGTGGTCTCCGGTTTCATCGCCGGGTTCGCCCAGGCCGAGCTCACCGGCCCTCTCGTCGCCGGCCGGGACGCCGAAGCCATCACCGCGCGGATGGCCGATCTTCCGGCACGGCGGTTCCCCAGGCTGATCGAGACGGCCCACGCGGCCACCGGCGACCCTCAGGCCGAGTTCCACTCCGGTCTGAAGATCCTCCTCGCCGGGCTCGACGCCTCAGCCCCGGAGCGCAGGGGGTGAGGGCCGACCCGGTCCTTCCGGGGCTTCCCGATCGTCTGGTTCTGGCGGGAACAGCCGTGGCCTCCCCCTATACTTGCGGAGGCTTGATGCTCGGTAATGTTTGACGCTGACCCCAATCAGCCTCGTCCCCGTTCACTCCCGAGGGGGTTCTTGTGTCCGGCCTGCGCGTGCAGCCGTTGACCGAGCTGGTCGGCGTACGCGCCGTCGGGGAGGTGAACGTGCTCACTCGTGACATCTGGGAGTCCACCCTGTCGGAGCTGCCCCCCACCGGTAACGGCACCGACGTGACCGTGGTGCATCTGGAGCTGTCACAGCTGGTGAGCGTGGACGCCGGTGGCGCCGCGGCGGTCGCCGCCGTCGCCCATCGCCTGGCCCCCACCGGCCGAGTGGTCCTGCACAGCCCGCCTCCGGCCCTGCGGCGCATCCTGCAGGTCATGTGGCCCGACACCCCGGGGATCGAGGTGCTCGCGCCGTGACCGTCCCGACCTCTCACGCCTCCCGTCCCGCCGACCCGTTCTGGCATCCCGCGCTGTTCTACCGCGGCCTGGAGCAGTACCTGGCGGGCACCGTGCCGTTCGTCGTCGACGGCGTGCGGGCCGGGGAACCGGTCGCGGTGGCGGTTCCCACCTGGCGGCTGGAGCCCCTGAGCCAGGCCCTGCGCGAGGAGCTGGGCGCGACGGCCGACGCGGTGACGCTGCTGGACATGACGCGGGCCGGCCGCAACCCCGGCCGCATCATCCCCGGCGTGCTGCGCGCCTTCGCCGACCGCCACCCCCAGGCCCGCGTTCGCATCATCGGCGAGCCGATCTGGCCGGGCCGCTCGGCCAGCGAGTACCCCGCCTGCGCCCAGCACGAGGCGCTGATCAACCACGCCTTCACCGGCCGCGACGTGGCGATCCTGTGCCCCTACGACCTCGACGGGCTGGACGAGCGGGTGGTGGCCGACGCCGCCGCCACCCACCCGGTGCTGATCGACGCCGACGGCGAGGCCCCCAGCGACCGCTACGCGCCCGACGCGATCGTGGCCGCCTACAACCAGCCGCTGCCCGACCCCGCCCCCGGACAGGCCACGACGCTGCCGTTCGACCGGGACGCCCTGGAGCGGACCCGCGCGCTGGCCATCGAACACGCCGTCACCGCCGGGCTGGACCCCGAACGCGTGCTGGACGTGGAGCTGGCCATCAGCGAACTGATCTCCAACTCGGTCATCCACGGCGGCGGCACGGGCACCCTGCGGATGTGGATCGAACCCACCCACCTGGTCCTGGACGTCTCCGACCAGGGCCACCTCACCGACCCGCTGGTGGGACGCCGCCCCGTGCCACCGGACACCCCCGGCGGCCGCGGCGTGCTGCTGGTCAACCAGCTGGCCGACCTGGTCCGCATCCACACCATCCCGCAGGCCACCACCGTCCGCGTCTACTTCACCCGCTAGCCCTGCCTTCCCCCGCCGCCCAGCCGGGATGCCGGGCCTGCTCGTCCAAGTGCCTCATCGGCCAGGGAGCAGCGCGTCACGAAAATGCCACACCTGCGCCACCACTTCTTGACTTGGCCGTGCCGTGCCGTGGCGGCGCACGGCGCGGTGGTCGCCCAACCAGGCGGCGTTGACTGGGCGGGGGCGCTGGGCAACCAGGCCGCTGCCCTGCCGGTGGTGGTGCCGTGCTGGCCGACCGATGGCGCGACGGGCAGGTGGTCGATGCCTACCCGGCGCTGTATGAGGCCGCGCTGCACGCGGTACTGGACACGCTGTTCTCCACCCGGGCCGACACCGGCGTGGTGGACAGGGTGCACCGGTCGGTGGAGACGATCCTGGACTACCTGTTCCGGTGGATGTTCCTGCCGCCGTCACTGCTGCGCCTGCCGATGGCGGCCAACCGGCGCTTCGACCGCGCGCTGGCCGACCTTGATCGCAGCGTCGCCACCCTGATCGCCCAGTACCGGCGCACCGGCCGGGACCAGGGCGACCTGCTGTCGACGATGCTGGCGACCCAGCGCCACGCCGACGGCGGGTTGAGCGATGCCGAGATCGCCGACGAGGTGGCCCGGGAAGGCCGCACCGGACGGGTGGTCTGCGAGACGCTGCGGCTGTATCCGCCCGGATGGTTGTTCACCAGGGCCACCGGCGCTCCGGTCGAACCGGCCGGGCGGACGCTGCCCGCGGGCAGCACCGTGCTGTTCATGGCGCCGGCTGCCGCTGAGCCCGACCCGGCGCCCCGGGTGAGGTGATCACGTGACCGTCGGTGTCCGGTGCGACAGCACCGCCGGCCCCGGAGAGGCGGCGGTCCAAGTCGAACTGCCGCCTCGCCTGCGCCGAGATCATCGACGGGGAGGAAGTCCCGGCCGCCGAGGTGGATGCTCCCGCCGTGTGCGCGCTGACCGAGGTGGCCATCATCACCGCCGCCCTGGATGGCGACCTGTTCTACTACGGCAAGGAGCTGTGGCAGGCCATCCGCGCGCCCACCCCCTCGCGCTGCCGGCTGAACCTGCCCGACATCCTGCGCGCCGAACGGCACCTGGAACGGCCGCGGGCACTGGAACGGACCGTCGAGCTGTGCGACCAGCTCACCCTGCGGTTCCTCCAACTGCGCGAGCAGGTCCTTCCCGGCGCCAGCCGACCGCTGTGCCGCTACATCGAGCACCTGCCCCATCTGATCCTCGGCAACCTGGAACGGGGCCTGCGGGACGGCCGCCACCCCGGCGCCGTCGCCACCAGCGTCACCTTCACCCAGACCGCGCCCCCGCCGGTCCGCCGCCCATCCCCTCGATCGCCTGGTGGTGGGATCGGGCCCTGCGAGAAGGCCGCCCTCGCTCCACTCCAACGACCTTGCGGGGGACCGGAGACGGTCCCTCAGTTGTCGAGGAGGTGCCAGGCGGTGAGGGCGAGTTTGGCCCGTGTCAGGCCGGCGGGCTGGGTGAGGTCGATGTCGAGAGTCTTGCTGATGTGGTCGAGTCGGCGGGCGACGCTGCTGTGGTGCAGGTGGAGGAGGTCGGCGGCGCGACGCAGGGAGCCGGTGGCGCAGTAGGCCTCCAGCGTGTCCAGGTCCTGGGGGACGGTGGCCAGGTGGGCGACGGCGATGACGTCGGGGTTGGCGCGCAGGGTGTGCGGCGGCAGGTCGCCCAGCAGGGCCAGGGCGCCCAGGTGATGGTGGTGCAGGACGGGCTGGCGCGCGGTGGTGAAGCGCAGGGCGGTGCGGGCGTCGATCCAGGAGCGGTCGGGGCGGGGGGTGGAGGCGATGCCGGCGCGCACGCCGGGAGGGAACCCGGCGGGGTCCAGGGTGGTGGCCAGGATGACGCCCACCTCGGCCAGCGGGGCGGCCTTGACCGGGCGGGACGGGCAGATCAGCGTGCCGAGCCGGTCCAGGGGGAGCCGGGTGTGGACGGCGGCGACGTGGACGGGAAGGTCGGCGGCGAAGCCCAGCAGGCGGAGGGCACGGGCGCGGGCGGCCTCGTCGCTGTCGGCGCTGATCACCAGTTCGACCAGGGCGGGGTCGGCCATGGTGGTGCGGGCCGGGCCGTAGCGTTCGACGCTGGCGGCGGTGGCGATGGCCAGCCGGTCCAGCAGGACCTCGTCCAGGGGGTTGGGCGGGCCGCAGCGTTCCAGCCAGACCGTGCCGATCTGCTCGTCGTCCAGGGTGATGGGGGCGGTGCTGGAGGCGGGGGCCGCCGGGGCGGGGGCGGAGGTGCCGTCGGGGGCCATGCGGATGGTCCGCCCGGTGCCGTGCAACCCGATCCCGGCCACGCACTCGGCCAGGCCCGCCGAGGCCCGGGCCAGCGCCGGCAGGTCCACCCGCCGACGCATCAACGTGTCATAGAACGCCACGACGCGGATCGCGCCCTGGACGTGCGAGTCCAGCTGTGACAGCCGTTCGGCCAGGGCCTCCATGGCATCAGCATAGAGGCCGCCCGGCGCGCCGATCGGCGCGTTATCGGGGCGGGATGCCCGACGAATGGCGGATGATCGCCGGGGGCGGGACCTGGAGGATGGGGGCATGGACCCCGAGCTGGAAGCCTTCATCCCGTTTCTTCCGCAGGTCGACCTGAACGACCCGCTCACCGCGCGCAAGCACCTCGCCGGGCTGGCCGCCGCGAGGCCGACGCCGGACGTCGCGGGCCTGGAGGTCGAGGACCGCGTGGTGCCCGCCGATCCGGAGGTGCCGGTGCGGATCTACCGCCCGCACCAGGCGCAGGGCGCCCTCGTCTGGATGCACGGCGGCGGGTTCGTGATGGGAGACCTGGACACCGAGCAC
Source organism: Actinomadura kijaniata NBRC 14229 (assembly GCF_001552175.1). Taxonomy (GTDB): domain Bacteria; phylum Actinomycetota; class Actinomycetes; order Streptosporangiales; family Streptosporangiaceae; genus Spirillospora; species Spirillospora kijaniata. The sequence continues at coordinate 9,577 of NZ_BCQR01000036.1, forward strand.
CTGTGGGCCGCCCGGCTCGCCGACGACTCCGGCGCGGTGGTGGTCTCGGTGGGCTACCGCCGGGCTCCCGAACACCCGTTCCCGGCGGCCCTGGACGACGCCTACGCCGTGCTGGCCTGGACGGTCGAGCACGCGGTCGAACTCGGCGTCGACCCCGAACGGATCGCGGTCGGCGGGCACAGCGCCGGTGGGAACCTCGCGGCCGCGATGGCGTTGCGGGCCCGCGACGAGCAGGGGCCGCCGATCCGCTTCCAGCTGCTCAACCAGCCTGGGCTCGACGACCGGCAGCAGACGTGGTCGGCGCGGAACTTCACCGACACGCCATGGATGAACCACGACACGATCGCCGCCATGTGGCGGCACTACCTGGGCTCACGACCCGCCACGCCGTACGCCGCCCCGGCGCGGGCCACCGACCTGTCCGGCCTGCCACCGGCCTACGTCGCCACCGCCGAGTTCGACCCGAACCGCGACGAGGACATCGACTACGCGGTCCGTCTGTTGCAGGCGGGCGTGCCGGTGGAGCTGCACCAGTGGGCCGGTACCTTCCACGGCTCGCAGGCGATCCTGTCCGCCGAGGTGTCCCAGCGGCAGATCGCCGAACTCTCCGCCGCCCTGCGCCGCGCCCTGGCCGGGTGAGACCGCCGTCCACGGCCGGAGAACCCGAACGCCGCCCTCATCCACCCTCGGCGCGACCGGATGCCCGGTCGTGACGAATTCGACGAAGACGAGAAGACGATGAACGCCGCCGCTCAGGCGAGACAGCAGTCCCCACCGCCGCCGGACGCCGATTCCGAGGCGGGACAGAGTATGGCGCGGCTGCTGCGCCCCTATGGATGGGGCTTCGCGGCCGTGGTGGTGTCGCAGGTCGTCGGGGCCGTCGCGGGGCTGGCGCCGCTGCTGGCGGTGGTGGAGCTGGGCCGCGCGCTGTTGGCGCCCGGCCCGGTCGACCACGGCCATGTCCGGACCGTCGTGGTCGTGGGCGCGGCCGGGCTGCTGGTCCGGCTGCTGTTCACGGCCGCCTCCTCCGGGATCGGGCATCTGCTGGACGGCAGGGTGCAGCTGGCGCTGCGCCGGCAACTGGCGGCGCGGCTGGGACGGGTGCCGATCGGCTGGCTGTCGCGGCGCCGGACCGGTGAGCTGGCCAAGGTGGTGGGGGAGGACGTCAGCGCGGTGCACCCGTTCATCGCCCACGCCCCCGGCGAGCTGGTGGCGGCGTTCGTGGTGCCGCTGGTGTCGCTGGTCTACCTGCTGACCGTCGACTGGCGGCTGACGCTGATCACGCTGATCCCGGTGGTGCTGGCGATCCTGCTGGTCCCGCTGCTGATGCTGCCGGCCCGGCTGCGCGAGCAGCGGCGGTTCGACGCGGCCATGGCCCAGATCGCCACCGCCGCGGTGGAGTTCGTGCAGGGCATCGCGGTGGTCAAGGCGTTCGGCGGCGCCGAGCGCGCCCACCGCCGCTTCCGCACCGCCACCGAGGAGTTCGTCGGCGTCTTCGCCCGGTGGGCGCGCGGCATGTCGCCGATCGCCGCCGGGATGCAGCTGGCGCTGTCGCCGCCGTTCGTGCTGCTGGTGGTGCTGCTCGGCGGCACCGTCCTGATCACCGACGGCTCCCTGGCCCCCTCGGACCTGCTGCCGTTCGTCCTGCTCGGACTGGGCCTGACCGCGCCGGTGGCGGCGCTGGGCCACGGGTTCGACGACCTCCAGGCCGCCCGGCGCGCCCTCGACCGGATCCGCGAGGTGCTGGCGGTGCCGCCGCTGCCCGAACCCGAGCACCCGGCCACGCCCCGGGGGCACCGGGTGGAGCTGCGCGGGGTCAGGTTCGGCTACCAGGACGATCACGAGGTGCTGCGCGGGATCGACCTGGCCCTGGAGCCGGGAACGGTCACCGCGATCGTCGGCCCGTCCGGGAGCGGGAAGTCCACGCTGGTGCAGCTGCTGCCCCGCTTCTTCGACCCGACCGAGGGATCGATCACCGTGGGCGGGGTGGACGTGCGCGAACTGGGCAGCCGCCAGCTGTACCAGCGGGTGTCGTTCGTGTTCCAGCAGGTGCGGCTGCTGAACGCCTCGGTCACCGACAACATCGCGCTGGCGGTGCCGCACGCTAGCCGCGAGGACGTGGAGCGCGCCGCCTGGCTGGCCCACATCCACCACCGCGTCCTGGAGCTGCCGCGCGGTTACGACACGGTGCTGGGGGAGGAGGCCCGGCTGTCGGGGGGCGAGGCGCAGCGGATCGCGCTGGCCCGCGCGCTGCTGGCCGACACGCCGGTGCTGGTGCTGGACGAGGCGACCGCCTTCGCCGACCCGCACACCCAGCAGGCGGTGCGCCACGCCCTGGCCACCCTGCGGGGCGAACGGACCCTGGTGGTCATCGCGCACCAGCTGGAGACCATCGCCGACGCCGACACCGTGGTGATGCTGGACGACGGCGCGATCGTCGAGCACGGCGCCCCCGCCGACCTGCTGGCCCGCGACGGACGGTTCGCCGCGTTCTGGCGCTCCCAGCAAACCGCGATCTCCACGGAGGTGACCCGATGATCGGCACGTTGCTCCGGGTGCTGGGCGACCAGCACGCCCGCCCGGTGCGCGGCACCGTGGCGCTGATGGCCGCCGCCGCGATCGCCGAGGGCCTGTCCTACGCCCTGCTGGTCCCGGTGCTGCGCGCGCTGCTGGGTGACGCGCCCGCGGACGCCTGGCCGTGGATGGGGGCGCTGGGGGCCGCGGTGGCGGCCTACGCGGCGCTGCGCTACGCCGGCGACCTGGCCGGGTTCCGGGTGGGGACCACGCTGCTGCGCGGCATGTACCACCGCCTGGGCGACCACCTGGCCCAGCTCCCTCTGGGCTGGTACCACACCGACCGCCTGGGGCAGGTGTCGGTGCTGGCCGGCCGCGGCCTGCTCCAGGCGATGAGCATCATCGCCCACCTGCTGGCCCCGTTCATCTCCGCCCTGGTCACCCCGGCGACGATCGTGGTGGTGATGCTGGCCTTCGACTGGCGCCTGGGACTGGCCGCGCTGGCCGCCGCGCCGGTCGTGGCGGCCACCCAGCGGTGGACGGCCCGCGCGACGGCCGCCACCGACACCGAACGCCACGCCCGCGACCAGCAGGCCACCGGCCGCGTCATCGAGTTCCTCCAGGCCCAGCCGGTGCTGCGCGCCGGCGGCCGCACCCGCGAGCGCTTCGGGATGCTCGACGAGGCGCTGCGGGAGGTCCAGCAGGTGTCGCGCCGCCAGACGCTGGCGACCCTGCCCGGCGCGGTGGGCCTGACGCTAGTGGTGCAGGCGGCGTTCACCGTGCTGCTGGCCCTGGCCGCCTACCTGGCGCTCGGCGGCGCCATCGGCGCGGCCGAGGTGCTGACGATCCTGGTGCTGGCCGCGCGCTGCGCCGACCCGCTGCTGTCGCTGTCGGACCTCGGCGGCAAGCTCCGCGCCGCCCGCGCCGAGCTGGACCGGCTCGACCAGGTGCTGCGCACCGAGCCGCTGCCCGAGCCCGCCGACCCCGTCCAGCCCGCCCACCAGGGCCTGGAGCTGGAGTCGGTCACCTTCCGGCACGGCGACCGCACCGTGTTCGACGACCTGTCGCTGACGATCCCCGAGGGGCAGCGGCTGGCCGTCGTCGGACCGTCGGGGGCGGGCAAGAGCACCCTGCTGCAACTGCTGGCCCGCTTCTACGACGTGGACGCCGGCGCGGTGCGGGTGGGCGGGGTGGACGTGCGCGAGATCAGCACCCGGGGGTTGATGGACCAGATCGCCATCGTCTTCCAGGACGTGTACCTGTTCGACGGCACCATCGAGGAGAACGTGCGGCTGGGCCGCCCGGACGCCACCGACGCCGAGCTGCGGGCGGCCGCGACCGCCGCGCGGCTGGACGAGGTGGTCCGGCGCCTGCCCCAGGGGTGGGCGACCGGCGTCGGCGAGGGCGGCGCGCTGCTGTCGGGCGGGGAACGCCAGCGTGTCTCGATCGCCCGGGCGCTGTTGAAGGACGCCCCGATCGTGCTGCTGGACGAGGTGACCTCCGCCCTGGACCCGGTCAACGAGGCCGCCGTCCACCAGGGCATCCAGCACCTGATGGCCGGGCGCACGGTGGTGATGGTGGCGCACCGGCTGCGCACCGTCCGGCGCGCCGACCGCATCATCTTCCTCGACGACGGCCACATCGTCGAGGACGGCACCCATGACGAACTGCTGCGCCGCGGCGGCCGCTACGCCGACTTCTGGGACATCGTGACCGCGCCGACGGCCGATCGATGAGCCGGAGCACCGGCCGGGCCGGCTCAGGGGGCGATCGGCAGCCGCCGCTTGTGCTCGGTGAGCCGGTAGCGGCGGACGATGGCCTCGAAGGCGGCCTCGCCGACCGGCTCGCCCTCCAGGAAGTCGTCGATCTCCTCGTAGGCGACGCCGAGAGCCTCCTCGTCGGGCCTGCCCGGGCTCAGCGTCTCCAGGTCGGCGGTCGGGACCTTGCCGACCAGCTCGGGCGGCGCGCCCAGCGCCTGCGCCACGGCCCGCACGCGCCGCTTGGTCAGGCCGGTCAGCGGGACCACGTCGGCCGCGCCGTCGCCGAACTTGGTGAAGAAGCCCGAGACCGCCTCGGCGGCGTGGTCGGTGCCCACGACCAGGCCCTCGTGCGCGCCCGCCACCGCGTACTGGGCGATCATGCGCTGCCGGGCCTTGATGTTGCCGTGCACGAAGTCCTGGTGGTGCTCGTCGCGGAAGACCGTGTCGCCGGCCAGCAGCGCCGCCAGCGCGGCGTCGCTGGCGGGCTTCACGTCGACGGTCAGGACCCGGTCGGGACGGATGAACTCCAGCGCCAGCCGCGCGTCCTTCTCGTCGGCCTGGACGCCGTAGGGCAGCCGCATCGCGAAGAACGTCGCCTCGTGCCCCTCGGCGCGGACCCGTTCGACCGCGAGCTGGCACAGCCGCCCGGCGGTCGTGGAGTCCACGCCGCCGCTGATGCCCAGCACCAGCGAGCGCAGGCCCGTGGAGGTCAGCTGGCCGGCGAGGAAGGACACCCGGCGCTCGATCTCCCGCCGCGCGTCGAAGGACGCGCTCACCTGGAGATCCCGGGCGATCTCCTGCTGCATGGACGCCGGGTCGGTCACGGTTGCTCCTCTGCTCCTCGTTCGGTCCGGTGTGCGGGAACGCCAGCACTCCAGGGGAGGGCCGTCCGGACCCGACCAGGAGAGGTGACCCGACGACCGCTCACCACGTCATCTCGAACCACACTGTTGCCCTCAAAGCCGCGCGTTAAGCCTTCACGGCCGTGACGTAGTGGACGAGCGGGCGCAGGTCGCCCTCCTGCTCGACGGTGAGACCGGCGCCGGCCAGGAGTTCCGGTAGCGCTCCGGTGATGTCGTGCCGGTGTTCGCGCGTGTGGTGGGCCGCGGAGCGCGGGAACACGTTCGGCGGGCGGATCCTCGGGGCGCGCAGTTCGGCTGTCAGGAGGCGTCCTCCCGGGCGGAGGACCCGGGACATCTCGGCGACGGCCGAGGGGCGGGCCGGTTCCGGGACGTGGTGCAGCGTGAAGCTGGAGACCACCAGGTCGAAGTGCCCGTCGGGGAACGCCAGGTCCTGCGCCTCGCCGACCGCGTAGGAGCAGTTCGGCGGGGCCTTGCGGCGGGCGTGGGCGACCATGGCGGGGGACAGGTCCACGCCGGTCACCTCGCCGTCGCGGGTGACGGCGCGGGCGAGCATGCGGGTCCAGTACCCGGGCCCGCAGCCGACGTCCAGGATCCGCTGGCCCCGCCGGGGACCCGCGAGCCCGCTCAGGGCGAGGAAGACCCGGCGGCGGCCGCCCAGGAACAGCGGCGACAGCAGGTCGTAGGCGCGCGGGTGGTCGATGGTCGCGCCCGCGCGGTCGCGGTGAGGCGACGTCCGCTCCTTCGTCGCCTCCCATGGTGCCCCATCGCGGCGCCTCAGGTCGCGTTCAGCACGGCGTACACGGTCTTGCCGCCGGAGGCCAGGAGCCGGTAGCCCCAGCGGCGCGCCAGGCGCTCGACCGTCGCCAGGCCCCGGCCCGACACGCCGTCGGGGGTGAGGGGATGGACGGCCGGCGCGGCGGTGCTGGTGTCGCGGACCTCGACGACCGGGCCGGCGTCGGCGAGGTACAGGTGGAGGGAGATCACCTCGCCGGGACGGGAGCCGTGCCGATGGGCGTTGGTGGTCAGTTCCGTCACCACCAGGGCCGCCAGGAAGACCGTGTCCTCGGGGAAGCCCCTCGCCGTGAACCAGCCGCGGGTGAAGTCCCGTGCGGCCCTGATCGCCTCGGGGGCCGACGCGAGCAGCAGCGTGGCCGGGGCGCCGCGCGGGACGGGCGGCGGCGGGCAGGTGCGCACTGTGGACATGGCCGGTGCCTTCGAGAGAGGCGAAGTTTCTCTGACCATTGAGGCATCATGTCGGTACCGTGTGTAACAAAGCGCAGCGTGCGGGGGTGCAATTCGGTGGGTGCGGCCCCTCTTGGTTGGGGGCGACTTGGGTCGTACTTTGGTGGGAGGAGAGGGCGAGATCATGGCTCCTAAGCGCAACAAGGCCACCGTTTCCCCCAGCCTGCTCGCCTTCGGCAAGCGGTTCCGCAGTTACCGCGAGGCGAAGCACTGGACCCAGGAGGCGTGCGCCGCACGCGCCAACAACGGCGCCGGCGTCAAGTACCAGTACATCGGCGCCATCGAGAACGGCCGCACCCGCTGCACCCTCGAGTTCGTCGAGATCATGGACCGTGAGCTGGAGGCGCGGGGGGAGCTGGTGGCGCTCTGGCACGACCTGGTGAAGGAGGCCGCCTACCCGACCTGGTTCGACTGGCCCGAGGTCGAGAGCCAGGCCGCCGAGCTGACCACCTGGGAGCACACCATCATCCCGGGCCTGCTCCAGACGCCGAACTACGCGCGCGCGTTCCTCGGCTCCGACGAGGCGCTGGAGGCGCGGCTGGCGCGCCAGCGCATCCTCACCCGGCCGGAGAACCCGGTCGCCCTCGTCGCGCTCATCAGCGAGACCGCGCTGCGCAACCTGGTCACCTCCAGGGAGGTGATGCGGGAGCAGCTGGAGTACCTGGTCGAGGTGAGCGCGCTTCCCAACGTCACCGTTCAGATCGTCGTGAACGACGGCCGCCCGGCGGGGACGGGCGGCGCGTTCGTGGTCGCGACCATGGAGGACCGGAGCGAGGTGGCGTACCTCGAGACGGTCGTGCGGGGGATCACGTCGGACGACCCCCAGGACCTCTCGGGGATCGCCCGGTCACTGCGGTCGCTGAGAGGCAGGGCACTGCCCGTTGACATGTCGCGAGACGCCGTAAGAAAGGTGATCGAGGAACTATGGACCTGAGCAGCGCCACGTGGCGGAAGGGTGCCCGCAGTGGCGAGAACGGCGGCAACTGCGTGGAGGTCGCCGCCGTGCCCGGTGTCGTCGCCATCCGCGACAGCAAGGACCCCGAGGGTCCCAAGGTGTTCGTCGAGTTCGGCATCTTCCGCCGGCTCGCCGACGCCATCAAGAACAACTGAACCCGAAAACAGAACAACGGAAAAGGACGCCTCCGCCCCGCGACGCGGGACGGAGGCGTCCTTTTCCGCCGTTCAGGCCGGGCCGGTCCGCTCCAGGATCTCCAGGTAGTGGACGTTGCGCATGACGCCGAGGACGTTGCCGAACGGGTCGACCACCGAGGCGGTGACGAAGCCCTCGCCGTGCTCGGTGACCGGCATGTGCTCCTTGGCCCCGAGTGACAGCAGCCGGGCCACCGCCGCCTCCAGGTCGTCGACGTGCCAGTGCGTGACCGCGCCGCCGGGCGCCGTCCGGGTGGGGGCGTAGCGGCTGTCGATGATGCCGAGCTCGTGCTCGTAGTCCCCGACGCGGAACTCCAGATAGGCCGTGGTGCCGTCGGGGTTGGAACGCCGGAAGTACGCCTGGATGCCCAGGAACTCGGCGTACCAGCGGCCCGCCTCCTCCACGTCGTCGGCCCAGATGTTGATGGTGGCCATTCCTCGCAGCATGTGCTGTTCCCTTCGTTCCGGCTGATGGGCACCACGTTAGGCGGCCTTGCGGAACGTGCGTTTCCTCAAGGGATGGCAGGCTTGGGCCATGTTGGAGACATCGGTTCGGCTGCTGCGGTTGCTGTCGTTGCTTCAGTCCCGGCCGGTCTGGTCGGGCAACGAGCTGGCCGCGCGGCTCGGCGTGACCACCCGGACGGTCCGCAACGACGTCGAGCGGCTGCGGATCATGGGGTACGAGATCGGCTCGACGACGGGGACGGCGGGCGGGTACCGGCTGGGCGCGGGCGCGGCGCTGCCGCCGCTGCTGCTGGACGACGAGGAGGCCGTCGCGGTCGCGGTCGGGCTGCACGCGGCGGCGGGCGGCACCGTCACCGGGATCGAGGAGACCTCGCTGCGGGCGCTGACCAAGCTGCGGCGGATGCTGCCGTCGCGGCTGCGGCACCGCGTCGACACGCTGGGCGCGGCCACCGTCGCGGTGGGCGGGCGCGGGCCCACCGTGGACGCCGAGACCCTCACGGCCATCGCCGGGACGGTCCGGGACGGGGTGCGGCTGCGGTTCGACTACGTCGGCCACGAGGGGGGCGCGAGCGTGCGCGACGTCGAGCCGCACCGCCTCGTCTACACCGGGCACCGCTGGTACCTGCTGGCCTGGGATCCGGACCGGGGCGACTGGCGGACCTTCCGCGCCGACCGGATCCGCCCGCGCGTCCCGAACGGGCCGCGGTTCACGCCCCGGGAGATGCCCGACGAGGACGCCGTCGCCCGCGTCATCCGCGGCACGAGCTCCAGCGCCTGGCGGTACCCGGCGAGGGTGCGGCTGCACGCCTCCGCCGAGACGATCGCGGGCATGCTCCCGCCGGCCGCCGGGCTGCTGCACGCCGACGGCGCGGACGGGTGCGTGCTGGAGACCGGCTCCGACACGCTGCACAACCTCGCCGGGTTCCTGGGCGGCCTCGGCGTCGGCTTCACCGTGCTGGACCCGCCGGAGCTGCGCGGGTACCTGGACGAGCTCGCCGACCGTTACAAGGCCGCCGCCCGCCTCACGTCCGCCGGAACGTCTCCACCGGACGGCCCGGCCGCCACAGGCGGATGACCATCTCGTTCCCCTCGACGCCGGTCAGCACCGCCTCCCGCAGGTCGAGGCGGAAGGCGTGGAAGCCGCCGGGAGGCTCGCTCCCGGTGGTGTAGCGCCGCTTCTCCTCCGGATCGGTGACCTCCACGGCGATCCCGGCGACCTTGGCGTCGCCGTCCTTGGCCGGGTGCGCGTGGATCGCGCAGCGGCCGTCCCGCCGCAGGTCGCGCGCCTTGACGGCGTTCAGCATGGAGCCGAACGACAGGTCCGGCCCCCGGAAGTCGACCTCGGTGCCGCTCACCCGGGGCGACCCGTCCTTGCGGAGCGTCGCCAGCACGTGGGTCTCGGCCGCCTCGAAGCGTGCCCGGACGGTCGCGGCGAGGTCGCCGGCCTCCCTCTCGAACTGTTCCCAAGTCGCCATGGCGCGGATTATCGCCCGGGGCTCCGACATTCCTCGCCGAGTGCCAGGTCCAGCGTCACGGCCCACTGCCGCAGCAGCCGGGAGCGCCGCGCCGAGTCGTCGGTGAGCAGGTCCGCCAGGCCGAGGCCGCGCATCAGGTCCAGCGTCGCCTGGACGGTCTCGCGCACCCCCGGCACCGACTCGTCCGCCCCCAGGGCCTCCACGGTGAGCCGGTGCGCCTCCCGGCCGACCCGGGTCTCCAGCGGCACCGCCTGGGCGCGCAACGCCTCGTCCGAGCTGGCCGCCACCCACAGCTGCAGCGCCGCGCGGAACAGCGGGCTGGTGTACATCTCGCCGAGCAGCTCCAGGACCTCCAGCGTGGACAGGCGGCGGTCGGCGAGCGCGCGCAGGCGTTCGCGCATCTGCGTCATGCGCACGTCGGCGCCGTACTCGACGGCGGCGGTGACGAGCTCCTCGCGGGTGCGGAAGTGGTGCTGGGCCGCGCCGCGCGACACGCCGGCGCGCTCGGCGACGACGGCGACGGTCGTCCCGGCCCAGCCCGCCGACGCCAGGCAGTCGACGGCCGCCTCCAGCAGCCGCCGCCGGGTGGCGCGGCTGCGGTCCTGGCGCGGTTCGCGGGGGAGGGCCCGGGGGGCCGTCGCATCGGTGGTCATCGCGTCCTCGGTTCGGGTGGCGTCCCAGTCAACCAGACCGCGTCGCCAAGAAAAAATCAAGCACGATTGATTTTTTCGGGGTGGACTGCCATGGTTCAGCCATGAGCCCACCGCTGCGGATCGGCAACGCCTCCGGCTTCTACGGCGACCGCCTCACCGCCGTCCGGGAGATGCTGGAGGGCGGCCCGCTGGACGTCCTCACCGGCGACTACCTCGCCGAGCTCACCATGCTGATCCTCGGCCGCGGGAGGCTGAAGGACCCCGGCGGCGGGTACGCGACCACGTTCCTGCGGCAGATGGAGGACACCCTCGGGCTGGCCGCCGAACGCGGCGTGAAGATCGTGGCCAACGCGGGCGGGCTCAACCCGCGCGGCCTGGCCGACCGCCTCCGGGAGCTCGCCGACCGCCTCGGCGTCCCGGTGCGGGTCGCCCACGTCGAGGGCGACGACCTGCTGCCGCGCGCGGAGGAGCTCGGCCTGGCCGGCTCCCGGTACGGGCGGCCCCTCACCGCCAACGCCTACCTCGGCGCCTGGGGCATCGCCGAGTGCCTGCGCGCCGGGGCCGACATCGTCGTGACCGGGCGCGTCACCGACGCCTCGCTGGTGGTCGGCCCGGCCGCCGCGCACTTCGGCTGGGCCCGCGACGACTGGGACGCCCTGGCCGGGGCCACGGTCGCCGGGCACGTGCTGGAGTGCGGCGCGCAGGCCACCGGCGGCAACTACGCCTTCTTCCGGGAGATCCACCGGGGGAAGCCGCCGGGCTTCCCGCTGGCCGAGATCCACCCCGACGGCTCCAGCGTCGTCACCAAGCACGAGGGCACCGGCGGCGCCGTCACCGTCGAGACCGTCACCGCGCAGCTGCTGTACGAGATCGGCCCGCCCCACTACGCGGGACCGGACGTGACGGCCCGGTTCGACACGATCCGGCTCCGCCCGGACGGGCCCGACCGCGTCGCGATCGGCGGGGTGCGCGGGACGCCCCCGCCGCCCACCACCAAGGTCTGCCTCAACCACCTGGGCGGGCACCGCAACGAGATGACGTTCGTGCTGACCGGGCTGGACGTCGAGGCCAAGGCCGCGTTCGCCCGGGAGCAGGTGGAGGCGGCGTTCGGCGACCGGCGGCCCGCGCGGGTGGAGTGGACCCTGATCGGCGCCGCCGCGCCCGACCCCGCCACCCAGGGCGCGGCGACCGCGCTGCTGCGGTGCGCGGTGCTGGACCCCGACGCCGACCGGGTCGGGCGGGCGTTCAGCGGGGCGGCCGTGGAACTGGCGCTCGCCGGATACCCGGGGTTCACGATGACGTCGCCGCCGGGCAGGGGGAGCCCGTACGGGGTCTATGCGCCCGCGTTCGTGCCGAACGGGGAGATCGAGCACGTCGCGGTCCTGCCGGACGGCGAACGGACGGTCATCCCGCCCGCCCCGGTCACCGCGCCGCTGCCGGAGCCCGAGGACGTCCCGGCCCCGGCGCCGCCGCCCGGACCGACCGTCCGCGCCCCGCTCGGCCGCGTCGCCGGAGCCCGCAGCGGCGACAAGGGCGGCGACGCCAACATCGGCGTGTGGGCCCGCACCGACGCCCAGTGGCGCTGGCTGGAGGCGTTCCTGACCGCCGACCGCCTCACCGGGCTGCTCCCCGAGACCCGCGAGCACCGGGTCACCCGCCACGTCCTGCCCCACCTCCGCGCCGTCAACTTCGTCGTCGAAGGGCTGCTGCAGGAGGGAGTGTCCGCCTCGACCCGCTTCGACCCGCAGGGCAAGGCCCTCGGGGAGTGGCTGCGGTCCCGCCTCGTCGACATCCCGGAGGCCGTCCTTTGACCCTCAAGAGCACGCTCGACCCCGACAGCCCCGAGTACCGGGAACGCCGCGCGGCGATGCTGGCCCGGCTCGCCGACCTGGAGGCCGAGCACGCCAAGGCCCTGGCCGGCGGCGGCGACAAGTACGTCGCCCGGCACCGGAAGCGCGGCAAGCTGCTGGCCCGCGAGCGCATCGAACTGCTGCTGGACCCCGACTCGCCGTTCCTGGAGCTCAGCCCGCTGGCCGCCTGGGGCAGCGACTTCCCGGTCGGCGCGAGCGTCGTCACCGGCATCGGCGTCGTCGAGGGCGTCGAATGCATGATCGTCGCCAACGACCCGACGGTGCGCGGCGGCGCCAGCAACCCCTGGACGGTCAGGAAGAGCTTCCGCGCCTCCGACATCGCCCTGGAGAACCGGCTCCCGGTCATCAACCTCGTGGAGTCCGGCGGCGCGGACCTGCCCTCCCAGAAGGAGATCTTCATTCCGGGCGGGCGGATGTTCCGCGACCTGACCCGCCTGTCAGCCGCCGGGATCCCCACGATCGCGCTGGTGTTCGGCAACTCCACCGCCGGCGGCGCCTACATCCCCGGCATGTGCGACCACACCGTCATGGTGAAGGAGCGCGCCAAGGTGTTCCTCGGCGGCCCGCCGCTGGTGAGGATGGCGACCGGCGAGGAGTCCGACGACGAGTCCCTCGGCGGCGCGGAGATGCACGCCCGCACCTCCGGCCTCGCCGACTACATGGCCGCCGACGAGCACGACGCGCTGCGCCTGGGCCGCCAGATCGTCCGGCGGCTCAACCACCGCAAGCTCGGTCCCGCGCCCGGCCCGGTCCGCGAGCCGCTGTACGACGCCGAGGAGCTGGCCGGCATCGTCCCGGAGGACCTGAAGGTCCCCTTCGACCCGCGCGAGGTGCTCGCCCGGATCGTGGACGCCTCCGAGTTCGACGAGTTCAAGCCGCTGTACGGGACGAGCCTGGTCACCGGCTGGGCGCGGCTGCACGGCTACCCGATCGGCGTCCTCGCCAACGCCCAGGGCGTGCTGTTCGGCGAGGAGGCCCAGAAGGCCGCCCAGTTCATCCAGCTCGCCAACCAGGCCGACACCCCGCTGCTGTTCCTGCACAACACCACCGGCTACATGGTCGGCCGCGAGTACGAGCAGGCCGGGATCATCAAGCACGGCGCGTTGATGATCAACGCGGTGGCCAACAGCGGGGTGCCGCACCTGACCGTGGTCATGGGGGCCTCCTACGGCGCGGGCAACTACGGCATGTGCGGCCGCGCCTACGACCCCCGCTTCCTGTTCACCTGGCCGAGCGCCAAGTCCGCCGTCATGGGCCCGCAGCAGCTCGCGGGCGTGCTGTCGATCGTCGCCCGGCAGGCCGCCCAGGCGCGCGGCCAGGCCTACGACGAGGAGCAGGACCGCGCCATGCGGGAGATGGTCGAGGCGCAGATCGAGGCCGAGTCGCTGCCGTTCTTCCTGTCGGGGCGGCTCTACGACGACGGAGTGATCGACCCGCGCGACACCCGCACCGTCCTCGGCCTGTGCCTGTCCGTCGTCCACAACGCGCCCGTGCGCGGAGCCGACGGCTTCGGCGTCTTCCGGATGTGAGCTGATGATCAACAATCTGCTGGTGGCCAACCGCGGCGAGATCGCCCGCCGTGTCTTCCGCACCTGCCGCGACCTGGGAATCGGCACCGTCGCGGTGTTCTCCGACGCCGACCGGGACGCCCCGCACGCCGCCGAGGCGGACGCCGCCGTGCGGCTGCCCGGCGCCGCGCCCGCCGACACCTACCTGCGCGCCGACCTGCTGATCGGCGCCGCCCGGTCCGCCGGGGCCGACGCCGTCCACCCCGGCTACGGGTTCCTGTCGGAGAACGCCGGCTTCGCGCGCGCCGTCGCCGAGGCCGGGCTGACCTGGGTCGGCCCGCCGCCGGACGCCATCGCCGCGATGGGCTCCAAGATCGAGGCCAAGAAGCTGATGGCCGCCGCCGGGGTCCCGGTGCTGCCCGAGCTCGACCCCGGCGCCGTCACCGAGAGCGACCTGCCGATCCTGGTCAAGGCGTCGGCGGGCGGCGGCGGACGCGGCATGCGGGTCGTACGGACCCTCGCCGACCTGCCGGACGCCGTCGCCGCCGCGCGCCGCGAGGCCCGGTCGGCGTTCGGCGACCCGGCGGTGTTCTGCGAACCGCTGCTGGAACGCGCCCGCCACATCGAGGTGCAGATCCTCGCCGACGCCCACGGCACCGTCTGGGCGCTCGGCGAACGCGAGTGCTCGGTCCAGCGCCGCCACCAGAAGATCATCGAAGAGGCCCCGTCGCCCGCCGTCGGCGACGCCCTGCGCGCGGAGCTCTGCGAGGCCGCCGTGAACGCCGCCCGGGCCATCGGCTACACCGGCGCGGGAACCGTGGAGTTCATGCTCGCCGCCGACGGCCGCTTCTTCTTCCTGGAGGTCAACACCCGCCTCCAGGTCGAGCACCCCGTCACCGAGTGCGTCTACGGCCTGGACCTGGTCCGCCTCCAGATCGAGGTCGCCGAGGGGGCGCGGCTGCCCGCCTCGCCCCCGCGGCCGCGCGGCCACGCCGTCGAGGTCCGCCTGTACGCCGAGGACCCCGCGGCCGACTGGCGGCCCGGCAGCGGAACGCTGCACGCCTTCGCGATCCCCGGCGTGGACGCCGCGTTCACCGTCCCCGCCGGGCACGGGCTGCGCCTGGACAGCGGCGTGGAGTCCGGCAGCGAGGTCGGCGTCCACTACGACCCCATGCTGGCCAAGCTCATCGCCCACGGCCCGACCCGCGCCGCCGCGATCCGGCGCCTGCGCGCCGCGCTCACCGGCGCCCGCATCCACGGCGTCACCACCAACCGGGACCTGCTCGCCCGCATCATGGCCGAGCCCGCCTTCCAGGCCGGCGACACCCACACCGGCTACCTCGACCAGGTCGGCCTGGACGTCCTCGCCGCCCCGCTCGCCGACGCCGCGGCGGTGGAGCTGTCGGCGCTGGCCGCCGCCCTCGCCGGCGCCGCCGCCGACCGCGCCGCCGCCCCCGTCCTCGGCGGGCTGCCGTCCGGCTGGCGCAACGTCCCCTCCCAGCCGCAGCGCAGGACCTACGAGGGGCCCGGCGGGGCGATCGAGGTCGCCTACCGCCACACCCGCGACGGCCTGCGCGCCGACGGCCACCCCGGCGTCACCCTCGTCGAGGCCACCCCCACCGGCGTGGTCGTCGACCACGCCGGCGTGCGCCGCGCGTTCGCGGTCCACACCGTGGGCGACCGCGTGTACGTCGACTCCGCCCTCGGCCCGGTCGCGCTGCGCGCGGTGCCCCGCTTCGCCGACCCCAGCGACCTGGTCGCCCCCGGCTCGATGCTCGCCCCCATGCCCGGCACCGTCGTGCGCGTCGAGACCGGGCCCGGCGCGACCGTCGCCGAGGGCCAGACCCTCCTGGTGCTGGAGGCGATGAAGATGGAGCACCGCATCGCCGCCCCCGCCGCCGGGACCGTCGCCGAACTTCCCGTCACCGCCGGTCAGCAGGTCGAGGCCGGAGCGGTCCTCGCCGTCATCGCGGAAGGAACACCCCAGTGAGCTTCATCGAGTCCGAGGAGCGGCGCGCCCTGCGCGCCGCCGTCGCCGAGCTGGCGTCCAAGTACGGCGTGGACTACTACGTCGCCAAGGCCAGGGCGGGGGAGAAGACCGACGAGCTGTGGAACGAGGCGGGCCGCCTCGGCTACCTCGGCGTCAACGTCCCCGAGGAGTACGGCGGCGGCGGGGGCGGCATCGGCGACCTGGCCGCCGTCTGCGAGGAACTGGCCGCCGCCGGGTGCCCCCTGCTGCTGATGGTGGTCTCCCCGGCCATCTGCGCCACCATCATCGCCCGCTCCGGCACCGAGGAGCAGAAGAAGCACTGGCTGCCGCGGTTCGCCGACGGGTCGGTCAAGATGGCGTTCGCGATCACCGAGCCCGACGCCGGCTCCAACGCCCACCGCATCACCACCACCGCCCGCCGCGACGGCGACGGCTGGATCGTCAACGGGCAGAAGACGTTCATCTCCGGCGTCGACGAGTCCGACGCGGTGCTGTTCGTCGCCCGCACCGCCGACCAGAAGGGCAACCTGCGGCCCTCCCTGTTCATCGTGCCGACCGACACCCCCGGCTTCACCCGGACGCCGATCGAGATGGAGATCGTCTCGCCCGAGAAGCAGTTCGTCTGCCACCTCGACGACGTCCGCCTGCCCTACGACGCCCTGGTCGGCGACGAGGACGGCGGCCTGCTCCAGCTGTTCGCGGGCCTGAACCCCGAGCGGATCATGGCCTCGGCGATGGGCGCGGGCATCGGCCGCCTCGCCCTCGGCAAGGCCGTGCGCTACGCCAACGACCGCCAGGTCTTCAAGACGCCGATCGGAGCCCACCAGGGCCTGGCCCACCCCCTCGCCCAGGCCAAGATCGAGCTGGAGCTGGCCCGGCTCATGGCCCAGAAGGCCGCCTGGCTGTACGACTCCGGCGACGACATGGGCGCGGGCGAGGCCGCCAACATGGCCAAGTACGCCACCGCCGAGGCCGCGATCCACTGCGTCGACCAGGCCATCCAGACCCACGGCGGCAACGGCCTGACCACCGAGTACGGCGTCGGCATGCTGGCGGGCGTGGTCCGCCTGATGCGCATCGCCCCGGTGAGCCGCGAGATGATCCTCAACTTCGTCGCCCAGCACTCCCTGGGCCTGCCCAGGAGCTACTGAGCCGCCCTACCGATCGGCGACCAGCGCCTCGACCTGCGCCGCCAACGGCGCCGGCGCGGTCAGGCGGTTGTCGACCTCCCGGTGCGGGACCGGCGGCGGCTCCTCGGGGCGCATCCGCTCCACGAACGCTTCGAACGCCGCCAGCTTGCCCGCGTCCCGGGGCAGGCCGCGGGCCCTCAGCCGGTGCCGGAGCGTCGCGGGGTCCGTGCGGATCCAGACCAGGCGCACCGGCGGGCCGCCCAGCTCCGCCGCCCACGCCGCCCAGCGTTCCGGGTCACGGATCTGGGCGGTGAACGGGCCGCTCAGCAGCACCGGGCAGCCGTGGGACCGGATCTCCGCCGCCGTGGCCGTCATGCCCGCGTACTCGTGCCGCTTGACGTGCTCGTCGTACCAGGGGCCCTCGCGCTCGCCCGGGTCACGGCCCCCCGCCGCCAGGACGGCCGCCACGAACGACCCGAACATCGTGTCCTTGTCCAGCAGCGCGGGCGTCGGGTCCAGCCGCGCCAGCAGCAGGTCCGCCACCGTCGTCTTGCCGCCGCCCGGCGGGCCCGCCACCACCCAGACCGGGGCGGGCACCGTGCCGGGCATCAGACCGGAAGGCGCATGCGGCGGCTCGCCAGCCGCTCGATGCGCTCCTCGTCGACCTCGTGCCCGAGACCCGGCTGGGTCAGCGGGACCCCGACCACCCCGCCGGAGGAGCGGACCGGGGGAGTGACGAACACCGGGCCGCCCGCCGGGTCGGTCACGTCGCTCGGCAGCGTCACCCCCGGCATCGCCGCCAGGGCCACCGTCGCCGCCTGCCCGATCCCGAACGCGCCCGGCCCGGTACACCAGATGTCCCAGCCCGCCGCGTAGGCGCGGTCGTGCGCGCCGCGCGCGGCGGTCAGCCCGCCCAGCAGGTCGATCCGCAGGTCCAGCACCCGGCCCGCCTCCAGCGCGACCGCCGCCTCCAGGGTGTCCAGGTCCCCGATCGCCGGGCCCACCGCCGTGCCGGTCCGCCGTTGCAGACGGGCGTGCGCGGCCAGGTCCCCGGCGGGGAAGGGCCGCTCGATCGCCAGCAGCCCGTAGCCGTCCAGGGCCTCCAGCGCCGCCAGGTGCTCGGGCGTCTCCCGGTAGGCGTGCCCCGCGTCCGCCACGACCGCCAGCGCCGGGAACGCCTCCCGGACCACCCGGACCGGCTCGATGTCCCAGCCCGGCCGCACCTCCACCGTCACCCGCGTGTGGCCCGCGCCGACCGCCCGGTTCACCCGTTCGGCGACCGTGTCCAGGATCGGCTCGGGCGAGATCCGCGCGCCCGTCACCAGCGACGTGCGGGTGCCGCCCAGCGCGTGCGCCAGCGGCAGCCCCCGCGTCCGGCACCACAGGTCCCAGCAGGCGGTGTCCACGGCCGCCGCCGCGCCCCTGCCGCCCAGCTCGGCCGCCGCCGACACGTCCTCGGGCCGCTCCCACTCCAGCCCGATCAGCGCCGGGCCCATCCGCTCGGTGAGGTCGGCCCACACCCCCGGCCCGTCGGAACGGTCCATCAGGGCGACCTCGCCCCAGCCCACCACACCGTCGTCGCCGGTCACCCGTACCAGGATGCTCTCGGGCCGCCTGCCGCGCGGCATCGCCACGTGGAAGGCCTCACAACCCTGGATCTGGGGCACTCGGTCCGCCTTTCCGCCTGAGGACGTTCCCTTCCATGATCCCCCCTTCCCGGACCGGCCCGCACACCGCCGATCCGGCTCACCGCCGGGCGAACCAGGGCGGACGCCGCCGGTAACCGCCCTCCTCCAGGCCCGCCAGCCGCTCGAACGGGTTGTAGGAGGCGTGGTCGCCGCACAGCAGCAACGACACCCCCGCGCACACCAGATACGCCACCGGCATCACCGGACCCAGGCAGAACGCGTACTGCGTGGCGTGCCGCCCTTCGTGCCGCAGCAGCGCCGGACGCGCCAGCAGGTCGCCCGCCGCGCCGCGCACCAGGATCACGTTGCCCACCGTGAACGCCGGGGCGTCCGGCAACGGCAGCCGGTACCCGCCCCGCACCAGCAGCCCGCCCGGGGCCCGCACCGTGTCCCGGCCCCGCGTCCCCACCGCTCCCAGCAGCAGCCCCAGCGGGGTCGACAGGTTGACCAGGTTCACCACCCGGCGGGCCCGGAGCGCGCGGTTCACGTCAGGGAGCGTTCCCGGCGCGGCACGCCGGCACGCCGCGGGCCGCCCGTCGCGCCCGGACCACCGGTCAGGGCGGTCAGGACGGTCAGGACGGTCAGGACGGTCAGGACGGGCAGGTCGCGTCCAGCGACACCGGCTTGGCGTCGGAGGCGCGCTTCCCGGCCGGCGTCCGGTCCGCGCGCGGCGTCCGGGACGGGCCCGGCGACGCGGACGCCGAGGTCGAGGGGGACGCCGAGGGGGAGGGGGTGGCCGAGGGGGAGGACGTCGCGCCCGCCTCCTGCTTGCTGACGGCCTGGGCGGCCAGCCGGCGGATCAGCGCGAAGTCCGGGGAGCCGGTGGCGATCAGCGGCGGCACGAACTGCAGGCTGTCGATCCGCGCCCCGTTCTTGACCTTGCCCGACAGCCGCACCAGCGCCGGCAGCAGCTCCTGCGGGATGTCGGTCGACAGGGTCCGCTTGGCCGCCGCCGCCAGCCGGTCGAACTTGGTCAGCACCGTCTGCGGGTCGGCCTGCTGGGCGATCGCCCGCAGCAGGCACTTCTGGCGGCCCATCCGCGTGTAGTCGTCGCTGTTGGTGCGCGAGCGCCCGTACCAGAGCGCCTCCTTGCCCTTCAGCGTCCGGTGCCCCGGCTGGAGCACCCCGCCGTCGGTGCCGTAGGGGATCGGCTCGGGGATGCGCAGCCTCACCCCGCCCATCGCGTCGATGAGGTCGGCGAAGCCGAACATGTCGACCAGGATGTAGTAGTCCACCCGCTGCCCGAGGATCCCGCTGATCGTCGCCTTGAGCAGCTCGGGGCCCCGGCTGTTCTTGGGCACCCCGGGAATGATGTCGGGGTGGTCCTCGGCGTACTGGTACACCTCGTTGAGCAGCCCCGGCGTCTCGGGTCCGTCCCCGGTGAAGCCGTAGGGGAACCGGTCGCGGGCCGGGCCCGGCGGCATCTGGAACCTCTCCAGGTTGCGCGGCAGGCTCAGCAGGACGGTGTCGCCGGTGCGGGTGTCGACGCTGGCGAGGGTCATGCTGTCGGTGCGCACGCCCTCCCGGTTGCGGGCGGCGTCGCCGCCGAGCAGCAGCACGTTCACGCGCGACTGCCCGTTCCACGGGTCCCGGGTGTCGACCTGGCGGCCGTTGGCGCCGCCGACGCGGAAGATGCTGCTCAGCGCGTCCTGGTACAGGTAGGTGCGGTGCGCCGCCCACGAGACCGGGACGGCCACCGCGAAGCACAGCACCGCCACCGCCGCCGCGCCCGCGGTGCGGGCCGGCAGCCGCAGCCCGCCCGGCCGGACCAGCTGGTAGGAGCGGACCACCACGGTGATCCAGACCAGGCCCAGCACCAGGAACCCGGCCGAGAGCCCGGTGATCCAGTCCGGCTGGACCGCCAGCTGCCGCAGGTCGTCCTGGAACACCGTCCAGGCGACCACTCCGGCCGCGCCCAGCGTCGCGTACAGGGCGAGCAGCAGGCCTCCGGTGAGCCGGCGGCCGGTGGCCAGATGGGCCACCCCCCACACCAGCGCGGACGCGAGGGTCAACCCCAGCGCGCGGGGCAGCCCGGAGTCGTCGCTGGTGCTGCGGTCGGCGTCCCTCTCCTCCTGGGTACGCTCGGCCGATCGACTCGCCATGTACGCTCCGATCCCCCACGCACGGTGATTTCAGGCTCCGAACTACATTATGGACGCGCAAAACCGGGTAAGGGTTGCGTGGTAGTCGACCGAATACGAGCTGTGGTGTTGTCAGGTGCAGCTTTGGTTCAGGATATGCAATCGGGCCCGGGTACGCACGGCCGACCCCCGGTTTTCGATCATTCGCTCCGCCGTGCGCCGGATCGCCGGATAGTCCGGCCGGGCCGGTGACACCAGCGGCGGCACGAACTGCAGGCTCGTGACCCGCGCGTTCCTGATCCTCGCCGACAGCGCGACCAGGTGCGGCAGCGTCCCGCGCGGCAGATCGGTGTTGACCGAGTACCGGAACACCCGCGACAGCCGCTGGAAGCTGCGCAGCACCGTCCAGGGGCCGGCCTGCCGGGCGATCTCCCACATCAGGCACTTCTGGCGGCCCATCCGGCCGTAGTCGTCGCCGCCGGTCCGCGAGCGCCCGTACCACAGCGCCTCGCGGCCGTTCAGCCTGCGGCAGCCGGGCCGCAGCACCCCGCCGGGGATCTGCTGCCGGGGCACCGGCACCGCGCGGTCCACGCACACCCGCACCCCGCCGACGGCGTCGACGATCTGCCGGAAGCTGCGCATGTCGACCATCGCGTAGTAGTGGACGCGGCGGCCCAGGATGTGGCCCACGGTCCGCTTGAGCAGCTCGGCCCCGGGGTTGCGGGCCCCGCCTCCCACCAGCCCCGGATGGGTCAGGCCGTGCTGGTAGACGGCGTTCAGCAGCTCGCGGCGGGGGAACGGCACGCGGCGGCGGCCCGACCAGACCGGGACGTTCTGCAGGTTGCGCGGCAGGCTCAGCAGGACGGTGTCGCCGGTGCGGGTGTCGATGCTGGCCACCGTCATGCTGTCGGTGCGGACGCCGGGACGGCCCACGTCGGCGTCCCCGCCCACCAGCAGGACGTTCAGCCGCTCCAGACGGCGCAGGGGGTCGGCCGGGGGAGCGGGCGGGGCGGCCGGAACGGCGTCGGGGGCGGTGGCCGCGGGGTCGTCGGCGAAGACGCTGCCGACCAGGTCCCGCTGGAGCTGCCCGTAGCGCGCGACGGTCAGCGGCGGCGCCAGCGCCAGCGCGCACAGCGCCGCCACCGCGACCCGGCCCGCCCGCCGCTCCCGCGCCGAGAGCGCGGCCGGGCGCAGCACCGCGTACGAGCGCGCCACCAGCGCGACCCAGGCGACGGCGGCCACCGCGCACCCGGCGATCAGCCCCGCCAGCCACTCCGGGCTCACCAGCAGCTCCAGCAGCCGTTCCCGGGCGCGCCCGGCGGCGACGGCGAGGGCGGTCAGCGTCAGGGCGTACCCGGTCAGCAGCGCCGCCCCGGCGCGGACCCGTCCGGCCCGCAGGTGCGCCAGGCCCGGCATCACGACCGACAGCGCGGTCAGCGCCAGCGCCTCGGCCAGCCGCGGCAGGGCGGGAGAGCGGCGCGAGCGCGCCCACCACGGCGGGATCGGGTCGAGATCCGGTTCCTCGGGTCCGGTTCCGTCCCCGGCCGGTCGTGGTGCTTCCAGGCGCGCGCGGATGGGTCCGCCGTCGTACATGTGCCGCCCCCCTCAGGGGCGGCGGCCCCCACCGTCGCCCCTGGAGGGCAAGGGTGGACGGCCGGACGCCGCGGCCGACAGCGCGACCACGGCGTCCTGGGAGAAAACGTGCGGCTCCGCTACCAACTGGTGGCCAGCGGCATACCCTCCGCGTAACCGGCCGAGCCCTGGATGCCGACCACGGCCTTGTCGTGGAACTCCTCCAGGTCGCGCGCGCCCGCGTAGGTGCACGACGAGCGCAGTCCCGCCACGATCGAGTCGATCAGGTCCTCCACGCCCGGACGCTGCGGGTCCAGGAACATCCGGGAGGTCGAGATGCCCTCCTCGAACAGCGCCTTGCGCGCCCGGTCGAACGGCGAGTCCTCGGCGGTGCGCAGCCGGACCGCGCGGGCCGAGGCCATGCCGAAGCTCTCCTTGTACAGGCGGCCGTCGGCGGCGCGCTGCAGGTCGCCGGGCGACTCGTAGGTCCCGGCGAACCAGGAGCCGACCATCACGTTGGCCGCGCCCGCCGCCAGCGCCAGGGCCACGTCGCGGGGGTGGCGCACCCCGCCGTCGGCCCAGACGTGCCGGCCCAGGCGGCGCGCCTCGGCGGCGCACTCCAGAACGGCCGAGAACTGCGGGCGGCCCACACCGGTCATCATGCGGGTGGTGCACATCGCGCCCGGGCCCACGCCGACCTTGACGATGTCGGCCCCGGCCTCGATCAGGTCGCGGGTGCCCTCGGCGGTGACCACGTTGCCGGCCACGATCGGCACCTGCGGGTCCAGCCCGCGGACCGCCCCCAGCGCGCTGATCATCTTCTCCTGGTGGCCGTGCGCGGTGTCCACCACGATCAGGTCGGCCCCGGCCTCCAGCAGCGCCTTGGCCTTGCCGGCCACGTCGCCGTTCACGCCGACCGCCGCGGCGACGCGCAGCCGGCCCTCGGCGTCCACGGCGGGCTTGTACAGGGTGGCGCGCAGCGCGCCGGTGCGGGTCAGGACGCCGACCAGCCGCCCGTCGCCGTCCACGACCGGGGCCAGGCGGTGGCCGCGCTCGTGCAGCCGGTTGAACGCCTCGCGCGGGTCGACCCCGGCGGGCAGCGTCACCAGGTCGCTGGACATGATGTCGCGCAGCTGGGCGAAGCGGTCCACGCCGTGGCAGTCGGCCTCGGTGACCACGCCGACCGGTCGGTCGTCCTCGACGACGATCACGGCGTTGTGGGCGCGCTTGGGCAGCAGCGCCAGGGCCTCGCCCGCGGTGGAGGTGGGCGCCAGGGTGATCGGGGTGTCGACGACCAGGTCACGCTGCTTCACCCAGCCGATGACGTCGGACACCACGTCGACCGGGATGTCCTGCGGGATGACGGCGATGCCGCCGCGCCGCGCGATCGTCTCGGCCATGCGGCGGCCCGACACCGCCGTCATGTTCGCGACGACGAGCGGGACGGTCGTCCCGCTGCCGTCGAAGGTGGCCAGGTCGACCTCCAGGCGGGACCCGACCGAGGAGCGGTTGGGGACCATGAAGACGTCGTTGTAGGTGAGGTCGTGAGCGTTGTGCTCACCATTCAGCAGTCGCACGGCTGTCTTACACACCAATCGCGATCAGGAGTGGCTGGGCCACCGTACATTGTGAGCCATACCCCAGGGTGCTGTGACCAAGCACGCACCGCTACGAAGATCGAACGGTCGCGGCCGGCGGACGTCGCTGACCTGCGCGACCCCGCCGAGCGGCGGAATCGATGGCCACGGCAGGGTTGGCTCTCTGTAAAGTTACCTCTTGACGTCGCAGCGCCCCCGATGCACTTTTCTTACATGTGCCTCGCGCGGACGGACGTGCGCCCGTAGAGGCGGCACAGCAGAACACCGGGGAGACGCGCATGCAGGTCACGCTGGCAGGCCCGGTGAAGGCTGCCTTTCCGCGCCCGTGCGGGCGCGGCCGGAGTGACCATCGCCACCCCCCTCGCCGCCGATGCCCCGCGGGCCCCGATCCGCCCCGGGGGCAGGGGCGTGCGCGTTGCGTTCCCGCACCGCGTGGCAGGGCCCCCTATTCGGCGCCCAACGGACTTTTCGCCGACGCTTCGACGGCGGCGCGCCGCGCCGAACACGAGCAGGATCAATATTTGACGGGATACCGCCCCGAAATGGAATGATCTTGCAGTTGCGACAAAACGATCTTCAAGGGATGTCGAGGAGGACAGCCGTGCTGGATGCGGTCGACGCCGTGCTCGTCCGCGAGCTCCAGCGGGATGGCAGGGCCACCTTCCAGGCCCTCGCCGACCGGGTCGGGCTTTCCCGCACGGCAGTGCGGGCACGCGTGCAGAACCTTCTCGAAACGGGGGTCGTCCGCGTCGTGGGCATCGTGCACGCCGCGGTCGTCGGGGCCGAGGCCGTGGGGCACGTGTCGGTCACGGTCACCGGGTCGGCCCGCGAGGTCGCCGCCGCCATCGCCGAGCGCCCCGCCGTCAGCTTCACCGCGCTCACCGCCGGACCCCAGGACCTGGTCGTCCAGGTCCGCACCCGCGACGACGCCGCCCTGGCCGCCGAGATCGACCAGATCCGGTCGGTGCCCGGCGTGCGGTCGGCCGAGGTGTTCCGCTCGGTGTCGACGGTGCGCGACACCCACGCGGTGGTGCGCGAACTGGGCGACATCACCCTCGACGACATCGACTGGCGGCTGCTGCAGGAGCTGCAGCGCGACGGCCGCGCCCCCTACACCAGGCTCGCGCAGATCATCGGGCTGTCGCAGGCCGCGACCCGCGCCCGGGTGGTGCGGCTGATGCGCTCGGGGGTCATCCAGGTCACCGGCCTGGCCGACCCGCACGCCCTCGGCGCCGCCGAGCTGGGCGGGTTCGGGCTGGTGGTGACCGGGGGACTGCGCCGGGTCGCCGAGGCCGTCGCCGAGCAGGAGGGCGTGCGCTACCTGGCGACCGGGTTCGGCCGCTACGACATCGTCGGGCAGGCCGAGGCGGCCTCCCGCGCCGAGCTGGTCGCGGTGCTGGACGCCATCCGCGCCATCCCCGGCGCGACCGTCCGCGAGTCGTGGCACCACCTGGACGTGGTGAAGGAGTCCTACGCCGTCGAGCTCCCGGACAAGCCGCTGAACGGGAACTGACCGCCGCGAACCCCCGCCGGCGGGACGGCCCGCGGGCTTGACCTTCGAGCCGGGTCGAAGGCCTACCGTCGGGGGTATGGACGGTATGCGGATCTCCCAGCTCGCCGAACGGACCGGTGTCCCGGCCACCACGCTGCGCTTCTACGACACCGCGGGACTGCTCCCGGCCGAGCGCTCCCCGTCGGGGTACCGCCTCTACGGCCGGGACGCGGTGGAGCGGCTGGCGTTCATCCGCGAGGCCAAGCGACTGGGGCTGCCCCTGGAGGAGATCGCCGAGCTGCTGCGGGTGTGGGCCACCGGCGCCTGCGCGGACGTCAAGGCCGACCTGCGGCCGCGCGTGGCCGCCCGGCTGGGCGAGGCCGAGGCCCGCATCGCCGAACTGGCGGCCTTCACCGCCTCGCTGCGGCGGGCGCTGGCCCACCTGGACGCCCTGCCCGACCGCTCGGGCCGGTGCGACCCGCGGTGCGGCCTCCTCGCCCCGGAGGAGCAGGGGGATCGGTGGCGCGGTGTCCCGGTGGCCTGCTCGCTGACCGGCGAGGCGGTGGCCGAGCGGGTCGGCCGGTGGCGGCAGATTCTGGACGGCGCCGAGCCGCGGGAGATCGACGGGGGCGTGCGGGTCACCCTGCCCGCCGACCGCGTCGCCGCACTGGCCGCGCTCGCCGCCGACGAGCAGCGGTGCTGCCCGTTCTTCGACTTCCGGCTCCATCTGGACGGCCCGGCGGTGCACCTGGAGGCGCGCGCCCCGGCGCAGGCCGCCGACCTGCTGGGGGAGCTGTTCACCCCCGCCCGGGGCCCGGGAACACGGGTCAGTCGCGGTTGAGCGCGGCCTCCTCCAGGTCCAGTTCGTGCAGCATCCGCTGGAGGACCTCGTCGTCGATGCGGCGCTCGTTCCGCATCCGCACCAGCGTCGCGCGTTCGGCGGCCAGCATCTCCCGGCGCAGCCGCCGGTAGACGGCGGTCGGCACCTCCTCGCCCTCCGGGCCGGTGCCACCGCCCAGCCGTTCCCACGCCCGCATCTGCCGGTGCTCGGCCATCGCCCGCAGCCGCTCCACCACCGTCGGGTCCAGCATGTCGCCGGTGTCGGCGGCCAGCTCCTCCAGCCGCGCCATCGCCGCGTTGGCGGCGGCGTGCTGGGCGCCCGCCTCGGCCACGCTGTCCTCGTAGCGCTCCCGCTCGGCGGCCACGCCCAGCCACCGGATCAGCGGCGGGAACGTCAGCCCCTGCACCAGCAGGGTGCCCAGCACCGTGGTGAACGTCAGGAAGACGATCAGGTCGCGGCCGGGGAACGGCGCGCCGCCCGCGACGGTGGCCGGCACCGCGAACGCCGCCGCCAGCGACACCACCCCGCGCATGCCCGCCCACGACACCACGACCTTGGCGCGCCAGTCGAGCGTCCGGGGACGGCGGCGCCCCGCGGGCGTCAGCCGGAACGGCAGGTATCCCGTGAACACCCACACGAACCGGGCGACGACCGTCACCGCGAACACCGCCAGCGCCCACCAGGTCAGCGAGCCCCACCCGTACCCGGACAGTCCCTCCAGCACCGACGGAAGCTGGAGCCCGATCAGCAGGAACACCACCGACTCCAGCAGGAAGACCATGACCTTCCAGAAGGAGTGGCCGATCAGCCGGCTCACCGCGGGCGACTCGGTGAAGCGGTGTCCCAGGTACAGCCCGCTCACCACCACCGCGATCACTCCGGAGGCGTGCACCGCCTCGGCCGTCAGGTACGCGGCGAACGGAGCCACGACCACCACCGAGTTCTCCACCAGCGGGTCGTTCAGCCGGGTCCGCAGCCAGTGCAGCGGCGGCCCCAGCAGTAGCCCCACCGCCGCGCCGACCCCGGCCGCGAACAGGAACCGCCCCATCCCGTCGGCCAGGGTGAAGCCCGCGCCGACCGCCGCCGCCAGCGCCACCCGGAACGCCGTCAGCGCGGTGGCGTCGTTGAACAGGCTCTCGCCGACCAGGATCGTCACCACCCGCCGGGGCAGCCCCAGGCGCTGGGCGACGCTGACGGCGGCGACCGCGTCCGGCGGCGCCACGATCGCGCCCAGCGCCAGCGCCGCCGCCAGCGGCAGGTCCGGGACCAGCAGGTGCGCCGTGTACCCGACCGCCAGGGTGGTGAACAGCACCAGCCCGACCGACAGCAGCCCGATCGGCCGGCGGTTCTCCCGCAGGTCGTAGTAGGAGCTCTGCCACGCCGCCGAGAACAGCAGCGGCGGCAGGAACACGAACAGCACGAACTCGGGGTCGAGCCTGAACTCCGGCACCCCCGGCACCAGGGACACCAGCAGTCCGGCGACCACCAGCGCCAGCGGTGTCGAGAGCGCGTACCGGCGGGCCAGCGCGGCCACCCCCAGCGCGCAGACGGGTACCGCCAACAGCCACAACGCGTGTGTCGCTCCCACAACGCCGATCATGGCAGATGGACGGAGCGGGGCGTTCAGTGCGGTTTGCGTTCCCGCGTCTCCCGGGCCGTCTCCTTGGCGAACGCCAGGAAGTCGCGCGCCACCGGAGGCAGATGCCGGTGCGGGTGCACCAGCCCGATCATCCGGGTGATCGGCGGCATGAACGACCGCACCACCAGCCCCTCGGCGTCGTCGATCTGGTTGCGGTACCACACCAGCGAGCCCATCCCGGCGCGCACCCAGCCCAGCCAGGAGCCGCGCTCGTCGGACTCCACCGCCGGGACCACCCGCGCCCCGACCCGGTCCAGCATCGCGTCGATCTCGGCGCGGCGGGCGCTGCCGCGCGCCGGCAGCACCAGCCGCATCCCGTCCAGCGCCGTCAGCGGCACCGGGTCGCGCAGCTTCAGCGCCGGCGGCGAGATCAGCACGACCTCGCGCTGCTCGAAGGGGTGGGCCGCCAGGTCGCCGGGCACCGGCAGGTCGGTCAGCGCCAGGTCGGCGCGGCCCGCGCGCAGCGCGGCGGCGACGTGGTCGCGGCCGTCGCAGCGCACCACCCGCACCCGCACCGCGGGCTGGTCGCGGGCGAAGCGGGGGATGAGCCGGCCGGTGAGCTCCGGCTCCAGGGAGGAGGTGGTGGCGATGCGCAGCTCACCGCCGCGGCCGTTGGCCCGCGCCACCGACAGGCCCTCGATCGCGTCGACCGCGTCCAGCGCCACCCGCGCCTGGCGGACGACCTGCTCGCCGACCGCGGTGAGCACCACGCCCCGCCCCGAACGGGCGAACAGCTCCACACCGAGCTCGCGTTCCAGCTCGCGGACGGCCCGCGACAGCGCGGGCTGGGCGACGTACAGCGCCTGGGCCGCCGATGTCATCGTGCCGTGGTCGGCGGTGGCCACGACGTAGCGGAGCTGCCGCAGATTCATGCCCTGACCGTATGACAACGAACCGATCCGGTCTTGGACATAGCCGGAATAGGCCCGGAGATTTGCAGGCAACGCTCACCGGCCCGGCGCACCGGTCCCCACCGGCCGCCGGACCCAGCCCCCGTGAGGTGTCCCATGACACGAGCCGGCCCCCGCCCCCGGACCATCCTGGCCCTGGCCGCGCTGCCCGCCCTCGCCCTGGCCGCGCCCGCCACCGCGCCCGCCACCGCCTCCGCCGAGACCGCGTCCGCCGGGACGGCCGCGCCCCGGCACCGCGCCCCCGCCCCGCTGAACATCCTGCTCACCAACGACGACGGCTACCAGGCGCCCGGCCTGGCCGCCGTCCGGCAGGCCCTCACCGACGCCGGGCACCGGGTCACCGTCGTCGCGCCCGCCACCGACCAGTCCGGCCGGAGCGCCGCGATCACCGCCACCCTCGGCGCGCGGCTGGCCGCCCGGCAGGAGTCGCCCGGCGTCTGGTCGGTCGGCGGCACCCCCGCCGACAGCGTCTACTTCGCCCTGGCCGTGGTGTTCGCCGACCGCGCGCCCGACCTGGTGGTGTCGGGCACCAACTTCGGCCAGAACACCGGCACGGTCGCCAACCACTCCGGCACCGTCGGCGCGGCGATCACCGCGCTGGAACGCGGGATCCCCGCCATCGCCGTCAGCACCGAGTACGACCCGAGGGCCGGGAACGAGGCGACGCTCCGGACGTTCCCGGCCACCGCGCGGTACACCGCCGACCTCATCGCCAGACTGCGGCGCGCGTCCGACGGGCGGGCGGTGCTGCCGCCCGGCACCGCCCTGAACGTCAACTACCCGATCACCGAGGCGGGGCCCAGGGGCACCAGGCACACCCGCCTCGGCAGGACCGCGCAGTTCACCCTGACCTACACCCCGGCGGGCGACGGGCAGTACGTGATCGGCGGGCGGCTCTCCACCGAGCCCGAGCCGGTCCGCAACGCCGACACCACCGCCCTCGCCCAGGACTACGTCTCGGTCACCCCGCTGGACGGGGACTGGACGCACCCGTCGGCGGCGCCCCTCCGGGCGCGCTAGCCCGGGCGGGCTCCAACGGCGGGGCCCCGACCGCGCAGTGACTACGGCACTGCGGCTCCTTCGCGGCGGGGGCGGCGCGCAGCACGTCGTCGCGCACGGCGGCGAACGTCAGCGCCGCCCCCGCCACCAGCAGCACCGCGCACACCGTCAACGCCGCCTGGTAGCCGTCGGCGAACCGCCCGGGATCCCGGTAGGCGTCGCCGGTCAGCCCCGCCAGCGGCGGGACCGCCGCGACCGCCAGCAGGCCCGCCGCCCGCGCGACCGCGTTGTTGACGCCGCTGGCGATCCCGGCGTGCCGCTCGTCGGCCGACGCCAGCACCGTCGCGGTCAGCGGCGCGACCATCGCCGACAGGCCCAGCCCGAACACGACCGCCGCGGGCAGCACGTCCCGCACGTAGGAGGTCTCGGGCCCGAACCGGCTCGCCATCAGCATCCCGGCCGCCGCGACCAGCAGCCCCACCGCCATCGGACGCCGGGGCCCGATCCGCTGCGCCAGCGCCCCGGCGCGCGACGACAGCAGCAGCATCAGCACCGTCACCGGCAGCAGCGCCGTGCCGGCCGCGACCGGCGAGAACCCGGCCACGACCTGGAGGTCCAGCACCAGCAGGAAGAACATCACGCTCATGCCGCCGTAGACCAGGAACGTCACCGCGTTGACCGCCGAGAACTGCCGCGACCCGAACAGGCCCAGCGGCAGCATCGGCGGGATCTCCCGGCCGTCCGCGCGCGCCCGGTCACGCGTTCCGTCCGCGCGGCCCCGGGACCGTTCCACCCACCAGAACGCCACCGCCGACAGCAGCCCCACGGCCGTCGCCGCCGCCACGGCCGCGCCGAACCCGCTCGCGGGCCCCTCGGTGAGCGCGTAGGTCGTCCCGGCCAGCGTGGCCGCCGCCAGCACCGCCCCCAGCACGTCGAACCGGCCGTGCGTACCGGGATCGACGCTCTCGGGCACGTGCCGCACCGCCACCAGCACCACCACCGCCGCCAGCGGCAGGTTCAGCAGGAACACCCAGCGCCAGCCCGCCGCCTCCACCAGCCAGCCCCCGGCGAACGGCCCGATCGCGCCCGCCACGCCGCCCAGCCCCGACCAGGCCCCGACCGCGCGCGGCCGGTCGTCGGGCGCGAACGACGCCTGGATGATCGCCAGTGAGCCGGGGGTCAGCAGCGCCCCGCCCACGCCCTGCAACGCGCGGGCCGCCACCAGCATCGGCACGTTCTGCGCCAGCCCGCACAGCAGCGACGCCACCGCGAACCACACCACGCCGATCACGAACACCCGGCGCCGCCCGTACCGGTCGCCCAGCGCGCCGCCGAGGAGGATCAGCCCGGCCAGCGCCAGCGTGTAGGCGTTGACCGTCCACTGCAACCCGGCCATGTCGGCGCCCAGCTCGTCGGCCAGCCTCGGCAGCGCCACGTTCACCACGGTCGCGTCGAGCATCGCCACGCTGGAGCCCAGCACGGTGGCCAGCAGGATCCACCGGCCGGCGGGGGTGCCCAGCCGCACCTGGGCCATCAGACGATCATTTCGTCGACGAAGCACCAGCGCCAGTCCTCGCCCGGCTCGAACGACCGGACGACCGCGTGCGCGGGATCCTCCCGGCGGCTGTCGTGGAAGTGGCGGGTGGCGTGCCGCTGCGGCGAGGAGTCACAGCACCCCACGTGCCCGCATGTCAGGCACAACCGCAGGTGCACCCAGCGGGTGCCGTCCCGAAGGCACTCCTCGCAACCCTGCGGCGTGCGCGGTTCCGGGGCGGCGTCGGGGAGGTCCTTCACATGGTCACATGTAGCCATGACAGCATGATCGCACGCCCCCGGCCGTTCACCAGTGGTCGGGACTGAACGGCTCGCCCTCCGGCCGCGCCGACCCGCTGAGCAGCCTCAGGTCCGACTCGACCATCATCGTCACCAGCTCCTCGAAGGTGACGCGCGGCTCCCACCCGAGCTGCTCGCGCGCCTTCTTGGGGTCGGCGCACAGCAGGTCCACCTCGGCGGGCCGGGTGTAGCGGTCGTCCAGCACCACGTGGTCCTGCCAGTCGAGGCCCACGGTGCGGAAGGCGAACTCCACCAGGTCCCGCACCGAGTGGATCTTGCCGGTGCCGATGACGTAGTCCTCGGGCGCCTCCTGCGCCAGCATCATCCGCATGGCGCGCGCGTAGTCCCCGGCGTAGCCCCAGTCGCGGCGGGCCTCCAGGTTGCCCATCCGCAGCTCGGAGGCCAGCCCCAGCTTGATGCGGGCCGCGCCGAGCGTCACCTTGCGGGTGACGAACTCCGCGCCCCGGCGGGGCGACTCGTGGTTGAACAGGATCCCGCTGACCGCGAACATCCCGTAGGACTCGCGGTAGTTCTGGGTGATGTAGTGCCCGTAGGTCTTGGCGACGCCGTAGGGGCTGCGCGGGTGGAACGGGGTCCGCTCGTTCTGCGGGGTCTCCCGGACCATCCCGAACATCTCCGACGAGGAGGCCTGGTAGAAGCGGATCTGCTCGCCGCCCGGCGTGCGCGACTGGCTGATGCCCGACACCACGCGGATCGCCTCCAGCATCCGCAGCACGCCCATGCCGGTGACCTCGGCGGTCAGCTCCGCCTGCTGCCACGACATCGGCACATAGGAGATCGCCCCGAGGTTGTAGACCTCGTCGGGCCGCACCCGCTCCACCGCCGAGATCAGGCTGCCCTGGTCCAGCAGGTCACCGGTGGTGATCCGAACGTCGCCGATGTGCTTGCGCAGCCGCGACACGTGCGGATTGGCCTGACCCCGTACCAGGCCCCAGACCTCATACCCCTCGGCGAGCAGATGCTCGGCGAGGTAAGAGCCGTCCTGCCCGGTGATGCCGGTGATGAGTGCTCGCCTGGACAGCGGATCCTCCAAGGCTGAAATAGGTCAGACGTGGCGGCTCGGCGGGGCGGACCACGACGAGCGTGAACCATGAGGTTAGCGACCCTGGAGCGCCACTGACGAGACAGGGGCGACTTTCCACCGAATTTGCTTCTGTTCCGGCCTTCCCCGGTGATCAGACCCGGAGTCGGAGGCGGTGTCCGGGCTCAGTGCTCGGTGGAGCCGACCGTCTTCGGCTCGGCCTCACGGCGGCGCGCCCGGTAGGCCGCCACATGCATGCGGTTGCCGCAGGTGCGGCTGTCGCAGTACCGGCGGCACCGGTTGCGCGACAGGTCCACCAGCACCCGTTCGCAGTCCGGGGCGGCGCAGGTGCGCAGCCGGTCCAGCTCCCCGGCCGACACCACGTAGGCCAGCGCCATCCCGCAGTCGGCCGCCAGGTGCTCGCCCATCGGCGCGCCCGGCGCGAAGAAGTGCACGTGCCAGTCGTAGCCGTCGTGGTCGGTCAGGTGGGGCCGGGCGCGGACCTCGGCGACGACCTCGTTGATCAGCCGGACGGCGGCCGGCACGTCCTCGGCCCGGAACACCGCGTGGAACCGCTCGCGCAGCCCGCGCACCCGCGCCAGGTCCGCCTCGGTCAGGTCGCCCACGTCGCTGAACCGGTTGCGGTGCACGAACGCCCGCAGCGCCGCCAGGTCGCCGAGCAGTTCGGTCCCCGCCGCGGCGGGGCCGGTGTTGATCAGATCGACGACGGTGCCGAGCGCGTACTCGGTGTCATGCGTGAAGATCACAGGTGGCTCCAGTCTCGCGCGGACCACCTCTCACCCTACGGCGGCCCGAGCCGCCGCGTGTACCCCCCGGTCCGGCTGGAAACGATCATGGGGTGGAGCCTGAACGCCTGTTCGTCGTCCTGCTGGTGGTCGCGGTGGTGGTGCTGCTCGCCCGGACGCTGGCCGCGCGGGGCGGCGTTCCCGACGCCATCTGGCTGGTCGTGCTCGGCATGGCCGCCGGGTTCGTGCCCGCGCTGCCCGCGGTGGAGATCTCGCCGGACCTGGTGCTGCTGGGCTTCCTGCCGCCGCTGATCTACCACGCGGCGTTCTTCACCTCCCCGCGCGAGGCCCGCGCGGACGCGGTGCCGATCTTCGCGATGGCGTTCGGGCTGACCGCGGTGACGACCCTGGCGGTCGCCGGGACCGCCTACGCGCTGCTGCCCTCGGTCGGCTGGGCCGCCGCCATCGCGTTCGGCGCGGCCGTCGCCCCGACCGACGCGGTCGCCGCCACCTCGGTGCTGAAGCGCCTGGGCGCGCCGCGCCGCATGGTCACCATCCTGGAGGGCGAGAGCCTCATCAACGACGGGGTGGCGCTGACGGTGTTCGGGCTGGCCGTCGAGGCGATGACCGGCGGGTTCAGCCCCGGCCACGGCGTGCTGCGGGCCGTGCAGGTCGTGGTCGGCGGCGTGGTCTACGGCCTGCTGGTCGCCGTGGTGGCCCGCCGGGTCCGGCGCCGGGTCTCCGACCCCATGAGCCAGGTCATCGTCTCGCTGATCATCCCCTACGCGGCCTACGTGCCCGCCGAGAACCTGGGGGCCTCGGGCGTGCTGGCCACCGTCGTGACCGGCTTCTACCTCGGCACCCGCGGCGAGGGCGTGCTGCAGCCCGCCTCCCGGGTGGCCGGGCGGCTGTTCTGGCGCATCCTGATCTTCCTGCTGGAGTCGGCGCTGTTCGTGCTGCTGGGCCTGGAGATCCGGGAGGTGCTGCGCGACCTCGGCGCCTACACCTGGGGCACCGTGCTGCTGACCGCCCTGGCCGTCACGGGCGTGGCCGTCGGGGTCCGGCTGCTGTGGCAGTGGGGGCACGGGCCGCTGCTGGTGCTGCTGCCCGGCGGCCGCCACCTGCGCGGCCTGGGGTTCCGGGAGCGCACCGTGATGGGCCTGGCCGGGATGCGCGGCGCGATCACGCTGGCGATCGCCCTGTCGCTGCCCCGCGACGCCGGACCCGGCCGCGACGTGCTGGTGCTGCTGGCCGCCCTGGTCGTGCTGGCCACGCTGGTCGGGCAGGCCCCGCCCCTGCCGCTGCTGCTGCGCCGCCTCGGCCTGCTGGAGGCCGGCGACCGCCGCCGCGTCGCGGCGATGTCGGCCCGCGAGGACATGGTGCGGGCCGCGCTGGAGCGGCTGGACGCGATGGCCGACGCCGCCGAGGTGGACGAACGCACCGCCGAGGCGTTCCGCCAGATGATGGAACTCCGGCTGGAACGCCTGCGTTACTTCAAGGACGAGGAGAACGCGGAGGGCGAGCCGCCCGGCGGCCGGCGCGTGCGCGCCGCCCTCGCCGAGGCCGAGCGCGCCAAGCTCAAGGAGCTCTACGGGAAGGGACGCATCGACGGTGACACCTACCAGGCCATCGGCAGGGAGCTGGACCTCGCGGGCCCGGTGTCGCTCGTCCGGCCCCTGACGTGACCGCGGGGCGCGGGAAGGCGATCAGCGCGAGTAGTGCGGGTCGGCCACCACGGGGTAGTAGGCGCCCTCGTGCTGGACCCGCATGACGACCGTCTGCCCCTCCAGGGCGTAGTCCGCCTTCACCTGGCGGAACATCGAGTCGCACGCCCAGGGGTTGTAGAACCGGCCGACCGTCGCCCCGTACCGCAGGTGCACCACGTCGTAGCCGCCCGACGGCATCGCCTCCAGCGCCAGCCCGTCGGCCAGCGAGACCGGGAAGCGGAACTCCGTCGGCGCGTCCGGGCCGTGCACCACGGTCAGCAGCCGGATGCCGCTGGCGGTGGTCTGGGCGACGATGTCGGTGTCGACGTCCACCCCCACCAGCACGCGCAGCGTCGGCCGCAGCACCTGGTGGACGGTGTCCCCGGCGGCGACGTCGATGCCGACGTGGATGCGCTGGCCGTCCTTGGTGGGGACCCACACCCCGTCACGGGCGCGCTGCCCCCAGGCCACGTCCGGGTTGTCGAGCTCCTGAGGCTCGTGCTTACCGCGGGCGACGAGGATCCGGGAGGCGGCGTTCATGGCCGCGGCAGCCCCGTCCCGTGCGTGCCTCATGGCGGGCCCCCTAGCCTTCTTCCGTAACGGTCACGTCGGATGTCGCGACGTTGTTCTGGGTTTACCACGGGGAAGCGTGACACGACCTCCCTTGGTCGGCACTCGGGTGCTTTGTGACGTTTGCCCGTGCGACGTTGGACCCTACACCACGCTTAACGCAGGTTGGGCGGAAGTCGCCGAGGTCGTCCCGCCCCCGGTCACGGGCGGGAACGCGGTGTGCCGCGGGGGTGACGCGGGGCCACCGGAAAAAACGTTGCGGCCGATCATGAACCGGCGCATCCTGGGAGGCGTCGAAGAAAGGCGAAAGGGCCTACGGGAAAAGCACTCGGGCCGAAGGAGTGAGCCACACTGGATAGGCGGCTGGTCTCCAAAACCAGCGGAATGCAGGTTCGATTCCTGCCACTCCTGCGAGGACACGACGGGCTTGTGGTGTGAAGGGGAACATCTCTCCCTTGCAAGGAGAGGATCAGGGTTCGAGTCCCTGCGGGTCCACGCCGTAGAGGCCTTGGCGGTGAGGCGACAGGCTTCCAACCTGTACAACCGGGTTCGACTCCCGGCTACGGCTCGAACGGCCGGCGAACCGGCCGGGAAAGCGATTCCTCCGCTTCCCGCGGAATGAGGCTCCGGCCGGTGGAAAACCGGCCGGAGCCTTTCGCGTCGGCGGGCGGCGCTCAGCGCATTACCGTCAGGACGCCGCCGCCGCGACGGGGGAGTGGCCGGATCCGGTCCGGTGAGTCACCCCACACGCCTCCCCCGGCGCCGGGGCGGCCAGGTCGGTCAGGACCCCCGACAGGCGGTCCAGCGCCCCGGCGATCCACGGCAGCGACACCGGGTCGGGGGAGTCCAGGGCCTCCAGCCGCCGGTCGTCGTCGTCCCCGTACAGCATCGTCGGCGCGACGCGCACGCGCAGGACGCCGTCCGCCTCGCCGAACGCCGAGGCGGGCAGCACGCCGACCCCGTAACGTTCCAGCAGCAGCCCGGTCAGCTCCGCGCCGGTCGTGACGCCGTGCGCCGCCCGCAGCCGGTCCCGCAGCGGCTCCAGGTCCGGGTAGACGTAGAACGCCGCCTCCGGCCGCCGCACCCGCGCGCCCGCCGCGGCGAACCGGTCGGCGACCGCGCCGGTGACGGCCGCGTGCAGACGGCGGCTGCGCTCCACGTGCGCGACCAGCTCCGGGGGCTCGCCGAAGGCGTAGGCGGCGGCGTGCTGCATCGGGGCCGGGGACGCCGACCAGATCTCGCTGGCCAGCCCGACCAGGCTGGCGCGCAGCGCCCGCCCGAACGGCCCCTCCGGCAGCCGCGCCACCCCCAGCCGCCAGCCGCCCGCCGCCAGGTGCTTGCTCAGCGCGGTGGTGACGACGGTGCGCTCGGGGGCCACCCGGGCCGGGGAGAAGACCCGGCGGGCCGGGTCGTGCACCAGGTCGCCGTAGATCTCGTCCGAGATGATCAGCAGGTCGTGGTCGCGGGCGACCCCGCACAGCTTGCGGACGGTCTCCTCCGACGCCAGGGTGCCGGTCGGGTTGTCCGGAAGCGTCACCACCACGGCCCGGATGGGACGGCCCTCGGCGCGGGCCCGCACGACCGCGTCGGCCAGCAGCGCGGCGCTGGGGACGCCGCCCTCGCCCGGCGGCGTGGCCACCAGCGCCGGCGCGTGGCCGGCCAGCGTCGCCTGGGCCGCGTAGCTCACCCAGGAGGGGGAGGGGACGGCGACCCGCCCGCCGACCGCCATCAGCAGGCCGAACAGCAGCGCCTTGCTTCCCGGGCCGCAGACCACGGTCTCGGGATCGGTCGGCAGGCCGCGGCGGCTCCAGTACCCGGCGGCGGCGGCGCGCAGGGCGGCGGAACCGGCCACCGGGCCGTAGGCGCCCCGGCCGGCGGCGGCGGACAGCTTGCGGACCAGGGCCGGATGGATGGGAACACCCGCCTCCCCGAAGCCGAGCGGGAGCACGGGGACCCCCTCTCTTCGCTTGCGGACGATGGCCTCGTTCACGGCGAGAGTGGGCGACAGGGGAACCGGACGCGGGTCGATGGGCATGGAACGCTCCTGGGACGAACGGCGCCGTACGAGGACGACGCCGCGGCTTATGACTTTGGGTGGCGACGGCGATTCCGTCAGTGACCCGGCCGGGTTCGCTCCATGCTTTACCCCGCAGAAGCATCATCACAAGCGAGTCTGATCGATGCCGACCGTAAGCTGTTCTTATGCTTGAGGTGCGTCGGCTGCGTTTACTGTGCGAGTTCGCCCGCCGGGGGAGCATCGCCGCCACGGCGTCCGCGCTGGGCTACACGCCCTCGGCGGTGTCCCAGCAGCTGGCGGCGCTGGAACGGGAGGCCGGGGTGCCGCTGCTGGACCGCACGGCCCGCAGCGCCGAGCTCACCGACGCCGGACGCCGCCTGGTCGACCGCGCCGAGGAGATCCTCACCCTGGTGGAGGCGGCCGAGGCCGAGCTGTCGGCGCAGGCCGACATGCCGAGCGGCCGGGTGGTGGTGACCGCGTTCCCGACCGCCGCGGTGGCGTTCGCCCCGGCGCTGGTGCAGAGCCTGGCCGACCACCCGGAGCTGACGTTCGTGCTGCGGCAGACCCGTCCCGGCGACGGGATCCGGCAGGTCAGCGGCGGCGAGGTGGACATCGCGCTGGTCGACGACTGGTCGGGGAACCTGCCGGAGAGGATCCCGGCGACGCTGGAGCTGTTCCGGCTGCGCCGCGACCCGGTGGTGCTGGTGGTCCCCGGGGACCACCGGCTGGCCGACCCGGAGCGGCCGGTGGACCTGCGCGAGCTGCGGGACGAGCCGTGGATGGCGGCCCCGCCGGGCGAGTCCTCCCGGCAGGCGGTGGAACGCCTGCTGGAGACCGTCGGCGGGGCGCGGAACATGCCGTGGGAGTTCGAGGGCCTGCACACCATCCTCAGCCTGGTGGCGCGCGGCATCGGCATCACGGCCGTGCCCGCGCTGGCGTTGGCCGCCGGTGACCACGGCCTGGTGGTGCGCGCCATCCCCGGCTGCACCCTGGCACGCGAGGTGTACGCCGTGACCCGGGCCGCGAGCGTGCGGCGGCCCTCGGTGGCGGTGACGCTGCGCGCGATCTACACGGCGTCGCGGGACGCCTGGCCCGCGCCGCCCGGCGACCGGCCGCGGCCGGACGGGTCCTGACCGCTCTCACCCGTCCCTTCCGGACACGGGCGACGGCCCGCCCCTGTCCGAAAGGGGCGGGCCGTCGTCACCGCGGTCGCGGTCCCCGTCTCTACAGCAGCCCGAGATGGAGATCGAGGAGACCGTGATGGTGAGGGTGGCAGTAGGGGTGGTACCAGTACTTCCAGCAGGGATGCGACGCGGCGGAAGCCTGGGCGACCGTGGCGCGCTCCGGCGCCTGGGCCGTGGCCGTGCCCGCCAGCGGCGCCACGCTCACGGTGGCCAGGGCTGCGACGGCCGCCATGCGACCGAGGGTCTTGATCATGGTTCCTCCTTCGATGTCCGGATAGGACCACCTCGATCATCCCCGTGCGTAATCAATCAGTATCTGTTTGTAGTCGCATGTTTGCGGAGATCGCCGGAATCAAGATCGCTCGGCCGTGGACGCGGCGAGGACGGCCCGCCCCCCGGCGGGGACGGCCGTCCTCGTCCTCTCAGCTGTAGTCGAACCAGCTTTGCATTTTGGCGGCGAACATCATGTCGCCGGAGATCTTGATCTTGCCGGTCATGACGGCGGTGACGCCGTTCAGCTCGCCCGCGCACAGCCGCAGCAGGTTGGGCAGCGACATCCGGAGGGTGACCCGGGGCTTGTCGGGCGCGCCCCGGCGGCCCTTGGCCCTGCCGTCGGCGATCACCAGCTGGTAGGTCCTCCCGTCCTCGGGCGTCTTGATCTCCCACTGGACGACGCCCCCGTCCCCGCCCGCCTTCCCGGGCACCAGCCGGGTCCCCATCAGGCCGAAGATCCGGTCGAGGACGGGGTCCACCCCGATCCCGGCGACGAACTGTTCGATGACCTTGTCGTCGACGCCCTCGGCGTTCAGCAGCTGCCGCAGCTCGCCCGGCGTGCCGACGGCGTTGAGCATGTCCTGGGGCGACCCGGGGTCGCCCGGCTCCGGGGGGTGGGCCTGGCTCATGTGCGCCTCCTCGTCGAGACCCGTCGTCCCCCGAACTATTAACAATGGATCTAATAAGGTCAAGGGGGGTGGCGCGGGAGACCTCGCCGAACCGGCGGGAAGAGGGCAGATCATGACGTACCGTGGGGCGGGTCCTGACCTCTCCGGGGCGGCGCGGCCGCCGAAGCACCGACGCGGGGGCACAGCGCTCGATGCAATCACCCTCCACCACGCTCGTCACCATGCCCGCGGGCACGCCCGCCGGCCTGACCGTCACCACGCCCGCGGCGGTTCCCGCCGCCGTCCCCGCCGACCGCGCGGGGCACGGCGCGTTCGAACTGCCCCGGCTGACGGCCATGCTCCGGCACGCGCTGCCCCGCTTCGTCGAGGGCGTCATCGCCCCGGTCGCGGTCTTCTACGCCGCGTTCGCGCTGCTCGGCCTGAACGGCGCGCTGGTCGCCGCCGTCGCCTGGGTCTACGGCGGCATCGCCTGGCGCTGGCTGCGCGGGCACGGGGTGTCGGCGATGCTGCTGCTGGCCGGGCTCGGCGTCACGGCCCGCGCCGGGCTGGCGGCGTTCACCCACAGCGCGGTCCTCTACTTCCTCCAGCCGACCCTCGGCACGCTGATGGTGGCGGTCTCGTTCCTGGCCTCGGTGCCGCTCGGCCGGCCGCTCGCCCAGAAGGTGGCCACCGACATGGTGCCGATGCCCGAGGCGTTCCTGCGGCACGCCCGCGTCCGGCGTTTCTTCCGGCGCATCTCGCTGCTGTGGGCGCTGGTCTTCTTCGTCAACGCCACCGTCAGCCTCTGGATGCTGTTCCACCAGTCGATCGGCGTGTACCTGTGGGTGCGCACCGGCCTGGTCGCCGCGCTGGGCGCGGCGGCGGTGGCGGTGTCGGTCTGGGGCTTCCGCCGCTGCCTCCACCAGGTGAACGCGGTCACGGCCTGACCCGTCCTGATCTTTCTTGCGACAGCAGCGAACTTCTGCGGCTTTTGGGACGTCTCTCATTCTCGGATAGATTCACGGCGCACGGGGTGAATCTGGGGATATGGGAGAGTTTGTGGCTTTCAAGGGTCGTGTCGGGCTTGCGGTGACCGGCGGCGCGGGCGCGGTGCTGATGCTGGCGACCGCGTGCAGCGGCGGAGGAGACAAGGGGTCGGGCGAGCTGTCGGCGGCCGACAAGAACACGGTGACGATCACGCCCGGCAACGGCACCGACAAGGTGAAGCCGGACGCGCCGATCGAGGTGCGGGCGGGCGAGGGCACCCTGGAGGGCGTCACCGTCCAGGGCAAGGGCGTGACGGTGACCGGCCGGCTGTCGGCCGACAAGAAGTCGTGGCGCTCGGACCGCACGCTGGCCCCCGGGACGTCCTACACCGTCACCGCGCAGGCCCGGCTGGACGGCAAGGTCAACACGGTGACCAGCACGTTCAAGACGCTCCGGCCGTCCAAGACGCTGACGATCACCGACATCACGCCCAACCAGAAGGGCGAGGAGGTCGGCGTCGGAATGCCGATCTTCGTGCGCTTCAACCGGCCCGTCACCGACCGGGCCGCCGTGGAGCGGGCGCTGAAGGTCACCCCCGACCACCCGGTCGAGGGAGCCTGGCGCTGGATCGACTCCCAGCAGGTCATCTACCGCACCAAGACCTACTGGAAGGCGCACCAGAAGGTGCGCTTCAACGCCGCACTGGCCGGGGTGAACGCGGGCGGTGGCGTCTACGGCGCCAAGGACGCCGAGGCGACGCTGAACATCGGCGCCGCGCAGATCACCACCGGCAACATCAGCGGCCACCACATGACGGTCCGCCGGGACGGCAAGAAGCTGCGCACCATCCCGTTCAGCGCGGGCAACGGCACCACGCGCGAGTACACCACCACCAGCGGCGTGCACCTGCTGATGGAGAAGGCCAGCCCGGTCACCATGGTCTCGCCCGGCCGCAAGGAGGGCGATCCCGGCTACTACAAGACCGTCGTGCAGTGGGCCGTCCGGTTCTCCAACAGCGGCGAGTACACCCACTCGGCTCCCTGGTCGGTCGGCTCCCAGGGCTCGGCGAACGTCAGCCATGGCTGCCTCAACCTGAGCCCGGCCAACGCCAAGTGGTACTACGACATCATGCAGCGCGGCGACGTGCTGAAGCTGACCGGCACCTCCCGCGAGGTCGAGTGGAACAACGGCTGGAGCTTCTGGCAGATGCCCTTCTCCCAGTGGAAGAAGGGCAGCGCCCTGAAGGACCAGGCCGCCGCGGGCACGCCCACCGGCACGCCCACCGCGCCCACCACGGGCTCTCCCACCACGGGGACCGCCGGCAACTGACGCCCCCCGCCCGGACCGCCACGCGGCCCGCCGCCCCACCGTGGGGCGGCGGGCCGCGCGCCGTTCCGGGGCGCCCGTGCAACGCTTTGATCTCGGAGTCTGGGCAAATGCCCAAGTAGTGACATGCGCAACGACTTTTGTCGCTAATGTCTCCCAGACAAGGCGGGGTCTGGGGAGGTCCACGGTGCAGCGAAGGCTTGCCGCTGGGGTGCGGGCGGGTGCGGGCATGGCGGGAGCGGTACTGCTCCTGACGACCGCGTGCTCGGGTGACGGGGACGGTGGCGGCGTCACCGTCGGCGGCAACGGCGAGGCGGGTGCGCCACAGGTGACCGTCACGCCCGGCAACGGCGACGGCAAGGCCAAGCCGGAGGCGGGCGTCCAGGTCACCGTGACCGGCGGAACCCTGGAGCAGGTCACGGTCACGCGCGGCGGCAAGCCCGTCGAGGGCGCGATGGCGAACGACAAGACCGGATGGAAGTCGCGGACCCTCAAGCCCGGTTCGAGCTACCAGGTGAACGCGGTCGCCCGCAGCCCCAAGGGCAAGACGACCACGGTCACCGCCAAGTTCTCCACGCTCAAGGCCGCGAACCCCCTGGCCGTCACCGACGTGACGCCCAGCGCGGGCGAGACCGTCGGCGTCGGGATGCCGATCATGGTGACGTTCAACCGGGCCGTGGGCGACCGCAAGGCCGTCGAGCAGGCGCTGGAGGTGAAGTCCACCAAGCCCGCCGTCGGCGCCTGGTACTGGGTGAGCGACACCCAGGTGATCTTCCGGACGCAGAACGGCCAGTACTGGAAGCCCAACCAGCGGGTCAGCCTCAAGGCGAAGCTGGCCGGGGTGAAGGCCGGCGCGAAGGTCTACGGCACCAACGACTTCACCCGTTCCTTCAAGATCGGCAACTCGCAGATCACCACGGTCAGCACCAAGACCAAGCGGGCCGTGATGAAGGTCAACGGCAAGGTCCGCAAGCAGTGGAAGATCAGCGCCGGCAAGGGCGGCCGGGTCCGCAACGGAGTCGACACCTACCTGACCACCAGCGGCATCCACCTGACCATGAGCAAGCACCTGGTCGAGCGGATGACGTCGGCGTGGATGGGCGTCACCGACAAGAAGCACCCCGAGTACTACGACCTGAAGCTGCCGCACGCGGTGCGCATCTCCAACTCGGGCGAGTACCTGCACGCCAGCCCCGACCGCTACTGGGCGTTCGGCCGCGTCAACGCCAGCCACGGCTGCGTCAACATGCCGCCGCCCGTCGCCGCCTGGTACTACGGCGTCACCAACCGCGGCGACGTGGTCGTGATCACCGGCAGCAAGCGCGGCCTGGAGTGGAACAACGGCTGGAGCTACTACCAGATGCCCTGGTCCAAGTGGGTGAAGGGCAGCGCGCTGGACCGCACCGTCACCACCGGCTGACCGGATTTTTCCACGGCGCCACCGGGGGAGAACCGGTTCCTCGGGGAACGGGCACATCATGAATATGCGGGGGAGCACGCGCGGCCTGGCGCGGCGAGGACTGAGACCGGCCCACTACGCGTTGCGGCGGACCACGCTGTGGGCGCTGCGGCCGGTGGCGCTGCTGCGCCCCGCGCCCCGCCGCGGGGACCGCCCGCGCGTGCGGTTCCTGCTCCAGCACGCCCACGGCAGCGGCGGGACCATCCGCACCGTGCTCAACCTGAGCGGCCATCTGGCCCGCGAGCACGACGTGGAGATCGTCAGTGTGCTGAACCGCCGCGCCACCCCGTTCTTCCCGGTGGCCGACGGCGTCCGGATCGTCGTCGCCGACGACCGGCTGACCCCGCCGTCGGGCCGGGCGGGGCGGCTGCTGGCCCGGGTGCCGAGCCTGCTGACCCCGGTCGACGACGCCTCGTTCCGCTCCATGAACCTGCGCGCCGAC
The DNA here is from genome assembly GCF_001552175.1 of Actinomadura kijaniata NBRC 14229. Lineage (GTDB taxonomy): Bacteria > Actinomycetota > Actinomycetes > Streptosporangiales > Streptosporangiaceae > Spirillospora > Spirillospora kijaniata. Next base: position 53,211 of record NZ_BCQR01000036.1, read on the forward strand.
CTGCTGCTGCTGCGCGCGCTGTGGCGGCGGCCCCCGGACGTGGTGATCGGCACCCGGCCCTCGCTCAACCTGCTGGTCGCCGAGCTGGCCCCGCGCGGCACGGCGGCGGTCGGGCAGGACCACATGAACCTGGCCTCCTACCGGCCCGCGCTGCGCCGCCGGATGGAACGCGCCTACCGGCGGCTGGCGCTGCTGGCGGTGCTGACCGAACGCACCCGTGCCGAGTACGCCGCCGCCCTGGCCGGGGCGCCCACCCGGCTGGAGGTCGTGCCCAACGCGCTGCCCGAGCTCGGCGGCGGCCCGTCCCGGCGCGAGCACAAGGTGCTGCTGGCCGCCGGGCGCTACACCCGGCAGAAGGGCTTCGACCTGCTGCTGGACGCCTACGCGCCGCTGGCGGCCGAGCACCCGGACTGGACGCTGCGCATCTTCGGCGCCGGGCCGATGCGCGACCAGCTGCGCAAACGCGTCGCCGACCTGGGACTGGCCGGACGGGCCGAGGTGGGCGGGCGCACCGCGAAACTGGGCGCGGAGATGGAGCGGGCCGCCGTCTACGTGCTGTCCTCACGGTTCGAGGGGCTGCCCATGGTGGTGCTGGAGGCGATGAGCAAGGGGCTGCCGGTGGTGGCGTTCGACTGCCCCACCGGCCCCGCCGAAGTGATCACCGACGGGGAGGACGGGCTGCTGGTGCCCGCCGAGGACGTCGCGGCGCTCACGGCGGCGCTGCGCCGGGTGATGGGTGACGCGGACCTGCGGGACCGCCTCGGCGAACGCGCGCTCCGCACCGCCGAGGAGTACCGCCTGGACCGCATCGGCCCGCGGTGGGCGCGCCTGATCGCCGAACTGCGCCCCTGACCCGGACCCCTCCCCGGGGCCCGGCGGTCAGGGCCGGCGCCAGCCCAGATGGATCACGGCGACGTCGTCCTCCAGGCCGTCGTAGTCGGCCGAGGCGGCCTCGGCCCCGTCCACCAGCGCGTCCACCAACGCCTCGGAGTCCATGCCGGGCCCGGCGGCGGCGCGCGCCAGCCCCAGCAGCCCGGTCAGGTCCAGCCGCTCGCCGTCCGGACCGGTCCGGCCCTCGAACAGCCCGTCGGTGAACAGCACCAGGCCGCCGCCCGGAGGCAGCGGCACCTCCTCCTCGGACCAGCCGCCGAGGCCCGGCACCATGCCGAGGGCGATCCCGCCGGGCGGCTCCACCAGGTGGACCCCGCCCGCCGAGTCGTAGCACAGCAGCCCCGGATGCCCGGCCCGCACGATCAGCGCGCGGTCCCGCTCCGGCGGCAGCGTGACGCTGGTGAGGGTGACGAACGCCTCGGTGTCGTCGCGTTCGGCCAGCAGCAGGTCCTCCAGCAGCCCGACCAGCCGCGCGCCGCTCAGCCCGGCCAGCACGAACGACCGCCAGGCCACCCGCAGGCACACCCCCATGGCGGCCTCGGCCGCGCCGTGCCCGGCCACGTCGCCGATCACCGCGTGCAGCGCGCCGTCGACGGACTCCACCACGTCGAAGAAGTCGCCGCCCAGCAGCGAGTGCGCGCGGCCGGGGCGGTAGCGGGTCACCACGTCGGGCCGGTCGCTGGAGATGAGGGGGCGGGGGAGCAGGCCGCGTTCCAGCCGGGCGTTCTCGGCCGCGCGCAGCCGTTCGGCCTGGAGTTCCGCCGCCGACAGCGCCACCTGCTTGCGCTGGGCGGCGTAGCGGATGGCCCGGCCCAGCCACTGGGGCTCCAGCTGCCCCTTCACCAGGTAGTCCTGCGCGCCGACCGCGACGGCGGTCAGGCCCGCCTCCTCCTCGGCCAGCCCGGTCAGCACGATCACCGCCGCGCGGGGCGCGGCGGCCAGCATCGCGTGCAGCCCCTCCAGGCCCTGGGCGTCGGGCAGGTGCAGGTCCAGCAGCACGCAGCCGGGCGACTCGCCGCCGGCCAGCACCTCGCGGGCCTGCGCCAGCGAGCGCACCCAGGTGAGCTCGGCGCGCAGCCCGCTGTCGGCCAGGAACTCCTCGATCAGCAGGGCGTCGCCCGCGTCGTCCTCGACCAGCAGCAGACGGCCGAGCCCACCGCCCTCGAGCGCACCGGGAGCCCATGCGGCCGTCACGGGTCCTCCCGGCGCTCCGGCCGTCCCGGTCAAATCCACTCCCGCCCTCGCGTCGTCCCTCGCGTCGGCCGCCGGATCGCGGACGACACGATGATCGAACAATAGTGGTCAATGGACCAGGAAAACGCTACCGCTTCACAAGCGTTCGCAGCGGGCGGGTCAGGTCACTGCAACGCTCCGGCGAGCGCGCCCGCCGGCGGGACCCCGGCGGCGTCAGCCGCCGGTCCGCGCGGCGGCGGCCCCGCCCGCGCCGACCAGGTCGTTGCTCGCCCCGGCGGCCAGCCAGGCCGCCTCGTGCCGGGGCATCATCCGGCGCGCCTGCCGGGTGACGGTCGCGGGCAGCGCGGCCCGCACCACCTGCATGGCGGGCAGCCACGCCTGCCCGTACACGTGCGGGCGGCGCGCGGCGATCCCGGCGAGCAGCCGCGCCACCGTGGGCCTGAGCGGGTAGGTGCGGTTGGCGGGGAACGGCAGGCCCGCCCGCATCTCGCGCAGCGCCGCGTTGCGGTCCGCACCGCGCACCATCTCGGTGTCGGTCCAGCTCAGGTAGCCGATCCCGACGGTCACGCCGTGGTGGGCGACCTCGGCGCGCAGGCTGTGCGCGAACGCCTCCACACCCGACTTGCTGGCGCAGTAGGCCGCCATCATCGGCGCGGCGGTCAGCGCCGCCAGCGACGCCACCTGGAAGAAGTGACCCCGGCTCTCGCGCAGCGCGGGCAGGAAGGCGCGGGCGGTGTTGACGCTGCCGAGCAGGTTGACCTCGATCACCTTGTTGAAGGTGCGGGGGTCGGAGTGCTCGACGGGACCGCCGGTGGCGATCCCGGCGTTGGCGACCACCACGTCGATCCGGCCGTAGTGCGCGGCGACCTCGGCGGCGACCCGGACCAGCGCCTCGGGGTCGGTGACGTCCACCTCCCACCACCGCGCGCCGGGCCCGCACCGGCGGGCCGCCGCCGCCAGCCGCTCGGGCTCCAGCCCGAGCAGCGCCACCCGCGCCCCGGCCGACGCCGCGCCGCGGGCGAGCATCGCCCCCAGCCCGCGCGCCGCACCCGTCACCACGACGACCCCGCCCCCGAAGTTCGTGTTCCCGCCCAACGCACACCGCCTCGAATTCGCACTGCCTACCTGCCGGTAACCCACCGGCCCGGGCCAGAGTAGACCATCCGTCCAATAGCCGGGGGGCCGGGCTCGGTTAACCTCGCGCGGTGAACGCCGAATGGGCCCCCGAACGCGAGACCACACCCGCCCAGGCCGCCGCCCTGATCGGCGCGCGGTTCCCGCGGCTGCGCGGCGTCCCGGCGCGACCGCTGGCCACCGGCTGGGACAACACCGTCTTCCAGGTCGGCGACCGGCTGTTCCGCTTCCCGCGCCGCGCCGTCGCGGTCCCCGGCGTCGAACGCGAGATCGCCGTGCTGCCCGCGCTGGCCGGGCGGCTGCCGCTGCCCGTCCCGGTCCCCGACCTGGTGGGGGAGCCGTCCCCGGAGTTCCCCTGGCCGTTCTGGGGCGCGCCGATGATCCCCGGCCGGGAGCTGGCCGACAGCGGGCTGCCACAGGACCGGCGCGCCCGCGCGGCGGCGGACGCCGGGGCGTTCCTGCGTGTCCTGCACGCCCCGGACCTGGCGGCCGAGTTCGGAGACCGGCTCCCGTACGACCCGTTCCGGCGGGGCGTCCCGCCGGAACGGGCCGCCCGGGCCGCCGAACGCCTCGGCCGCCTGGCCCGGCGGGGCGCCTGGGAACGCGACCGCGCCGTCGAGGCCCTGCTGGACGCCGCCCGGACGATGCCGGAGCCCTCCGGCCCGGCCGTGCTCAGCCACGGCGACCTGCACGTCCGGCACCTGCTGGTCGACGGGGAGGGCCGGGCGTGCGGCGTCATCGACTGGGGCGACCTGTGCCTGGCCGACCCCGCCGTCGATCTGTCGCTGGCCTACGGCGGGTTCGCCGGGCCCGCCCGGCGGGCGTTCCTGGACGCCTACGGACCGGTCGCGCGGGAACGGGAGGACGCGGCGCGGGTGCTGGCGGTGATGCTGTGCGCGGCGCTCGCCGAGTACGCCGCCGCGACCGGCCGCGCCGCGCTGCTGCGGGAGTCCCTGGAGGGCATCGGCCGGGCGGCGCGCGACTAGGTCGTGTTGCGAAAGCCCTGGCCTACGGCGCTCGCCCGGGGGCTCGCTTCTCACCAGGTCTTGGCGAGCGCGGCATCGCTTCACGATCGGGCCCGCCGGTCAGGCAACGCGCTCGCGTGCGTGGCCGAGACCCGCGTCGGAACAGGCCCTAGGACGACAGGTAGACGCGGACCTCGGTGCCGTCGGGGCCGGTGTGCAGCCGGACCAGGTCGGCGATGTGGTTGACCATCAGCAGGCCGCGCCCCCCGTTGGTCGCCAGCTCGGCGGGGATGCGCCCGACCAGCGGATCGGTGATCGTCCCGGTGTCACGGACCGCGCAGACCACCTGCCCGCCCTCGGCCCAGACCAGCAGGGTGCCCGTGCCGTCGGCGTGGACGATCGAGTTGGCGGCCAGCTCGTTGACCGCCAGCTCCAGATCGTCGGCGCGGCGCGCCGACAGGCCGAGCGCGGCGGCGTGGTCGCGGGCGAACCGGCGGACCCGCGGCAGCGCGTCGTGGTCGAAGCGCAGCCGGTTGGCGTCCGCCGGGGGAGCGGGCAGCGGCCGGTTGTAGGCGGCGACGATCCGTTCGGGCGCGTAGGCGTCGCTGTCGTGGGACCCGTCCCGGTCCAGGAGGGTCGGGTGGGTGGCCCGGGCGTCCTCCAGGACGGGCTCGGGCAGCCCCTTGGTGTCGTAGGGGCACAGGATCGAGACCCGGCGGCCGCTGAACGCCAGGTTGATCAGCGCCTCGTGGGTCACGCAGGCCGGGTACTCCAGCGCCGAGCGGCCCGGCCAGATCGGCTCGCCGATGATCCGGACCCGCCGGTCGCGGGGGTGCCGGTCGGCGAACGCGCGCAGCACGCCGGGGATGATGCGGCCGGGGTTGCGCCCGGCCCTGGTCATGTCCAGCCACACGACCCGCACGGCGTCCGCGCCGAGCGCGTCGCGCAGCAGCGTCAGCCGGTGTCCGGGCACCGCGACCGCGACCGGCTGGCCGTCCGCCAGCCCGGCGCTCAGGAACGGCACGGTCCCGGCGAGGTACTCGTCATCGTTCCCGTAGAACAGCGCCGGATGGACGAACGGGTCACCGGTCAGTGGGGCCGACCGGATCGTCATGGGTTCGTCACCTCGGGTGGGGGAGTCTGCGGGGACACCTTGTCGAGAGTACGCACTTCCGGTGACAGAAGGCGACGCGGGACCTCCTCTCGCGGTACGGAGACTCCGCGTGAGCGGTCGTCACCGTGACCGCTACCCCGAGGAAAAACCCGGAAACCGGCACTTCGGGACGGGATGTCAGGGACGCAGCAGGGCGGCGTCCACCACGTCGGCGAGCCGTTCCCGGTCGCGGTAGGCGGCGCGCTGCCGGTCCGCGCCGGTCCCGCGGGTCAGCAGGGACCGCAGCCCGGTGCGGACGCGTGCCAGGTCGCCGTTGTCGCGCAGCGCGGGCGCGGCGCGCGCCATCATCGCGCGGGCCAGGTCGGCGAACCGGGCGGGGCGTCCGGTGCACACGTCGACGCCGTCGCCCGCCAGCCCGTAGCGGGCCGCCAGCCAGTACGCGGCCCGCAGCAGCTCGGGGGCCGGGTCGGGCGCGGGACGGCCCGCCTCGACGTCGCCGAGCGCCGTCTGCGCCAGCCCCCGGACCAGCGCGGCGAACAGCGCCGCCTCGTCGGCGGTCAGCGCGACGTCCCCGAGCCGGACCTCCAGCGTCGGGAACCGCGACGACGGCCGCACGTCCCAGAAGATCGTTCCGGCGTCCATCAGCGCCCCGCACCCCAGCAGCGCGGCGACCAGTTCCTCGTAGTGCGCGGTGGACCGGAAGAACGGCGGGGGACCGGCCACCGGCCACCGCGCCCACGCCATGACCCGCCAGCAGACGTGGCCGGTGTCGCGGCCCGCCCAGTAGGGGGAGTTGGCGGCCAGCGCCAGCAGCGTCGGCAGCCAGGGCCGCAGGTGGTTGCTCACCCGCACCGCGTGGTCCAGGTCGGGCATCTCGACGTGCACGTGGCAGGAGGCGATGCACTGCTCGTCGTCCAGCGCCCGGTAGGTCGCCAGGCTGTCGGCGTACCGGCCGCCCGCCGCGATCGGCGGCGGCACCAGCTCGCCCAGCACCGGCGTGCCGGTCGCGGCCAGCCGCACCCCCTCGGCCTCGGCGGCGGCGGCCATCGCCGCGCGCATCGCGTGGATCTGCTCGGTCAGCTTGTCCAGATCGTCGCAGGGAGAGGTCTTGGCCTCGGCGAGGAAGGCGATCAGTTCGGTCGAGGCGCGGTCGCCGAGCGTCCCGCCCGCGCGCCGCACGACCGCGGCGGCGCGGGGGACGACCGCGCGGGAGACCGGATCGACGACGAAGTACTCCTCCTCGATTCCGAACCGAAGGGCCATCCCACCACCTCGTGTCGGGGTCACTTCGACGGTACGTCGCGGCGGCCCCGTTCGCACGCACCACCACCCCGGGTTCGGCCCGCGTCCGGCCCGCGTCCGGCCCCGGCCTCCCGGAACGACCCGTGGGGGACCCCGGTGGCGGCCCGCGAGTACCCGCTCTCTTACGATCCCTGCCATGACGGTGCCGCCTGAACGACTCGAACTGGCCGCCGCCTTCCCCCCGGCCGAGCGGGACCGGTGGCGGGAGATGGTGAAGGGGGTGCTGCGCAGGACCGGCGCGGCGACCGACGACACCCCCCTGGAGGAGATCGAGGGTCTGCTGACCCGCACGTCCTACGACGGCGTGCCGATCACCGCGCTCTACACCGCCGCCGACACCGCGCCCGGCCGCCCCGGACTGGCCTCGCGGGTGCGCGAGGTGCGCCCGGACGGCGAGGGGCTGGCCGGATGGGACGTGCGGCAGCGGCACGCCCGTCCCGACGCCGCCGCCACCCGCGAGGCGATCCTCGCCGACCTGGAGAACGGCGTCACCTCGGTCTGGCTGACCCTCGGCGACGCGGGCCTGCCCGTGGCCGCCCTCCCCGAGGCCCTGCGCGGCGTCCTGGTCGACCTGGCCCCGGTCGTGCTGGACGCCGGGGAGCACGCGGCCGAGGCCGCCGAGACGTTCCTGGCACTGGTCTCCGAGCAGGGCAAGGACGGCACCGCGCTGGGCAACCTGGGCCTCGACCCGATCGGCCTGACCGCCCGGACCGGCACCGCCGCCCCGCCGGCGCCCGCCGCCGAACTGGCCGCCCGGGTCGCCCGTGAGTTCCCCGGGCTGCGCGCCCTCACCGTGGACGCCACGCCGTACCACGACGCGGGCGGCGGCGACGCCGACGAACTCGGCGCGGCCGTCGCCACCGGCGTCGCCTACCTGCGGGCCCTCACCGACGCCGGGCTGGAGGTGGACGAGGCGTTCGGGCAGATCGAGTTCCGGCTCGCCGTCAACGCCGACCAGTTCCTGTCGATCGCCAAGCTGCGCGCCGCCCGCCGCCTGTGGGCCCGCGTCGCCGAGGTGAGCGGCGCGGCCGAGGACACCGTCGCGCGGATCCACGCCGTGACCTCGTCGGCGATGATGACCCGCCGCGACCCGTGGGTGAACATGCTGCGCACCACCGTCGCCTGCTTCGCCGCCGGCGTCGGCGGCGCGGACGCCGTCACCGTGCAGCCGTTCGACGTCCGGCTGGGCCTGCCCGACGACTTCTCCCGCCGCATCGCCCGCAACACCCAGACCCTCCTGCTGGAGGAGTCGAGCCTGGCCCGCGTCGTCGACCCGGCGGGCGGCTCCTGGTACGTCGAGCGGATCACCGAGGACCTCGCCGGGGCCGCCTGGGAGTGGTTCACCGAGATCGAGAAGGCGGGCGGCGCCGCCGCCGCGCTGGCGTCCGGCAAGATCGCCGGGCGGGTCGCCGCGACCTGGGAGCGCCGCCGCCGCGACATCGCGCGCCGCAGGGCCCCGCTCACCGGCGTCAGCGAGTTCCCCAACCTGGCCGAGAAGCTGCCCGAACGCGACCCCGCCCCGGAGCGCCCCGCCCCCGGCGGGACCGGCGGAGGCCTGCCGGTGATCACCTACGCGCGGGACTTCGAGGCGCTGCGCGACCGCAGCGACGCCCACCTCGCGGCCACCGGGGCCCGCCCGAGGGTGTACCTGGCCACGCTCGGGCCCGTCGCGGTGCACACCGCGCGCGCCTCGTTCGCCGCCAACCTGTTCCAGGCCGGCGGCATCGAGACCGTCTCCGGCCCGCCGGAGGACTTCGCCGCGTCCGGCGCCACCGTCGCCTGCCTGGCCTCCAGCGACAGGCTGTACGGCGAGCGGGCCGCCGAGGCCGCCCGCGCGCTGAAGGAAGCCGGAGCCATGAAGGTGTGGCTGGCGGGTAAGGGCGACTACGAGGGCGTGGACGACCGCGTCTTCGCGGGCTGCGACGCGGTCGCCGTGCTGGAGACCACCCTCAGCGATCTGGGAGTGAACTGATGATCCCCGACTTCTCCGAGATCGGGCTCGGCCCGGCGACGCCCGCCGACGAGGCCGCCGCGCGGTGGCGGGCGGCCGCCGAGGCCGCCGGGCACGACGTGGCCGCCCAGACCTGGGACACCCCCGAGGGCATCGGCGTGCCGCCGCTCTACACCGCCGCCGACCTGGGCGACGTCGACTTCCTCGACACGCTGCCCGGCATCGCCCCCTACCTGCGCGGCCCCTACCCGGCGATGTACGCCACCCAGCCGTGGACGATCCGCCAGTACGCCGGTTTCTCCACCGCCGAGGAGTCCAACGCGTTCTACCGGCGCAACCTGGCCGCCGGGCAGAAGGGCCTGTCGGTCGCCTTCGACCTGGCCACCCACCGCGGCTACGACTCCGACCACCCGCGCGTGGCCGGCGACGTCGGCATGGCGGGCGTGGCGATCGACTCCATCTACGACATGCGGCAGCTGTTCGACGGGATCCCCCTCGACGAGATGTCGGTGTCGATGACCATGAACGGCGCGGTGCTGCCCGTCCTGGCGCTCTACATCGCCGCCGCCGAGGAGCAGGGGGTGGCGCCCGAGCAGCTCGCGGGCACCATCCAGAACGACATCCTCAAGGAGTTCATGGTCCGCAACACCTACATCTACCCGCCGGGGCCGTCGATGCGGATCATCTCCGACATCTTCGCGTTCACCTCGCAGCGGATGCCGAAGTACAACTCCATCTCGATCTCCGGCTACCACATCCAGGAGGCCGGGGCCACCGCCGACCTGGAGCTGGCCTACACCCTCGCCGACGGGGTGGAGTACATCCGGGCCGGGCGCGAGGCGGGGCTGGACATCGACGCGTTCGCGCCGCGGCTGTCGTTCTTCTGGGCGATCGGCATGAACTTCTTCATGGAGGTCGCCAAGCTGCGCGCCGCCCGCCTGCTGTGGGCGAAGCTCGTCGGGGGGTTCGGCCCGCGCAACCCCAAGTCGCTGAGCCTGCGCACCCACTCGCAGACCTCCGGCTGGTCGCTGACCGCGCAGGACGTGTTCAACAACGTCGCCCGCACCTGCGTCGAGGCGATGGCCGCCACCCAGGGCCACACCCAGTCGCTGCACACCAACGCCCTGGACGAGGCGCTGGCGCTGCCGACCGACTTCTCGGCCCGCATCGCCCGCAACACCCAGCTGCTGCTCCAGCAGGAGTCGGGCACCACCCGCACCATCGACCCGTGGGGCGGCAGCCACTACGTCGAACGCCTCACCTACGACCTGGCCCGCCGCGCCTGGGGGCACATCACCGAGGTCGAGCGGGCGGGCGGCATGGCCCGGGCCATCGACGAGGGCCTGCCCAAGCTCCGCATCGAGGAGGCCGCCGCCCGCACCCAGGCCCGCATCGACTCCGGCCGCCAGCCGGTCATCGGCGTCAACAAGTACCGCCCCGACGCCGACGAGCCGATCGAGGTCCTCAAGGTCGACAACGCCGCGGTCCGCGCCCAGCAGATCGAGAAGCTGCGGCGGCTGCGCGCCGAACGCGACGAGGCCGGGACGCAGGCCGCCCTCGCCGCGCTCACCAAGGCCGCCGAGAACGGCACCCGCGGCCCCGGCCTCGACCAGAACCTGCTGGCGCTGTCCATCGACGCCGCCCGCGCCAAGGCCACCGTCGGGGAGATCTCCGACGCGCTGGAGAGGGTGTACGGGCGGCACGCCGCGCAGATCCGTACCATCTCCGGCGTGTACCGCGAGGAGGCCGGAAAGGTGACCGCCATCGAGAAGGCCAGGGCCGCGACCGCCGCGTTCGCCGAGGCCGAGGGCCGCCGCCCGCGCATCCTGGTCGCCAAGATGGGCCAGGACGGCCACGACCGGGGCCAGAAGGTGATCGCCACCGGGTTCGCCGACCTCGGCTTCGACGTCGACGTGGGCCCGCTGTTCCAGACGCCCGAGGAGGTCGCGCTCCAGGCCGTCGAGGCCGACGTGCACGTCGTCGGCGTCAACTCGCTGGCCGCCGGGCACCTGACCCTCGTCCCGGCGCTGCGCGAGGAGCTGGCCAAGCTGGGCCGCGACGACATCATGATCGTCGTGGGCGGGGTGATCCCGCCGCAGGACTTCGACGAGCTGCGCGCGGCGGGCGCGGCCGCGATCTTCCCGCCCGGCACCGTCCTCGCCGAGGCCGCCCTCGGGCTGCTGGAGGACCTGTCCGGCCGGCTGGGGCACCGCGCCGCATGAGCGGACCCGCACTCCAGGACTACGTCAAGGGCGTGCAGGAGGGCTCCCGGGCGTGGATCGCACGCGCGATCACGCTCGTGGAGTCCTCCCGGGCCGACCACCGCGAACTGGCCCAGCGCCTGCTGGTGGAGCTGACCCCGCACACCGGGGACGCCCGCCGCGTCGGCATCACCGGCGTGCCGGGGGTCGGCAAGTCCACGTTCATCGACGCGCTCGGCGGCAACCTCACCGCCGCCGGGCACAAGGTGGCGGTGCTGGCCGTCGACCCCTCCTCCACCCGCACCGGCGGCAGCATCCTGGGCGACAAGACCCGGATGGGGCGGCTGGCGGTCGACCCCAACGCGTTCATCCGGCCCTCGCCCACGGCGGGCACCCTCGGCGGCGTCGCCAAGGCCACCCGCGAGGCGATGGTCGTGATGGAGGCCGCCGGGTACGACGTGGTGCTGGTCGAGACCGTCGGGGTCGGGCAGTCGGAGACGGCGGTCGCCGAGATGGTGGACTCGTTCCTGTTCCTCACCCTGGCCCGCACCGGTGACCAGCTCCAGGGGATCAAGAAGGGCGTGCTGGAGCTGGCCGACGTCATCGCCGTCAACAAGGCCGACGGCCCCCACGAGATGGAGGCGAGGAAGGCCGCGCGGGAGCTGTCGGGGGCGCTGCGGCTGCTGCGCAGCGACGAGCGCGTCCACGACACCCCCGTCCTGACGTGCAGCGCCAAGGAGAACACCGGGCTGGACGAGGTCTGGCGCACGATCGTCGGGCACCAGGACCGGCTGCGCGCCTCCGGCGAGCTGGCCGAGCGCCGCCGCCGCCAGCAGGTCGGCTGGACCTGGCAGATGGTCCGCGACCGGCTGCTGTCCGAGCTGCACGCCCACCCGGCCGTCCGCGCGCTCGCGCCGGAGCTGGAGGCGCAGGTCGCCGCGGGGACGCTGACGCCGGCGCTGGCCGCCGACCGTATCCTGGAGGCGTTCACCCGCTGATCACGTATCCGGCTTTCCCGGTAACGGTTGGCGCGGGTCCCGGCCGTGCGGCGGCGAAATCCGGTAGAACAGGCGGATGGACGTCACCGCGCTCGATGACCCGACGGACGCGCAGATCCGGCAGTGGCACGCCGTCCTGACGGCCGTGCACGCCGCCGACCCCGCGGGGGAGCCCGCGCCCGAGCTGGAGCAGACCATGGCCCGGCTGCTGGGCGTCGAACCGGGCGGCCGGCAGCGGCTCTGGACGGCCGTGTCGGACGGCCGGATGATCGCGGTCGCGACGCTGCGGCTGCCCGGCGAGCCCGGCGCGGCCCGGCCCGGTGAGATCGACATCCAGGTGCGGCCCGAGCACCGGCGGCGCGGGATCGGCCGCCGCCTGCTGACCGTGGCCGCCGAGGGGCTGCGCGCCGACGGCCGCTCCAGCGTGATCGCGCAGGTGCTGGAGGGGACGCCCGCCGTGCCGTTCCTGGAGGCGCACGGGTTCCGCTGCGTGCTGACGCTGCGCGGCCTGCTGCTGGACATGGCCGACGTCCCGCCGGAGCGCACGGCCGCGCTGCTGGCGTCCGGCCCCGGCGGCTACGACCTGGTCCGCTGGCGCGGCGTGGTGCCCGACGAGCACGCCGAGGCCCTCGCCCACGCCAAGCACGCCATGGCGGACCTGGCGCAGTACGAGGGCGTGCCCTGGGACGCCCACCGGGTGCGGGAGATGGCCGAGATGGTCGCCAAGCGCGGCGACGAGCTCTACACCGTCGCGGCCGTCCGGGACGGCGTGATCGCCGGGTTCACCGAGGTCGTGGTCCCGGCCGACAGCCCCGTCCGGGCCGCCCAGTACGACACCGCCGTGGTGCCCGAGCACCGGGGCCGCCGCCTGGGCATCCGGGTCAAGGCCGCGATGCTGGACTGGCTGCGCGCCGAGCGCCCCGAGGTCCGCGAGATCGAGACCGACAACGCCGGGGACAACGTCCACATGCTCACCGTCAACAGGGAGCTGGGCTTCCGCCCGCAACGCGAGTCCCGCGAGTACCAGGCCGACGCGACCGACCTGCCGACCTGATCCCGGGGTTTTCCACAGAACGGGGTTCGGCATGGCGGCCGCCACGAGCGGACGACCAGGCTGAACCCCATGACCCCGAACCCGAAACACGAACCCCCGACCTCCGAACGACCACACTCCAAGCACCCGGCCCCTGAACGACCGGACCCCGCGCACCCGGACCTTGACCGTCCGGGCCCCGCATCACTGGACTCCACACGGCCGACCCCCGAACAACCGCGCTCCAAGCAACCCGACCCTGGGCCCGACTCCGCGCGCCCGGGCCTTGAGCGTCCGGGCCGTGCGGTGTCGGACTCCGGGGCGCCCAACCGCGCGAGGTGGAGTACCGAGCCATCAAACCCCCAGCCGCCGAGTCTTGTGTTGCCGGGCCGTATGCCCCTGCCCTCGGCCCCCGTATGGGGGGATCCCGAGCCGCCGATTCCCGAACGGTTGAACCTCGCGCGGCCGAACGTCGAACATCCGAACGCCGAGTGGCCGGGCTCCGTGCAGCCGGATTCCGCGCGGCCGGTGTCTGAACGGTCGGACGCCACCCGCACGGATTCCGGGCCGCCGACTCCCGGGCGCCCGGACACCACATGGTCGGGTGCCGCGCGGCGGGATGCCGTGCATCTGGGCACCGGGCGGCTGGACGGCTCGCGGTCGGGTTTCGTACGCCCGGATTTCGAGTGGTCGGACGCCGAACGGGCGGACGGTGGTGTGCGGTCGGGTGATTCCGCGGGATCGGGCGCGGGGCGGGAGGTGTTGGCCGTTCCGGAGACGGTCATCAGCCGGTTCCTGGTGGTGGCCGGGGGGAGGGGCGGGCTTCCGGATCTTGGTGCTCTTCTCGGTGCGGGGGCGTTGGCCGATACGGCGCGGAGGCTGCTCCGGGCCGGGCGGATCACCGTCAGCGGGCATGACGTACCCACGCCGTGGAGTTCCCGGCTGCCCACGATCGGGTGCCTTCCGGACGACACGGTGGACGCGGTGTTGGACGCGCGGCGGCATGTCCTGGTCTCCGGGGCGGCCGTGCCCGCCGAGCAGCCCCGGCATGCCCAGGCGGTCCGGCTCGTCGCCCGGGTGCTCGCGGCCGAGCTGGAGGGGCGCGTCGTGGATCTGGAGTCCCATCGCCTTCTGCCCCCGGCGGAGGGAGCGGCCGCCGAGCCGGAACGGTTCCGCCTCGACGAGGAGTGGTTCGGTGTGTTCCTGACGGGCGCGGGGCCCGGCAGGGTGCGTGCCGACACCTACGGGCTGCATCGCTTCGGAGCGCCTGAGCTGGTGCTCCGGGACGTCCTGTACGGCGACCTGCCCGCCGCCGTGGATCTGCTGGGCGACACGGCCCGGCGGCTGTACGCCGAGTTCGCCGCGGAGACCGCGCGGGGAGCGCGCACGGTGCCGGTTCCCCAGGGGCTGACCGTGATCGGGGCGGGCTGTCCCGGCTGCGGCACCGCCCTCGTCCTTCCGCGCCGGAACGGGGACGGAGTGCCGTGACCGGCGGAAAAATGCGTTGCCCCGGGCATGCGACGATCGGCACCCTGATGATGCCTTCCGGTAAAAGCCGGAAGGCGGAGGAATTCCCAAGCCATTCCCTCGTGGTTCAACGGAAGAACGCCGCACCGTTAATGCGGATATCCAAGTTCGAGTCTTGGCGGGGGAGCGGACGGAACGGGCAGGGAGGTGTACGGTGCACGTTCTCGTGCTGAACGCGTCGTACGAGCCGTTACAGCGCGTCGATCTGCGGCACGCCATCCGCATGCTGGTGCGCGAGGTGGCGGTCGTGGAGGAGGCCGAGGAGGGCCGCACGATCGGCCGCTACCCGATGCCCCGGGTGCTGCGGCTGGTCCGCTACGTGGCGATGCGCTGGCGGCACGGCAAGCGCCCGCCGTGGAGCAAGCGCGGCGTGCACCTGCGCGACCGGGGGCGCTGCCAGTACTGCGGTGGCCGGGGGCACACCATCGACCATGTCGTCCCGCAGTCGCGCGGCGGGCCCGACACATGGGAGAACACGGTCCTCGCGTGTGGGAAATGCAACAACAGAAAAGGGAACCGTACGCCCGCGGAGGCCGGGCTGAACCTCCGCGAGCCGCCGCGCGTACCGCGGTGGGAGGAACTGATGAACCTGTCGTGAGTCCCGGTGGGGCGCGCGGTGGGGCCGGGTCGCGGCGAACGTGGCCCGGCCCCGCACGTTCGCCAGCGGAGGCGGCTTTGGGTAGCGTTAGCGCTACTCTGTGTGTTTTGGGAAGCCGCCGAGGCTAATTGGCCGATTGTGGTAGCGTGCCGCCAATCTTCCGGATGGTGCTTAAGGAGAGATCAGTGGCGGCCCTCGACCCTTCCGGCTCCGTACGGCGTTTTCCCCGCGCGCGCCCGATCCGGCGGGGCGGCGCGGCGCTGGCGTTGATCCTGGCGGGCACCGCGCTGTTTCCGACCGCGACCGCCGCCGGCGCCCCCGCCGCGCCCAAGAAGGACCCGAAAAAGGAATACGCCGAGCTGAAGAAGCGCGCCGACCGGCTGTCCAAGGAATACCGCGGTGAGCTGATCACCCTGGACCAGGCCAAGAAGGCCGCCGAGCGCGCCGGGACCGACGCCGACCGGCTCACCGCCGACTACGAGCGCTCCCGCGGCGACGTCAGCCGCATGGCGGCCACCAGCTACATGACCGGCAGTATCGACACCATCCCGCTGATCACCGCCGGCGATCCGCGCGCGGCGGTCCGCGACGCCGTCGTCGTGGAGCACCTGGCCCGCAACAACGGCCGGCGCATCGAGAGCCTGCGGGTCCTCGCCGACCAGGCGAAGCGGTCCCAGGAGGACGCGCGGACCAAGCTCGCCGCGGTCCGCAAGGAGATCGAGGACCTGGAGAGCCAGCGCGACCGGGTCCGCAAGCTGCTGAAGAAGTACAAGCCCGAGGCGCCGCCGAAGAAGGGCGGCGGCGGCACCTCCGGCCGCCCCGACGGCGCCAGCGGCACCAAGTCGCCGATCATCGGCAACTCCATGACCCCGCGCATGCGCACCGTCCTGGTGGAGGTGGACGGGAAGTTCGGCCCGTTCCCCGCCGTCGGCTGCGCCCGCCCCGGCGACCCGCAGGACCACGGCTCGGGCCGCGCCTGCGACTTCATGGAGAGCACCGCCGGGCGCATGCCCAGCGCCTCCGCCACCGCGCACGGCAACGCCGTCTCCCAGTACCTGATCAGCAACGCGTCGCGGCTGGGCCTGAAGTACATCATCTGGCGCCAGCGGATCTACGACTTCCGGGGCAGCGGCGGCTGGCGGCAGATGGAGAACCGCGGCAGCGTCACCCAGAACCACTACGACCACGTCCACGTGTCGGTGCTGTAGCGGTCCTTCCGGGTCCCCCGCCCCGGTGCGACGATCGCGGTATGGCCTATGACATCGAGCAGCCCTACGGACCCCTGGTGGAGACGACCCTGCGGGTCGTGACCTGGAACGTATGGGCTCGCTACGGCCCCTGGCGCGACCGCGAACGGGCGATCGTCGCGACCCTCGCGGACGCCGGGCCCGACATCGTCGTGCTCACCGAGGCGTGGGAGCCCCAGGACGACGCCGACGGCCAGGCCGCGCGGCTGGGCGCGGCCCTCGGCCTGCCGCACCAGGTCTTCCGCGGCGACTCCGCCGAGCCCGTCGACGACGCGCGGTCCGGGATCGCGGTGCTGTCGCGCTGGCCGCTGGACCGGGTGGGCGACCAGCGCCTCGGCGACCAGGAGGGCTGGGACCGGGGCCGGGCGGTGCACGCGCGCGTGACCGGCCCGCGCGGGCCGCTGGACGTGTTCGGCGTCGGGCTCGGCTGGAAGCTCGGGCACAGCCGGGAACGCCGGCAGCAGGTCCGCGACCTGGGCGCGTTCGTCCGCAAGACCGCCGACACCGCGACGGTGACGCTGGTGTGCGGCGACTTCAATGCCGCCCCCGACAGCGACGAGATCCGGATGCTCACCGGCCGCGCCGAGGTCACCGCGCCGGGCCTGGTGTTCTACGACGCCTGGGAGACGGCGGGCGACGGCACCCCCGGCTTCACCTGGTGCGACGACAACCCCTGGGCCCGGCCCGTGCTGTGGCCGCCGCGGCGCATCGACTACGTGTTCTCCGCCTGGCCCCGCGCGGGAGGCGCCGGGCACCCGGTGCGGTGCGAGCTGCTGGGCGTCGAGCCCGTCGACGGCGTCGTCCCCTCCGACCACTACGGCGTGCTGGCGGACGTGCGCTACTGAGCCGCGCGCAGCCCGCCGCGCAGCCCGCCGCGCCGCCTGGCGGGGCCCCGCGGCGTCAGTGGCCGGGCGCGTGCGGCGCGACGATCGTCCCCTCGCGTGCCGAGCGCAGCGCGGCCTCGATCACGTCCAGCCCCGCGATGGCGTCGGCCAGCGTCACCGGCGGCGGGGCCTCGCCGCGCAACGTGCGCGCGACGCCCGCGTAGAAGTCCTGGTAGGCCCCCGGTTCGGTCGGCTCGGGACGGGCGTCGTCGACGGTGCCGAGCAGCCCGTGGGTCTCCGGGGGCATCCGCCCCCAGTCCTCCTCGCGCGGGGTGCGGCCCGCGCGCAGCGCGTCCTCCTGGCCGTCCATGCCGTGCACGGTGTAGGCGGCGCGGTCGCCCAGCACCCGGAACCGCGGCCCCAGCTGCGCGGCGGTCGCGCTCATCCACAGATGTGAGCGGACGCCGTTCGGGTGGGCCAGCGCCAGGAACACGTCGTCGGCCGCCACCGCCCCCGGGCGGCGGACCTCGATCTCGGCGTACACCCTCGACGGCCGCCCGAACAGCGCGATCGCCTGGTCGACCAGGTGGGAGCCCAGGTCGAACAGGATGCCCCCGGCGTCGCGCGGGTCGGCGCTCTCCTTCCAGCCCGGTTTGATCGTCGGCCGCCAGCGCTCGAACCGGGACTCGAACCGTTGGATCGCTCCCAGGGCGCCGGTGGCCGCCAGCCGCGCCACGGTGCGGAAGTCGCCGTCCCACCGCCGGTTGTGGAACGGGATCACCGGCAGCCCGCGCACCGCGCTGAGCGCCGCCAGGGAACGGGCGTCGGCCGCCGTCGCCGCCACCGGCTTGTCCACCACGACCGGGAGCCCGGAGGTGAGCGCCGTCCGGGCCAGCGGGACGTGCTGGCGGTTCGGCGCGGTCACCACGACCAGGTCGTACTCGCCGGTGGACCCCCACAGCCGGTCGGGGCTGTCGAGGACCTTGGCGTCCGGGTGGCGCTTCCGCACGGCCGCCTGCCGTTCGGGGTTGCCGGTCACCACGGCGGCCAGCCGCAGTTCCGGCACCGAGGAGATCAGTGGTGCGTGGAACACCGCGCCCCCCGTGCCGTATCCGATGAGTGCCACGCGCAGAGTCATGCATCGATCATGGCTGATGGACATTTGGGACACTGATGGGAGGGGTACGGGTCGCGTGGCACGGCCCCGGGGGTATTTGAAGATCATCGGGCGTGCGTGTCGTAGTCGCGGGCGCCCGGAAGCGAGAGGCGAGCCGTGTCCAAAGCCGTGATCCTGACCGTCGACGACGACCCGGGGGTGTCCCGCGCCGTGGCGCGTGACCTGCGCCGCCGGTACGCCGAGCGGTACCGCGTGGTGCGGGCCGAGTCCGGGCCGCAGGCCCTGGACGCGCTGCGGGAGCTGAAGCTGCGCGGCGACGACACCGCGCTGCTGGTCGCCGACCACCGCATGCCCGAGATGAACGGCGTGGAGTTCCTCGAACACGCCATGGACCTGTACCCGTTCGCGCGGCGGGTCCTGCTGACCGCCTACGCCGACACCGACGCCGCGATCCGCGCGATCAACGTGGTGGACCTGGACCACTACCTGCTCAAGCCGTGGAACCCGCCGGAGGAGAAGTTCTATCCGGTGATCGACGCCCAGCTGGAGGGCTGGGAGCGCACCGACCGCCGCGCGCCGACCGAGCTGCGGGTGGTCGGGCACCGCTGGTCGGCCCGGTCCTACGAGGTCCGCGACTTCCTGGCCCGCAACCAGGTGCCCTACACCTGGCTGCTGGACACCGCGCCCGAGGCCGCCGAGCTGCTGAAGGCCGCCGGTGACCCCGAGCTGCCGCTGGTGGTGACCTCCGACGGCACCGCCCTGTCGGCCCCCACCGACGCCGAGCTGGCCGCCGCGGTCGGGCTGAGCACCGCGCCGGGCGCCCGGTTCTACGACCTGGTCGTGGTCGGCGGCGGCCCCGCCGGGCTGGGCGCGGCGGTGTACGGCGGCTCGGAGGGCCTGCGCACCGTGCTGATCGAGCGGCACGCCTCCGGCGGCCAGGCCGGGCAGAGCTCGCGGATCGAGAACTACCTGGGCTTCCCCGACGGCGTCAGCGGCGCGCAGCTGGCCGACCGGGCGCGCCGCCAGGCCGAGAAGTTCGGCGTCGAGCTGATCACCACCGGCGAGGTCACCGGGCTGGAGGCGCGCGGCCGGGCCCGGGTGATCACCACCGCCGACGGCGGCGAGATCGCCGCGCACGCGGTGATCCTGGCGACCGGCGTGACCTACCGGAAGCTGGAGGCGCCCGGCCTGGAGGAGCTGACCGGCGCGGGCGTCTTCTACGGCGCGGCGATGTCGGAGGTCCCCGAGTGCCGGGACTCGGAGGTCTACGTCGTCGGCGGCGCCAACTCGGCGGGCCAGGCGGCGGTCAACCTCGCCCGGTTCGCGCGGCGGGTCCACATCCTCGTCCGGGCCGACGGCCTGGAGAGGTCGATGTCGCACTACCTGATCGAGCAGATCGCCGCGATCCCCAACATCGAGGTCCACACCGGCACCGTCGTGGTCGCCGGGGAGGGCGAGGGGCACCTGGAGCGCCTCACCCTCCGCGACGCCGACGGCGAACGCACCGTGGACGCGCAGTGGATGTTCGTGTTCATCGGCGCCCGGCCGCACACCGAGTGGCTGGACGGCGTCGTGGAACGTGACGAACGCGGCTACGTGCTCACCGGCCCCGACCTCACCGAGCGCGGGCTGCTGCCCGCGAACTGGACGACGCCCGCGCGTCCGCCCCACTTCCTGGAGACCAGCCTGCCCGGCGTGTTCGCGGCGGGCGACGTCCGCGCGGAGTCGATCAAACGGGTCGCCTCGGCGGTCGGCGACGGCGCGATGGCCGTCGCGCTGGTCCACCGCTACCTGGAGCAGGCATGACGACGATCACCACCGGGGAACTGCGCGAGCTGTTCCTGTTCGAGTCGCTGTCGCAGGGGCAGCTGGACTGGCTCGCCGAGCACGGCGTCGTGCAGGACCATCCCGAGGGCGCGGAGGTCTGCACGCAGGGCGAGCCCGCCGAGTTCTTCTTCGTGCTGCTGGACGGCGAGATCTGCCTTCTCCAGGCGGTGTCGGGCCACACTCTGGAGGTGACCCGCTCCGACCGGCCCGGCGTGTACGGCGGCGCGGTCCAGGCGTACATCGCCGAGCTGGACAAGTACGCGCACACGATCCGGGCGGTGCGGCCGTCGCGGCTGCTGGCGCTGCCCGCCCGCCCGTTCGGCAACGCGGTGCGCGAGTGGTTCCCGATGGCCACGCACCTGCTGGAGGGCCTGTTCGTGGGCTCGACGAACGCCCGCCGGGTGGTGGACCAGCGCGAACGCCTCACCGCCCTCGGCACGATCACCGCCGGGCTCACCCACGAGCTCAACAACCCCGCCGCGGCCGCCTCCCGCGCCGCCGACGAGCTCGGCGGCCATCTCGTCGAGGCCCGCCGCAGGCTGTCGCGGCTCGCCTCCGACGGCGTCGACTGCGACCGGCTGAAGGACCTGGTGGAGCTGCAGGAGCGGTTCGTGGACCGCGCCCGCGCGGGCGGCGGCGCCGAACGCTCCCCGCTGCGGGTCAGCGAGGCCGAGGACGAGCTGGGCGACTGGCTGGAGGAGCACGGCGTCGAGGACGCCTGGGACCTGGCCCCCGCGATGGTCGCCGCCGGGTTCGGCCCGGACGACGCCCAGGCGGTGGTGGACGTGGTGGGGGAGGAGACGGCCGCGCCGGCGATGCGATGGCTGGCGGAGGTCCTGGAGATCACCCAGCTCCAGGGGGAGATCTCCGAGGCGACCGGCCGGATCACCGCGCTGCTGGACTCGGCCCGCCAGTACTCCCAGCTGGACCGGGCCCCGCACCAGCGCGCCGACCTGCGGCGGTTGCTGGACTCCACGCTCACCATGCTGAAACGCAAGGTCCCCGAGGGGGTGCGGGTGGTCACCGACTACGACCCGGACCTGCCGGAGGTCCCGGTCTACGCCGCCGAGCTGAACCAGGTGTGGACCAACCTGGTGGTGAACGCGCTGGAGGCGATGGGCGGCACGGGCACCCTCACCGTGCGGGCCTTCCGCGACCGCGACCAGGCCGTGGTGGAGGTCGCCGACACCGGGCCGGGGATCCCCGAGGAGAACCTGCCACGGATCTTCACGCCGTTCTTCACCACCAAGCCGGTCGGCCAGGGCACCGGCCTGGGCCTGGACATCTCCTGGCGGATCGTGGTGAACCGGCACGGCGGCGACCTGAGCGTGGAGTCGCGGCCGGGCGACACCCGCTTCCGGGTGGCGCTGCCGCTCACCGAGGCCCCGGAACGGGAGGGGTAGGTCACCCGCGGCCGAACGCCAGCCCGTGGCCCGGCCCCGACAGCCGGTACACGTCGCCCCGGCCCCACCCGAGCACCTGGAAGCGGACCTTGACGGCGTGGACGCGGCTGCCGGTCAGGTGGGCCATCATCTTCTCCGACAGGTCGATGATGGCCGGGACCTCGTGCTGCGCGATCGCCCAGTCGGCGGGCCCGAAGTCCTCCACCACGCCGACCACGGACCGGCCGCCGTGGCTGACCCGCACGCGCGTGCCCAGCGGCCAGTACGGGCTGGCGATCGTGTCGTAGGACATCCGCGCCCCGCGCGCGGTGGCCGGGTCCCAGAACGAGGTCGCGGTCGCGACGCCGCGCGGCAGGCCGTTGTCGGGGTGGTCGGGCAGCCGGAGCCCCGAGTACGCGCCGGACCGGCCGCGCGGCGTCGCGCCGAACGCGGCCAGGGGGCTCAGCGCGTCGGCGACCGGGGCGTGCCGCGCCGCCCCGGCTTGCCGCACCGCCCCGTTCTGCCACGCCGCCCCGGCTTGCGGGGCCCGCGACGCCGGCGGCGGTGCCTGCAACGCGAACGCCGCCGCCGCGCACCCGGCCAGGACGCTTCCGGTGATCGGCGCGACCAGCAGCGTGACCGTGCTCCGGCGCCCCGGACGGTCGGGCCCGGACGCCGGGGCCACCGGGGGCGGCGCGTCGAACTCCTCCAGCAGCCGCCGCAGATGCTCCTGCACGGAGCGTTCGGGCAGCTCCAGCAGCTCGGCCAGGCGCGCGGTGTACCAACCCCGCACGATCAGCCCGAGCACGTGACGCTCCCGGGCGGTCAGCTCGGCCTGGTTGTGGCGCAGGACGCGGGTGTCGCGCCGTCCGGCCGCCGTGTCGGTGGGCGGCTCCGGCGGGTCGTCGGCCCGCACCACCAGTCGTGTGAGCCTGACCAGCTGGTCGGCGGCCTCCCGCGCCGTGTTCACCGCGTCCTCCACCATCTCCGTCCCACAACGGATCGAACACCGAGAGTAATGATCCGATAGCGGGTTGGAGTCTAGGGTGTGGAGCGCGTCAATGAAAGGTCAGTGAAAGGTAAAGCCTGCCGTGACTGTCGCGGCCCGGTGAGACGGATGAGGCGAAAGCGCTCGATACGCCTGGAGTTCCGGCAGGTTTCGGCCGGGGCCTCAGAGGCGAACGGTTCGACCGGTGTGACCCGCGCGGCCGACGGGCGGGGAGGCGGCGGCCGCGCGGATCGCGGGTCACTCGAACATGTCGGGCTGCTCGCGGGTGATCTGGTCGAACAGGGGCTGGTAGTTGATCCAGCCGACCAGGTCGTTGCCGATCTGCTGGTGGGTCAGCACCGCGTTCTCGTGCTCGATCGG
The DNA here is from genome assembly GCF_001552175.1 of Actinomadura kijaniata NBRC 14229. GTDB lineage: Bacteria > Actinomycetota > Actinomycetes > Streptosporangiales > Streptosporangiaceae > Spirillospora > Spirillospora kijaniata. The sequence goes on from NZ_BCQR01000036.1 coordinate 75,885, forward strand.
CACGACCTGCCCGGCGGCCTTGGCCAGTAGCTGCACCTGGCAGGAGCGCTCCATGGTGATGAACCACCAGGCGGCGGCGTCCACGGTGTCGCCGACGGTCAGCAGCCCGTGGTTGCGCAGGATGACGGCCTTGTGGTCGCCGAGGGCGGCGGCGATGCGCTTGCCCTCCTCCAGGTCGGTGACGACACCGGTGTAGTCGTCGAACAGGCCGTGGTCCTGGTAGAACGCGCACACGTCCTGGGTGATCGGCTCCAGCTTCTGGCCGAGCGCCGACAGGGCGCGGCCGTGGACCGAGTGGCTGTGCGCGGCGGCGACCACGTCGGGGCGGGCCTGGTGGACCTGGGAGTGGATCGCGAACGCGGCCTCGTTGACGGGGTAGCGGCCCTCGACGACCTTGCCCTCGTGGTCGACCAGGATCAGGTCGCTCATCCGCACGTGCTTGAACGACATGCCGAACGGGTTCACCCAGAAGTGGTCGGGGTGCTCGGGGTCGCGCGCGGTGATATGGCCGGCGACGCCCTCCTCGAAGCCGAACCTGCCGAAGATCCGCAGCGCGGCGGTGAGGCGCTCCTTGCGGTGCCGCCGCTCGTCGGCGACGTTGTCGAACGTGGGCGGCAGCCGGAAGATCAGGTCGGTGGGCAGCTTCTCGAGGAACTTCTCGTCGTCGGGCATGGGTTCTCCTCGCTGATTGTCTGCCGTCACCAAAGCGCACCGGCGGGCCGATCGCCTAGAGTCGGGAGACCCAACGGTCCCGAGACCGGTTGTCGGTCCGGGACAACCACCGGGACGACCACCGGGGCGGGACGACCGGACGAGGGGGCGCGGGATGGACCGGGGGCCGTTCCTGGACCTGGTGGCGGAGCTGTCCGGCGACCCGGCGTTGCTGGAGGCGACCGTCGCCGCCGCGCGCGGGAGCTCGCCGGTGGTCGCCGAGCTGCCGGAGGAGGAGACCCGGCGGCACACCCGGGCGCTGACCGACGGGGTCCTGGCGGCCCTGCGGCACGACGGCGAGCCCGGCCCCGGCGCGCTGGCGGCGGCCGAGGCGCTGGGCTCCGACCGGGCCCGGCAGGGCGTCCCGGTCGCCGACTTCCTCGACGGGTTCCAGGCGGGCCGCACCTTCCTGGTCCACGCGCTCATCGCCGCCGGACGCGACCGCGGCGTCCCCGCCGACGCGCTGCTGGAGGGCGTCACCCGGATCGACGCCGTCACCACCGTGCTGATCCAGCGGATGGTCCACGCCCACCGCGTCGCCGAGCTGGAGCTGGCCCGCACCGCCCGCGAGAGCCACCAGCAGATGCTGCGCCAGCTCCTGCACGGCGAGCCGGTCCCGGTGACCGAGCCCCTGGACCCCGACGCCGCCTACCACTGCGTGGTCTCCGGCGTCGCCGACCCGGCGGGCGCCGCCGAGCTGGAGGGCGTCCTGACCGCCCAGGGGCACGGCCTGGCGGGGCTGGTGGACGGGCGGCTGGCCGCGCTGGTCACCCGGCTGCCCGAGTCGCGGCCGCACGGCCCGCTGCTGGTCGCCGCGCCCCCGGCGC
>NZ_BCQR01000037.1 GCF_001552175.1 Actinomadura kijaniata NBRC 14229
GGGCCTCGGCACGCTGGGCCCGCGCGAGCCCGCGGCCGACGTCGACGAGCCGCCGCCGGCGGCGGTCGAGGGCGTCGCGGGCGAGGAGCTCGCGCATGCCGTCCACGGTGTCGACGGCGTCGGCCGACAGGCGGGCCGTGGCGGCGCGCACCTCCTGCCCGCGCGCGGTGCGGGCGCGGTCGCCCAGCAGCGGGTGCGCGACCAGGGCGGCGGCCGCGGCCAGGACCGCCGGCGTCAGCCAGGGGTCGAGCACGGCGAGCACGGCCGTCCCGGAGGCGAAGACCAGCCCCGACGCCAGCAGTTGCGCGGTGGTGTGCGCGTAGAAGAACTCCAGCGCCTCGATGTCGTTCATCGCGGTCGCCGCCAGGTCGCCGCTGCGCCGCCCGGCGACGCGGGCGGGGGCGCTGCGGGCGAGGCCGTCGTAGATGCGCACCCGCAGCTCGGCGAGCACCCGGTAGGCCAGGTCGTGCGACAGGTCCATCTGCCGCCAGGTCGCGACGGAGCGGAGCAGGACCAGCCCGGCGAGAACGCCGACGGTGCCGGGGCCGGGGGCGGCCCCGTCGACGACGGCCCGCCCGACGGTGTGCGCCAGCAGCGTGACCAGGGCGACGAGCGCGGCCTGGTCGACCAGGCAGGCGACGATCGTGCGGGCGACCGTCCGGCGGTGCGGCCGCAGCGCCGGGAGCAGGCCGCGCAGGGCGTGCGGGCGGCTCACCGCTCCCCCCGGCGGCTCAGGTCCGCGGTGGCCAGCGCGGCGTAGGTGCCGCCCGCGCCGACCAACGTCCGGTGGTCGCCGACGTCGTCGACGCGGCCGCGGTCCAGGACCACGATCCGGTCGGCGTGCCGGACGGCGGCCAGCCGGTGGGCGACGACCAGGCAGGTCCGGCCCCGCGCGGCGCGGCGCAGCGCCTCGGTGATCTGGTGCTCGCGCCGCTCGTCCACCGCGCTGGTGGCCTCGTCCAGCACCAGCACCGGGGCGTCGCAGAGCAGCGCGCGGGCCAGGGCCAGGCGCTGCCGCTGGCCGCCCGACAGGGTGGCGCCGCGTTCGCCCAGCACGGTCGCGTACCCGTCCGGGAGCGCGGCGATCTCGTCGTGGATCCCGGCGTCGCGGCAGGCGGCGGCCAGCCGTTCGTCGGTGGCGCCGGGGTCGGCCAGCCGCAGGTTGTCGGCGATGGAGGCGGCGAACAGGTAGACGTCCTGGGAGACCACGGCGATGGAGCGGCGCAGCGCGGCCAGCGACAGCTCGCGGACGTCCAGGCCGTCGAGCAGCACGGCCCCGGCGTCGGGGTCGTGGTGGCGTTGCAGGAGCGCCAGCAGCGTGGACTTGCCCGCGCCCGACGGGCCCACCAGGGCGGTGGTGCGGCCCGCGGGGCATTCGAGGTCGACGCCGTCGAGGGCGGGGCGGCCGGTGCCCGGGTAGGCGAAGCGGACGCCGCTGAACACCACGCCGGGCGGCGACGGCCACGCGGGGGCGAGCGTTCCGGTGTCCGGCACGGCGGGCCGGGCGGTGCGCAGCGCCGCGATGCCGTCGGCGGCGGAGACGCCCACGTACCCGGCGTGCCATTCCCGGGACAGGTCGCGCAGCGGCCGGAAGCACTCGGAGGCGAGCATCAGCAGCAGGTAGGGCCCGGCGCCCGTCGCGCGCCCGCCGGCGGCCGACGCGCAGGCCAGCAGGACCGCGCCGAGCGTGCCCGCCTGGATGGCGAGGTCGGTCAGCGCGGTGTCGACCAGCGAGACCCGCAGCTTGGCGACGGTGGCCCGGTGCAGCCGCCGCGACCGTTCCTCCAACGCCTCGCGCCTGCGCCGGACGGCCCCGGTCGCGCGCAGGGTGGGCATCTGCTGGAGCGACTCCAGATAGTCGGCGGCCAGGCCCTCGTAGGTGTCCCAGTGCTCCTTGCCGCGCGCCGCCAGCGCCCTGTCCCACAACCGCGGAACCGACAGCGCCGCGACGACGGCCGCGAGCAGGACCGCCGCCGCCCACACGTGGACGACGGCGACCCCCACCAGGAGCACGGGCGTGACCACGCACACCACCGCCAGCTGCGGCAGGTAGCGCGACAGGTAGGTGTTGACGCCCTCGACACCGTCCACGACGGTCGCGCGCAGCGCCCCGGCCCGGGTGGCGTCGCCGTGCGCGGGACCGAGGCGGCCGAGCTGGACGAGCAGCTCGTCGCGCAGGTTCGACCGGATCCGCGCCCCGGCGTCGGCGGCGGCCACCCGCTGCCGCCAGACGAGGACCGCGCGCAGGACCAGCACCGCGCCCACCGCGCCGAGCAGGACGGGCAGCCGACCGGTGCGGCCACGGGCGATGTCGGCGAGCGTGACGGCGAGCAGCACGGCCTGACCGGCGTGGGCGAGGGTGACCAGGGCGAGCAGGGCGGCCGCGCGCAGCAGCGGGGCCGGAGCGGTACGGGCCGCACGCAGCAGCTCGGGGTGAAGCATCATCGACGGTCGCTCCAGGCGTGGGAGGGGGGACCGGCGCGCGACCGTGGAGGGTCGACCGCCGTCCGGCGGGAAGCGGGGCGTCCGGTGTCATGCGGGCGTCCGGTGTCATGCGGGCGTCCCGTGTCATGCGGGCGTCCCGTGTTGTGCGGGCGTCCCGTGTTGTGCGGGCGTGGTGGCCGTGACGGGAGGCGGTGCGCCGGGTGGTCGCGGCGACCGTCCCGAAGGGAGGGCGGGGCCGTGTGGGCGGGGGCGGCCCTCCGGACCGGCGGCGAGCGTTCCGGCCCCAGGAGGGGGGTGGGCCGCCGTGGGCCGTCCTGGCGCGGTGGCGAACCCGGCGCCGGGGGCGGGATGGGGCGGTGGCACGTTTCTCCTGCTCGTGGCTTCCCGGGGAGCCGCCGGCACCGGGCGGGGCCAGGGAGGGGCGGGCCCGTCCGAGACGCGTCTCGGACGGGCCCGCGCACGACGCCGGTTCTCGCATGGCGGCGGGAACGCGGCTTCCCGGGGATTCCGACAACGAACACTAATGAAAACCGTTATCGATTTCAATCGGGGCGGGCCGGTCGGGGTAGCAGACCGGCCATCCGTGTTCGGGGTCCCGGCCGACCCGGCCCTCGACGCCGAACACCTCCCGCAGCAGGGCGGGCGTCACCACCTGGTCCGGCGGCCCCTCGGCCGCCACGCGTCCGTTGCGCAACGCCACCAGGCGTTCGGCGAAGCGGGCGGCCATGTCGAGGTCGTGCAGCACCATCAGCACAGTGAGGCGCCGCTCGTCGCGCAGCCGGGCCACCAGCCGCAGCACCTCCAGCTGGTGCCGCAGGTCCAGGTAGGTGGTCGGCTCGTCGAGCAGCAGGACGGGCGTGTCCTGGGCGAGCGCCAGGGCGAGGCGCACGCGCTGCCGTTCACCGCCCGACAGGGCCTCCACCGGGCGGTCCGCCCACTCCTCCACGCCGACGTCCCGCATCGCCCGGACGGTCACCGCGTCGTCGCCGACGCGGAGCATACCCAGCGGCCCGCGCGCGGCGTAGCGGCCCTGCCGGACCAGCTGGCGCACCGTCAGCCCCGGAACGGCCGGGGCGGACTGGTGCAGCAGGGCGACCTTGCGGGCGGCGTCGCGGCGGGAGATCCGGGTCATGTCGGCGCCGTCCACCGAAACCCGCCCCGACTCCGGGCGCAGCACCCCGGCCGCCAGGCGCAGCAGGGTGCTCTTGCCACAGCCGTTCAGGCCGACCAGGGCGACGAACTCGCCGGGCCGGACCCGCAGGCTGACCTCGTCGAGCACTCGCCGTCCGGGGTAGCCGAAGCTCACCCGGTCGATGTCCAGCGCGGCGGCCGGGCCGGGGGCCGGAGCGTCCGGCGCCGGGTTCGTCGCGGACTCGGGTTCGCCGATCAGCTCGGACACGGTCTCGTGCACTCCTTGTTCGGATGGAGGGTTCTCATGGGGGCGGGTCACGGCTGGACGGCATGCCGGCGGGCGACGAACAGCAGCACCGCCGCGCCCGCGCAGGTGGTGACCGCGCCGACGGGGACGCTGAGATGCTCGGCCCCCCAGGCCGTGGCCGCCCGCGACGCCAGCTGCGCCACCGCGTCCGCGCCGCACACCGCGACGGCGCCGGCGAGCGCCGCCCCCGGCAGCGTCAGCCGCAGGTCGGCCCCGAACAGGGCCAGCGCGGCGTGCGGCACGACCAGCCCGACGAAACCGAGCGCGCCCACCGACGCCACCGCCCCGGCCGTCAGGGCCACCGCGCACAGCAGCGCCAGCCCGCGCGTCCGCGCCGGGACCAGGCCGGCGGCCTCGGCGACCCGCTCGCCGCAGCGCAGCAGCATGAGCGGCCCCGCGGTCAGGCAGGCGGCGGCGCCCCAGAACAGCGCCCACGGCCACAGCAGGTTCCAGTGCTGCCAGGTGCGCGCCTCGGTGGTGCCGACCATCCACTGCACGACGCTGCCGAGCTCGCCGGGCGCGGCCAGCAGGGTCACCGCCGTCAGCCCGCTGAGAGCCGCCGAGACCAGGACGCCGTGCACGGCCATCTGGGCCGGGTCGGACCGCGTCCGGCCGGTCATCAGCCACAGCAGGCCCGCCCCGCCGCAGCCCCCGGCGACCGCGGAGACCACGACGGCGACCGGTGACGCCCAGTCGGCCAGGCCGACCCCGGTGGCGGCGACCGCGCCGAACACCGCGCCGGGGGTGACCCCGGTGACCTCGGGCGCCGCCAGCGGGTTGCGCATCGCCGCCTGGAGGATCAGTCCGGCGAGCCCGAGGGCGGCCCCGGCGCCGAGCGCGACCAGCGCTCTGGGCAGGCGGACCTCCCAGACCAGGTGGCGCGCGGTGAGGTCCACCGCGCCGCCGGTGAACGCCTGCCACGCCTCCCCCACCGACAGGGCCCGCCCCGCGACCAGGTCGAGCGCGGCCGCCAGCGGAACGGCGAGCAGCAGCGCGCCGAACGCGAGCGCCGACCGCCGCCGACGCACCGCGGAACGGTCCGTGCCGGGCGCCGTGGACGCCGCGCGTCCGAGAAGGCTCATCGGGCGCCGCCCCTCGGCTCGGCGCGGAAGCCGCGCAGCAGCGCCACCCCCACGGGCACGCCGACCAGCGCGGTCCAGGCCCCGACCGGGGTGTCCATCGGCTTGAGGGCCAGCCGCGCGGCCTGGTCGGCCCACACGGTGACCACCGCGCCCCACGTCACCGTCCAGGGCAGCCACCGCACCACGTCGGCGTCCGGGCGCAGCCGCCGCGCCAGGTGCGGGGCGAGGAACCCGACCCAGGCGATCGGGCCGCAGACCGCGACCACGGGGGCGATGAGCAGCACGGCGACGGCCAGCGCCCCCAGCCGGGCGTGCCGCACCCGCAGCCCGAGGGCGGCGGCGTCCTCGTCGCCGAGCCGCAGCACCGCCAGCATCGGCGCGCACAGCACCAGCAGCGGCACGGCCGCCAGCAGCCACGGCCAGACGTCGTGCCAGGCCTGCCAGGTACGGCCGGACAGGCTGCCCATCAGGTAGCGGAAGATGACCTGGAGGTCGAGCTGGTCGGCCATCACCATCAGCACCAGCAGCGCGGACTGGAGCGCCGCCGCCACCGCCGCCCCGGTCAGCAGCACCGCCGACGGGCTGCGGCCGAACCCGGCGGCGACCAGCGTCGCGATCCCGCCGAGCGCGGCCCCGGCCAGGGCCAGCAGCGGATGCGCCCAGCCGGGCAGCGTGAGCGTGAGCACCAGCGGCGCGGCCACGCCCAGCGCCGCCCCCGACGAGACGCCCAGCATCTCCGGCACGGCCAGCGGGTTGCGCAGCGCCTCCTGCATGACGAGCCCGGCGGCCCCGAGGCAGGCCCCGGCGACCAGGGCGAGCAGCATCCGGGGCAGCCGGACGTCCCGCACCACCACCGCCTCCAGCCCGTCCGCCCCGCCGCCGGGCAGCACGGCGAGCAGCCGGGACGGCGGGATGTTCGGCGTTCCGAGACAGAGCGCGCACAGCGCCGCGGCGGCCAGCAGCCCGGCCGCCAGGACGAGCGTCGGTCTCATCGCAGGGCGGCCGTCGCCTCGTCCAGGACGACGCCGAGGGACCGGGTGCCGCGCCCCTTGGCCCACACCTCCGGATCGACCTCGACCACCTTGCCGTTCTTGACGGCCGGGATCTGCGACCACAGGGCGTTGCCGGCCATCTTCTCCGACAGCTTCTTGCCGGGCGCGCCGAACGCGATCGTCTCCACGAAGAGCACGTCGACGTTCCTGGCCAGGATCTCCTCCAGGCTGTAGGTGCCCTCGACGCCCCGGTCCTTCCACGGGTAGTCGGCGATCTGCGGGAACAGCCCGGCCGCCACGTCCCGGCCCGGCGTGGCCACGCCGAAGTTCTCGTCACTGCCGAACACGATCAGCGCGGTCTTGCCGCTCCTGGCCTTCTCGGCCTGGACCAGCTTGTCGCGCAGGCGCCGCTCGGCGGCGACCGCCCTGTCACCGCGGTGGGTGAGCGCGCCCAGGTCGCGGAGGTAGGCGACGCTGTCCTGCCACCTGGTGGGCTGCACCGGCCAGAACGTGGTGGCGCCCCGCAGCGCCGGGGCGAGCTTGCCGTGGGTGTCCTCCAGGCCGATGACCAGGTCCGGCTTGTGGGACAGGATCGCCTCCACCTCGGGGCTGATGAACCCGCCGGGGATGACCGGGACCTTCTTGGCCCGCTCCGCGCCGAGGAACCGGGGGTGGGCCAACAGCGCGGAGTTGGTGGCGGTCGGCACCATGCCGAGCTCGGTCAGCATGTCGTCGCAGAGGGCGACCAGGCAGACCACGCGTTCGGGGGTGCGCCCGGGGGCGATCTTCTTGCCCCGCACGTCGGTGATGCTGTCGGCGTCGGCGACCGGCTGGACGGGCGGCAGGCTCGCGGCGGCCTGGCTCGCGGCGCCGCCGCCGGGACCGCCGTCGTCGGCCCCGCCGCAGCCGGCCAGCAGGGCACCGGCGGCGGCGAGCGCGACGGCATGCCGCAGGAGGCGGCTCGGAGTGCGCGGCATGGTCGTGGGTTCTCTCTTCTGGGGGTCGGCGACACACCGGACGAGGACGCCCGTGCGGGGCGCCTCTCCGGACATTGCTCCGGGATGATAATCGTTTTCATTGTCTTTTGTACATCCGAACGGGGACGGAGCCACCGGGCCTCGACGTCAGTCCCGGTGCGGCGTGCCGCCGGTCACGGTCGCCCAGCGGGGATCGACATGGCCCAGCCACGCGTCCTGACCGTCCGCCAGCGGCCACCCGAGAGGCAGCGACAGGAAGCGGCAGGCGAACACCAGCCCCGCGTCGCCTCCGTCACCGCGGACCGTGTGATGCCACGCGTCCTCCGTGGTCGCGGGTGCCCGAAGGTGGAAATAGGTGGTCCTGCGCGGCTGGCGGGTGTCGGGGTGGGGCTTGTCCTCCACGGCGATCCGCCGGACCACCGACGCGGTGAGCAGGCCGGTCTCTTCGGCGACCTCGCGCAGGACCGCCCGCTCCAACCCCTCGCCGGGACGGACGCCGCCAGCGGGGACCTGGGTCCCGGCCTGCGGCATGCCGACGTGGTCGAACACCAGGAGTTCGGGAACGGCGCGCCACCTGATCACGTAGGCGGCGACGCGGATCCTCGACCGGCTCACTCCGGCATTCTCCATGCGCCGCAACGAAAGCCGGCGGCGACCACGTGAAGGAGGCTCCGGCGGGCGCCATGCGATCTACAGGTGATCACGAAGTGCCGATCCCGAACCACCAGGCCCTGCTTCCCTTTCAACACCCCTGACCGCCGCGCCTATCTGAAACTTTCTCGCTTTTCAAGCGCTCGACACCGGCGGAACGGAACCAAGCCCGGCATCCAGGACCTGGGGGAATTCCCGACCGCTATGTGATCTTGGTGTCCAGGGGCCGGCCGGGCCGGTCGAGGGAGGAGGGCAGGGTCCGGGACGTGGCCTGGCGGCCGCGCAGGCGTTCGGCGACCAGCCGTTCCACCAGCTCGTCGGTCGCGGTGTAGCCCAGGTGCTCGGCACAGCTCACCGCGATGTGCACCATACGCTGGACCATCCCGATCTCTTCGGCGGGAAAGGCCGCATGCAGTCGGTGGATAACGAGATCGAACTGGCGCGTCGTCTGGGTCGCCGAGGCCATTGACTTACCCCCTGCCCCTCATGTCCACCGGATGAAAAAGCGACTTGAGGGTTCATTGTGCCCACAGAGTTCGCGAATACCCCAAAACTTGCCGTGATTATTACGCTTCCTCCGTCGGGCCGTCCACCACGGGCCGGGGTGGCGGGTTCTCGTCGACGGCGGGGCCGTGCCACTCGACGAACAGGACGGTGGCGTCGTCCTGGAGGGTGCCGTCGTGGTGGGCCAGCACGGCGCGGATCAGGCGGCGCAGGGTCTCGGGGACCGGGAGGCCGTCGGCGTTGTGGCGGATGATGAACTCGACGAACCGGTGCAGGCCGAACTCGCGGCCCTGCTGGTCGCGGGCCTCGGTGATGCCGTCGGTGTGCAGCAGCACCCGGTCGCCGGGCTGGAGTTGTTCGGTGCACAGGGTGACGGGCTTGCCCATGTCGAGGCCCATGGGATGCGCGGGCGGGCAGGGCAGCGTGGTGATCCAGCGGCCGTCGCGGATCACCACCGGCGGGTGGTGGCCCCGGTTGATCCAGGTGAACACCCCGCTGCGCAGGTCCAGATCGGCCATGATCGCGGTGACGTACCGGGTGTTCTCGCCGAACTCGCGCAGCAGGACGCGTTCGATGCCCTCGCTGTTGTCGGCCAGGCCGACGCCCTGGCGGCGCTGGTTGCGGCAGGAGGCCATCGCCAGGGTGGCCGCCAGCCCGGCGTGCACGTCATGGCCCGCGGCGTCGAAGATGGCCAGGTGGACGGTGTCGTCGGCGAGGGCGTAGTCGAAGGCGTCGCCGCCGATCTGGTAGGCCGGTTCCAGGGCCGCGCCGATCGTCACCTGCGGGGTGGCGAAGGTCAGCGGCGGCATCAGGTTCCACTGCATCTCGGCGGCCACGTGCATCGGACGGGTGCGCACCAGCCGGGCGTAGGAGTCGCTGGAGGGCCGGGAGCTGACCAGGATCAACGCCACCAGCGACGCCAGGTGACGCACGCGCTCCGCCACCGCCTCGTCGGCCGCCTCCCCGCCCATGGTGTCGGGGGCGCCGACGCGCAGCACCCCCAGGCGTTCGGTGCCGTCCAGCAGCGGCACCCACCAGTACACGGGCTCCTCCCCTTCGGGGTCGCTCCTGCGAAGGACGCGCACCTCCTGGAAGGCCCGTCCGGCCAGCGTGGAGTCGACCCGCAGCTCCTCGATCCGGGGACCGGCGCCCTCCCCGGCGTTCTCCCCCCGGCCGGTCAGCAGCCGCAACACCGTCTGCTGCAGGTCGGCGAGATAGATCAGCACCTCGCCCAACCCCGCGTCGCGGGCGTGCTCGGCGACCAGGTCCGGCACCTGCTCGACCGACGCCAGATGGCTGGCCGTCAGCAACCCGGTCAGCATCCGCTCGGTAGCGCGATCATCGGCCGTCACCGCATTCCCCTCCCCGCGGCACCGTCGGCGCCCAGCCGCCGCGACCGTGCCGCTGGATCAAACACAGCGTGACCTACCCCAACCGCCACTGACCGCACACGGGTTGGACGGCGAACCCGGCGGCGGGGGGACTCCCGGGAGGGGCGTTCGAAGGGATCATGGAGCGGCGTCGGGCCGGGAACCGCGTGGGGCATGCCGTGCGGGCCGTCCCGCAGAAGATCCGCAAGGAGCCGGGCTCCGGTACGGTTCGAGGGTGGGAACTGGAAACGATCATCCTCAGGGCGGCTCTCCCGGTGCCGTCGCCGCCAAGGCCGATTCTTTCCGGCAGTCCTGACCGATGGCGATGTATGCGGCGGCCCTGCCCGTCCTGGCGTGCGCGCTCCTCGCCCTGGCCGGGGTGGAGCTCGTCTGGAAACGGTGCACCGGCCACGGGCTGCTGCCCTGGCTGCGCCGACGTTCCGGCACACCGATATCGGCGACCGGGTTCGACGAGTTCACGGCGGTCTTTCAGGGCGGCAAACGCGCCGAGCTCCAGCATCGCCAGGTCCGGCTGGTGCTGCGTGAGGACGACGGTGACGGAGCGCTCCCGGCCACCGGCACCCGCGTCGACCTGGACCAGGGCATCGCCCGCATCACCCGGCCAGGCGAAACCCGCGATGCGCGCTGAACACCCCCGGCAGCGGTGGGCCGCCTACGCCACCTGCGCGTTCACCGGCGCCTACGGGCTGATGAAGCTCACCCATGCCCTCGGTTCGGACGTCCTGGTGGACAAGGAGCCGATGCGGCCGGACCTGCGGGTCCAGATGATGGCCCGCGACGGCTGGTTCGTCGCCAGCTACTGGATCATGGCCGCCGTCGCGGTCGCCGGTGTGCTGCTGGCGCTGGCCACCGTCCAGCCCTGGGGCCGTCGCCTTCCGCGACGGCTTCTGCTCGGGCTCACCTGGGGCATCGGCGCCCTGATGGTGCTGCGTTCGATCGGACCGGTCGGCTTCGGCTTCCTCGGCGACGCTCTGGTGCTGACCGGCCTGCGGCCCCCACCCGCCGAGCACGCGGAGCTGGCCCGTCACCTGGCCCGATGGGACCTGATGCTCTGGTCTCCGTTCTTCCTGGCGTGGGGAACGCTCTGGATCGCCACGGCCTGGCAGTTCACCCGCCGCACCAGGGTTTCGAGAATCGATACCTGAACAGGCCGTGGCCACAGCGGAACCGGCGTGGGGGCGGTGGCACCGGTGGGTGGATGACGTGCCGGACGGCAGACCCGCGCCGCTTCTCCGACCAGCGGCGGCGCGGACAGCCCATGCGCGGGTCCACCGGCGGACCATGACATAGCCGGTCTGATGCGGCGGGGGGTCGGCCGGTAGGGCCCGCCAGGCGTTCCCGTCGCGGACCGAGCAGCAGCGCTCATCCCTGCCGTGAGCAGGACGCGACGCGTACCGGCCCTCGGGCGATACGCGCCCCGGGCTCCTGGCAGGATCGGCAGGCCTCGACAGCCCCTCTCCTACCGGGAGCCCTTCATCTCCCGGGCGAGCCCCGTCGATCGAGTGCGGGGCCGTTCGCATCGTCCGGAGTTTCCGCCCGGTGCCTCGCACCTTTTGCCGACACCGTCGGAAGGCGGGTCAGTGGTGGGGGCCTTGCCGTCCGAGGGTCTCCACAGGGCCCGCGCCGGGGCGGGTCCACTGCGGCACGGGGCGGCTGGTCGGGCCCCAGGAGGGGTACCCGTCCGCGTCCGTACGCCAGTACCAGCACGCGTGACGCCCTTCAGGCCACCCCTCGGGTTTGTCCTCCCACGTCTCGCCACGGCCGTAGGGCGTCCTGTCGAGCAGGGCGAAGGTCCCGTTGAACGGCTCGTTGCCACGGCCCGTCGTGGAGTAGGTGAGGAACGCACGGTCACCGTCGCGCAGGTAGCAGGTGGTGTAGCCCATGTCGCCGCCGACCGGCTCGGCCACGTCGCGCACCGAGTACCAGGGCTGGGTGTAACCCATGAAATCGACGTAGGAGGCCACCTCGTCCCAACGGCCCGTGGTCACGATGGCGAACGAGACGCCGCGGGCGTTGAGGTAGACGGCGTCCTTCAGGTGCCAGGCCGCGTTGGTGCAGCCCTCGCACTGCCCCTGGTGCGGCGCGCCGTCGTACCACATGTGCTTGTAGACCACGAGCTCGTCGCGCCCCTGGAACAGGTCCAGGAACGGGACCGGACCGTCAGGCCCGACGACCTTCACCGTCCCGTCGAACTCCACCATCGGCAGCCGACGGCGGGCCGCGGCGATGGCGTCGCCCTCGCGGGTGTGGGCCTTCTCGCGGACCAGGAGCTCGTCGCGGGCGGCCTGCCAGGTGGCCAGGTCAACGATCGGCGGGTGGCCGGGTAGCGCGGTGGTCGGATCGTCCGGCGTGGTCGTCACGGTGTCCTCCGTAGTGTCTCGTGCCAGGCAGCGTCGTACGACGTCCTACGACGGTTACCAGAACAGACCCGCGTCCCGGCCAGAACTCATCGCAGCAAAGGACCCTTGGCCGAGCCCGCACGGACCACGCCGGTGCTTGCGTTGGTTGAACCGCGTTCCACCACGTTGGGACGCTTGCAGACGTCGGCGTCGAAGGTCAGCGGACGCCCGCCGCGTGCTCTGGGGCGGGAACGGACCGCGCGGCAGCGGATGGTTCAGGTCATGTCGCGGCCCGAAGGAAGTGACATCATGGACGGTATGAGCCCGACCGGCACCGAGTGGGTCACCATCATCAGCTGTGAAAACGTGCCTGGCCGCCCCGATCCGGCGGCGGTGCGGGCTTGACCGCGTGACCGTGGCATCGACTGAACGCCGTTCGACGCCGACGACGTCTGCATGGATCTGGCCTGCGGGCCTGACGCCGACGGCCACTGGCACGGCTGGCTCAGCGTCCGAATCAAAGCCGACGCGCTGCGGCGGCTGGGACTTCACCCCGACCAACCCGCATCAAAGATCGTTGGCCCTTCGCCTCCCGCATGGTGGCACGCCGCCGCCGAACGCACGGCCAGGCGAAGCTTCTGAGCAACCGACGGGCGGGGAACGGGAGTTTCATCGGGCCGGGCAAGCGAGGGTCCTCGCGCTCGGTTCGAGGGAAGTCCCGGTGTCCGTCCCCGGTGACGCCGCCCCGGTCCTCGGCCTGGCGAGCACGACGTTCTGTCACTCTGGCGAGTGCACATCCCGAAGCGCACATGGCGAGACTCGACCATCGCGCCGGCGTGGAAACGATCCGCGAGGAGAAGGGACGCGTGGCAGTGGCACGAGTACTGGTGATCGGTCTCGATCCCACCAAGATCCAGGGCTGGGATCCGGAGCCGGTCCAGGCGGCGATCGCACGAGGGCAGGCCCGCTTCGACGATCACGGCATCGAGGCCGACCATTGCCTGGTGGCACTCGATGAGCACCCCGAAGAAGCGATCGTCGAGGCGCTGACTCGCGAAGAGTACGCCTGCGTGGTGATCGGGGGCGGCATCCGCAAGCACGAGCCGTTGCTCGAATTCTTCGAGAAGGTGGTCAACCTGGTGCGGCGGCACGCGCCCGACGCGGCCATCGCCTTCAACAGCACGCCCGAGGACACCGCCGACGCCGCCCTGCGGTGGCTGCGCCGGGGCGCGTAGCGGGTTGTGATCAGGAGACGGCGTGGCCGAGAACTTTGATCCAGATCGTCGAGGCGCGCAGGTGGAGTCCGGCGAGATGGCTTTCCGGGTCTGTCGAGGTCGGCGTCACGCCACTGCCCGCCGGTCTTGAGCCGCCGGATCACGCCTTCGACGTGAGGAGCGGCGGGCGTCCCGAACGCATCGGCTCGGCCGGGAGCCCCGGGCCGTTGCCCTCGATGGTGAACGCTCGCGGACCGTCGGGAACGCCCGGTCACGCGCCGAGGACGGACGCGGTACGCGCTCGGCGTCCCCCGTCCGTCCAGGTCGTCGGCATCGGGATGGACGTCAGTTGGCCGGGAACTTCTGGGCGATCCAGGTGGTGAGGTCGGCGCGGGTGGCGTTGAGCTGGGCGTCGGTGACCGGTGCGCCGGTCGCGGTATTGACGACGAGCGCGAAGTGCAGGCCGTCGCCGGCGGTGATCTGCAGTCGTTTGGCGGTGGAGGAGCCGGTCTCGGTGGCGGCGGCGATGGGGCCGGAGGCGGGGACGCCGTTGAGCGTAGCGACGTCGCTGACGACGGTGGTGGCCGCGGGGGCGAAGGCCGCCGGCAGGTGCAGTTCGGTGGGGGCGTTGCCGGTCGAGCCTCGCCACACGAGCACGCCGTACTGCCGTCCGCCGGTCAGGGCGGCCACGCCCGGCAGGGAGGAGGGGACCGTCAGCCAGGCCTGCTGCTGGCCGGAGCCGCCGTATCCGGAGCGGGCCAGGTCCTCGTAGGCGAAGGCCAGGGTGTCGCCGCTGACCGCGGCGGGGTACAGCCGGTCCAGGACGCGCTGGTCCAGGCGCAGGGTGACGGCGCCCGCGTCGTTGGTGGCCGCCACCGAGTGGTCCTCGCCGTTCCAGGCGTCGCCTTCGGTCTGGACCTTGTCGGGGTTGCCGTTCATGGGCTCGTGGTGGCGGCCGCTGTGGATGTCCCACTGCCACTGGATGGCCGACAGGACGTTACCGCCGGTCGCGGGGGCGTTCCACCAGTTCTTGCCCGCGACGCCGTAGTCCGCGGCCTGGTACATGGCGCGGACCATCCACGGGGTGCGGTCGCTCCCACCGCCCGACAGCTTGTGCCCGAACTCGGAGACGATGGGTGCGGTGCCCAGGTCCTTGGCGCGCTGCCGGATCTCGTTCATCGCCGCGTCGTAGGTTCCGTCGGAGGCGGGCGAGGGGTCCACGCTGATGCGGGCCCCGTCGTAGAAGTGGGTGTTGAACACCATGCGGGTCCCCAGCCGTCCGACCCTGGTCATCCCGCCCTCCTCGAACAGGCCGGTGTTCCAGAAGACCAGCGGCTCCACGAAGGCGGGCTTGGCGGTCCAGCCCGCCTCGTCCATGACGGTGCGGATCCGCTGGTAGAACGGCATCAGGTAGGTGCTCTCCCACTCCGTGCCGCTCCTGCCGTCCAGGCCGCCGTCGAACGGCTCGTTGAACGGGTCGAGGCCGATGATGTTGTTGAAGGACGCGGCGGGAAGCCGCTGCCTGAGGTAGGTCATCATCGACCTGGCCTGCGCCAGGTAGGCGGACTGGACGCCGACCGGCCCGGCCGGGGTCTGCAGGGTCCGGTCGCGCCAGAAGTCGTACATGGCCTTGCGGACGGCGGCGTTGGTCTGCATGTTCTGGCCCCACAGGATGCAGATCCCGCACGACTCCCGCGGATAGCCACCGGCCTGGATCACCCAGCGGGGAGCGCCGTTGCCGGTGTACCAGCTTCCCGTGTTGAACAGGTGGTAGGAGTACAGGTCCTGGTGGTAGTCCACCAGGACGCGGATGCCCCGGTCGGTGAAGGCCCTGATCTGCGCGATCGCCCGGTCGAGGTAGGCGTGGTCGATCCTGTCGGGGGCCGGTTGCACGCCCTCCCAGCTGATCAGGAACCGGATCGCGTTGGCGCCGGTCAGGTCCCGCATCGCCTGCGCGGACCTGGCCGCGTCGGTCGTGCCGCGGAACGGCAGCAGGCCGCTCTCGTACAGCTTGGTGCTCCCCGAGACGTTGAAGCCGCGCAGCGTCACCTCCCGGCCCTGGGCGTCCCGGAACACCCAGCTCTGCTGCTTGGGCGACACCGTCACCGCGCCCTGCGCGTGTGCCGGGGCGGCGGTGAGGACCGTCGCGGCCAGTGAGACGGCGACCGTCAGGCAGAGGGATCGCTTGGGGAGCGAGGGCGTTGGCGCCATGGTCGGGCCCTTCGGGTGGGGGCGGGGTCCCAGCTCGCGCCTGCAAGAACCTTCTTGCAGAGAAGGATGCAAGAAGGTTCTTGCGGAAGCAAGGGCTATCTTGCAGGCGTGGCACCCTCGACGCGCGCGCGTATCCTCGACGCCGCCCTGGAGCTCATCCAGCAGGTGGGCTTCACCGGCACGACCGTCACCGCCATCGAGGAGAAGTCCGGGCTCTCCCCCGGCAGCGGCAGCTTCTACCGGCACTTCCGCTCCAAGGAGGACGTCTTCCGGGCCGCCATCGAACGCGAGCTGGAGCGCGCCCAGCAGTACCGCCGGGAGTTCGAACGGGGAACCGTCGAAGACCCGCAGGCCGCCCTCGCCCGTCGGCTTCTGCAACAGCTCGACTACATGGCCAAGATCAGGCCGCTCATCAACCTGCTCGCCCGCGAACACGGCCAGTTCCCCGACCTCACCAGCAGGATCGGCGGAATCCTCCTCGACCAGGGCATCGTCGAGGAGGCCGGACATCTGACGCACGACCTCCGCGCCCACGTCGACCACGCCGACCCGCACGCCCTGCTCACCGTCGTGGTCTCCGCGCTGACCGGCTACCACCTGGCACGCCAGTTCTTCGGACACCCTCCGGCCGAGGTCACCCCCGAACGGTTCGCGGCCACCCTCGCCGCGCTCATCACCTCCCCCACGACCGGCCCTGCTCCCTGCATACGTTGCGACCAGGCCGCTGCGTCCGCTCCACGGACAGCCGACCCGCACGGCACTGAATAGCCACGGGTCAGCAGCGAGGGGTTGGACACACGGCCGGTGCTCGGCCGGGTCCCGAGTGGTTCGGCGGTGACGGGATCAGCTTGTTTCTGACAGTCCCTGGACGAGGCCGAGGAACCACCTCCTGATCGCCGCGGCGGTCACCGCGCCGTCGAACATACGGACGTGCTCTTCCTGGCAAGCGACCGCGGCATGAGGATGTTTCCACTCGGCGACGGTCGCCTTGCGTAGAGGAACGTGGTCAACGCAACCAAAGCGGACCTGCGTA
The DNA here is from genome assembly GCF_001552175.1 of Actinomadura kijaniata NBRC 14229. Lineage (GTDB taxonomy): Bacteria > Actinomycetota > Actinomycetes > Streptosporangiales > Streptosporangiaceae > Spirillospora > Spirillospora kijaniata. The sequence continues at coordinate 16,278 of NZ_BCQR01000037.1, forward strand.
CCGGCCAAATCAATGTGCCGGTACGCCCGGCAGGTGGCGGACCCTGCTTGCGCGCTCCAACTTCTGCTCCAGGGGCGGACCCGCCGCCTGCCACCGCACCACCGTCACCCGCTTGGCCATGCAGCCCAACATCGAGCCACCGGCCGTGCCCTAGCTCACGTAGGCGTAGCGGTGTGCGTAGTCGTCGAGTGCGACGCGCAGTCGGCGTCGTCCCCGGTGGAGCCGGGACATCACCGTCCCGATGGGAACGTTCAGGATCCGCGCGATCTCCTTGTAGGAGAAGCCTTCGACGTCCGACAGGTAGACCGCGAGGCGGAACTCCTCGGGCAGGTCGTTGAGCGCCTGCTTCACCTTCGGGTCGGGGAGGCGTTCCAGCGCCTGGGACTCCGCCGACTTCAGCCCGCCGGGAAGGTGGGCCTCGGCACGGGTGAGCTGCCAGTCCTCCACCTGGTCGGTCCCCGACCGGAGGGGCTGCCGCTGCTGCCTGCGGTAGCCGTTGATGAAGTTGTTGGTCAGGATGCGGTACAGCCACGCCCGCAGGTTGGTGCCCTGCTTGAACTGGTGGAACGAGGTGAACGCCTTGGTGTAGGTGTCCTGGACCAGGTCCTCGGCGTCGGCGCGGTTGCGGGTCATCCGCAGCGCCGCCGCGTACAGCTGGTTGAGGTAGGGCACCGCTTCGCGTTCGAAGCGGGTCTGCCTCCGTGACAGCGCCGGGTCGTTCAGGGTGGGTCGTTCCTCGGTCCGCCGCGGCGTGCGGCGCTCGGCTGGTGACGGCTTCATCATGTCCGCTCCAGATAGGCGTCGAGACAGGTACGGGCCGTGACCTCCATCGCCCAGAGGTCGTCCAGCATGTGCAGTTGCTCGGCGTGCTGCCGGGCCGAGTACAGCACCCGTTCGACCAGCCCCGGATCCACCAGGGCCGCGTACTCGGTGCGTAGCCCGGCGTACAGGTCGGCCAACGAGTCGTGCGACAACGAACGCGGCCTGTTCCCAACAGTCGCGATAGGTTCCATAGAGCGGCCCCTTTCACGGTCGGACCATCGCTACTACCCCTGCACACGCATCCATGCGTCCCGGGAGCAAATATTCGATTCGGTCGCCTGCTTTAATGCGCTTTGCCCGCTTTAGCCACGCTTGTCGCAGCGGATGAAGCGGTAGGCACAGGCAGAAAGCGGTCCATACCTTCAGGCGCGCTCGTTCGACACGCCCCGCTCCGCGATACCTACAGCCGACCCTCGACCGCGCCACGAACCGGCGAGGAACGTCGCCCGTACACAGCCGCATCTCTGTCGGCAACCGGCTGACGCGGCAGCCCGGCAAACGCTTCCGGGACTGTGCCGTTCCTCCACCCCTCCGTGGAGTGCGACAGTGCTGTCCGACGTCAACGCAGCGTCTGGACCCGGTAAACAGGACCGGGTTCGGTGGCGTTCGCGTTCTCCACAACGGCGACCAGTCCCAGTGGGCCGGTCAGTGCCTCCAGTGCCGCCCGGGTACGCGCCTCATCCAGGCCGGCCTCCGCGGCGACCCGCCCCAGCCCGCCAGGCCCCTCCGCGCTGCTCTCCAGTCGAGACACCGCCCGGAACACCGCCGCCTGGTCACTCGACAGATTCGTCTCATCGTGGCTGATCTCACTCATCAGAGCTCCCCCGACCTGCTCTCCTCCCCCACTGCCCTGCCCGTCCCCACCTCCCCGTACACGCCCCAACGATCTTCTTCAAACAGGTCACCCACAAAAAGCCCCAGACCATCGCAGATGCGCGACGGCTTCGGAGTGAGCGCCAGCCGCGCCCTCGCCCCGCAGCCAACGCAACCGATCGAGCCGCGGCGGGCCGAGCCGCGAACCTCGGGACGGTCTGTGTCAGGCCGTCTCAGAGGGAGGTGCGCTGATCTCGCAGGTGCAGCTGGGCCGGATTCTCAGCTGCCGTCTGGTGTGAGCGCGGGGTCGGTGGTGACGGCCGACAGCGCGGACGGCGGTGTGAGGTGCCGAGAGCTTTTTCAACGTGGACATCGAGGTCCTTCCTCAAGCGGGGAAGGTTCGCGTGAGCCGGGTCGCGATGGTCGGGCCTTCCTCGGCCAGCCATGCTTCGGCGCGCGGCATGCGGTCCTTGACGCCTTGCCGCCACAAGCGGCGGAACACCGGATCGGCCTCGGCCGCCGCGCGGCTGGTCAGGTGGAAGCGGTGGACCATTCGTCTGGCCAGGGGGACGAGTTCGCGGCGCTGCCGGTCGGACATTCCGTAGGCGTCGGCGAACACCGCCACGCGGTGGGGGGTGTCGGCCTCGGTCAGGGCAGGGGCTCGGTCCTCGGGGTGCAGCAGTGGTGCCCACCAGTACAGGGCGTTGGCGATGTCATAGACCCGGGTGGTCGGCCGGGCCAGGTCGAAGTCGATGAAGGCGGCGGGCAGTCCGTGGCGGAAGACCACGTTGCCGGGGCAGTAGTCGCGGTGGCCGACCAGTTCGGCTTCGGTGTCGACCAGCGGGATGTCCCCGGTCCCGGGCAGCGTGGCCCAGACGGCGTCGTGGGGTGGCGTCCAGCCCTGCGCGGCGTCGTGGAGCCGCCGGATGAGACGGGCCAGGGCGGCAAGGACGTCCTCCCCGGTCGCCTCGGGTGGGAGCGGTTCGCGGGGCACGTCACCCGGCACGAAGGACAGCACTTCCCGGCCTCGTTCATCGGTCCCCAGAGGCTTGGGGACGGCTGAGAACCCTGCCTGGTGAAGGTGGGAGAGATAGGCGTGGATCGTGGCGGTGAAGGGTCTGACCGGTCGGCGGACGGTGTCGGCGACGCGGACGATGCCCGGAGTCACCCCGTCCCCCACCAGCGAGTCCTCCTCCGGCACTGCTCGATCACTGTGCATGCCGTTCCCCACGTCTTCCGGATGCTCGCTTCTCGTCGACGTTCCCGGCTCCGCTCCGGCTCCTCAAGGGCCGCTCGTTCACCGTTGTGGTGGGTTTGGGGTTGTTCTGGCCGGGCCTCTTCCTTGGGGAGAGGCCCGGCCAGGGTCGTGTCACAGGGTGAGCAGGGCCCTTACCGGCAGTTTGCCGTCGGCCAGTGGGCGCATCGCGAGGCGCATCAGGGCCAGTGCGTTGTCGTCCCCGGCGATGCGGTTGGCGCTCAGTTCACCGCATGTCACGCACTGGTGGATGAGCAGCCACTCGCCGTTGGAACGCACCGTCATGCTCAGCGCCGCCATCCGCCCGCCGCAGTCCGCCGCCCGGTCCCCCGGAACGCGCCGGTCGACGTGCCGGCTGGTCAGGCAGTGCGGGCAGTGGTTGCGGTGCGCGGTGCCCGGTGCGGCCAGGGGCACTTCGAGCCGGCAGCCGACGCACCGGAACGCGTCGCCGCCCTCCCCGCCGGGGCCGTGCAGGACGGACTTGCGCCGCTGGGGGCGTCGCCCGCCGTCGGGTGTTCTGCGTCGTGGCACGGTGGTCCTCCTTTCCGTTCGCGCCGGATCACAGATCCGCGAACACCTCGAGCGGGAAGGGGGGCTGGGCCAGCGGCCGGACGGCCATGCGCATGAGGATGAGCTGGTTGTCGTCGCGGCAGACGGGGCTGGAGGTCAGCTCGTCGCAGCGCGTGCACCGGTGGATGACCATCCAGTCGTCGTTGCGGAGCACGGCGATGGCGATGGGGGACATCCGCCCCCGGCACTCGGCGGGGCCGCCGCGCACGTGGTCCTCGACGTGCTGGGAGTGCAGGCAGCTCGGGCAGTGGTTGCGGACGTCGCCGTCCGGGCCGAGCCGGGTCACGGTCAGGCCGCAGCGCAGGCACTCGAAGGTGCCGGCGCGCGGGATCGCGCCGGTGCGGGCCGGGTCGGTGGAGGTCCTGCGGTGACGGGAGCCGTCGAGATCGTGGTCGGACACTCGGGTTCTCCTTGCTGGAACCGGAAGAAATGGCTGCAGAAGGAGGCCGAGCGGCCTCGGAAGGTGGCCTGGGGACGCCGGGCCGTCGTCGTTCGCGGAGCGCTACGGCGACAGGTCGGCGGGGCCGGGCGGCATCACGCTTGGCGAGGCGCGCTCGGCTCGGGCGAGGTCATAAACCAGCTTCTCTCTAGGGCGGCGGCCCGTTCGCATGGGTGGTCACGTTCGCCCGTGGTGGGCGATGTCGACACTAGGACATCCGCCGGGGCGGGCACCAACGGTTTTTCCGCCGGGCCGGGTTGCGCTCCTGAGCCCGCGCACCGCCTGGACGGGGCGTCAGTCCTCGGCGAGGAGGGTGGCGGGGTCGGTGTTGGCGCCGCAGAGCACGATCGCGATGTTCTCGTCGGGGTGCGGGGTGTAGCCGCCGTCTCCAGGGCTCAGCAGAGCGGCCAGGGCGGTGGCTCCGCCCGGTTCGGTGACGATGCGGTGTTCCTCCCACAGGGTCCGGCGGGCCCGGATGATGTCGTGGTCCCGGACCAGGACCGAACGCGTGTCGCCCCGCCGGGCGGCGTGCAGGGCCAGGCGGGTGGCGCGCCGCGCCCCGAGCGCGTCGGCGGCGACGCTGTCCACCGGGACGTCGACCACGTCCCCGGCCTCCAGGGCGGCGTGCAGCGCCCGGCAGCCCTCCGGTTCGACGGCGACGGCGCGGACGCCGTGGTGGTGGGCGGCGGTGGCGACCCCGGCGAACAGCCCGCCCCCGCCGACGGCGACCAGCACCGTGTCCAGTTCGGGGAGCTGGTCCCGGATCTCGTCCAGCAGCGTTCCCGCTCCCGCCGCCACGTGGGGGTCGTCGTAGGCGTGGCTGGTCAGCGCGCCGCTTTCGCGCGCGAACGCGGCGCAGGCCGACGCGGCGTCCGCGTACTCCCCCTCCACCAGCCGCACCTCGGCGCCGTAGGCCCTCAGCCGGGCGACCTTCACCGCGGGGGCGCTCGCCGGGAGGAACACCGTGGCCCGCACCCGGAGGGCCGCGGCCGCCCAGGCGCAGGCCAGGCCGGCGTTCCCGCCGGAGGCGATGGTGACGCCGGCCTCGGGCAGGCCGCCCTCCCGGCCGTGGGCGAGCAGGAAGTTCACCGCGCCCCGGGCCTTGAAGCTGCCGGTGTGCTGCATGTACTCCAGGGCCAGCCAGGTCCGGCCGCTCCCCTGAGTCCGGACGAAAGGCCCGTCCTCCATCGGCGCCACGGCGACGGGGCGCACGCGGCCCCGGATCCGTTCGGCGGCCGAACGGATGTCGGCGTAGCCGAGCGGGTCCACGGTCGCCCCGGCCGAAGGAACGAAGGTCACGTCCGCCTCCCCGCGCGTCCGCCGGTCACGCGACCGGCGCTGTTACAGCGTAACTTACACTGTTTCCCATGCCCCGACACTCGGCCGCCCTGGAACGGGCCACGCCCCAGGCCATCGCGCGCGCGGCGCTGGCGCTCATCGACGAGGAGGGTCCGCAGGCCCTGAACCTGCGGGCGCTGGCCCGGCGCCTGGGCGTCTCCCACACGACGATCCACCGCCGGTGCGGCTCGACGCTGGACGGGCTCATCGACCTGTGCACCGACCATCTCGCCGCCCGGCTGCCCGACATCGCGCCCGGGACCGACTGGGCGCGGGGCACCGAGGAGCGTTTCACCCGCCTGTACGAGCTGCTGGCGCGGCATCCCGGGCTCGTCACGCTGCGCGGCGCGCGTCCCTGGCTCAGCCCGACGCTGCTGGAGCGGCTCGTCGAACCGCAGGTCGCGGCGAACATCGCCGTCGGCATGGCGCCGGAGCGCGCCATGGCCGTCTACCGGCAGATGTACCTGTTCACCCTGGGCGCGGCCGACTTCGTGGACCACCGCGACCCGCGCGACGCCATGGCGACCTCCCGCCGCGCCCTGGCGGCCCTGGACCCCGACCGGTTCCCCGCGCTGACCGGGCACCTCGACGCGATGCTGCCGCCGCTGGCGGACCACGAGGTCCACCGCGACGGCCTGCGCGCCCTCATCCGGGCCGCCGACCCGCGGCGCGCCGCCTCCGGGTGAGGCGCCGTCAGGGCTTGCGCGCCACGCCGCAGAACGCGTCGACCTCGCGCGGCCGGTCCAGCTCGGGCAGGTCGGGCCGCCACAGCGGGGTGGACACCACGCCCGGCTCGACCAGGTCGAGCCCTTCGAAGTAACCGGCGATGAACTCGGGGGTGCGGGCGAAGTAGGGCAGCGCGCCCGCCTCGACGTACAGGCGGATGGCCTCGGCGCGCCCGGTCTCGTCCGCCGGGGACGCCTGCGCGCGTTCCAGGACGTCGGTGCCGTCGTTGACCACCAGCCAGCTTCCGGGGGCCAGCTCCGCCATCAGCGTCCGGACGATGCCCTGCGGGTCGTCGGCGTCGGGGACGTTGCCCATGACGCCCAGCAGCATCAGCGCGACCGGCTGGTCCAGGTCGAGCGTCCGGGCCGCCTGCTCCAGGATGGTGGCGGGGTCGCGCACGTCGGCGTCGACGTAGTCGGTGGCGCCCTCGGCCGTGCTGGTCAGCAGCGCGCGGGCGTGCGAGAGGACCAGGGGGTCGTTGTCGACGTAGACCACGCGGGTCCCGGGGGCGATGCGCTGGGCGACCTCGTGGGTGTTGTCGGCGGTGGGCAGGCCGGTGCCGATGTCGAGGATCTGCCGGATCCCCTGCTCGGCGACCAGGAAGTGCGTGACGCGGAGCAGGAAGGCGCGGGTGTGCCGGGCGATGTCGACGATCTCGGGGAACACCTCCATCACCTTGTCGCCGACCGAGCGGTCGATGGGGTAGTTCTCCTTGCCGCCCAGCCAGTGGTTCCAGATCCGCGCCTGGTGCGGACGCTGGGTGTCGATCGAAACGATGCTCGGGGTGTCCACGCCGAACCCTTCCCACAGGACGATCATTCGCGGTCCCCGAGTCTGACAGCTCCCCGGCCGCCACGACACTTCACCACAGAAGGAACGGCGCTCGCCGGGAGCCGCTTCCGGCCACGCCGCCCGCCTCCTTGACCGCGCCGCCGCCGGATGTGACGGTCGCCTCGTGGATGTGATCGGTGCGGGATACGGACGGACTGGCACGCTCTCCCTCAAGGCCGCCCTTGAGAGGCTCGGGTTCGGGCCGTGCCACCACATGAGCGAGATGCGGCGGCCCGGCCAGCTCGACGCCTGGCGCGCCAAGACCCGTGGTGAACCGGTCCCCTGGGAGACGCTGTTCTCGGGCTACCGGTCGTGTGTGGACTGGCCGTCGGCGGCCTACTGGCGCGAGACGGCCGAGCACTATCCGGACGCGAAGGTCGTGCTGAGCGTCCGCGACCCCGAGGGATGGGTGGCCAGCATGCGCGCCACCATCCTCGACCAGCACTCCCGCCAGGACTCCGCTCCCATGCGGCTCATGCTCCGGGCGTCGAGGACGCTGGGCACGGGCGTGGCCAAGTTCGTCGACATGACCTCGCGGATGCCCGAGATCCGCGACTTCCCCGGCCTCTCCGACGAGGAGCTGGTCGCGGCGTTCGAGCGGCACACGCGGGAGGTCGTCGCCGCGATCCCGCCGGAACGGCTGCTGGTCTTCGAGGTGCGGCAGGGGTGGGAGCCGCTGTGCGCCTTCCTCGACGTGCCCGTTCCGGACGAGCCGTTCCCGCGCGTCAACGACACCGCCGCCTTCAACGCGACCGCCCGCCGCATGATGTTGCGCCTCATGGTCCAGCGGTGAGCGGCCGTCTTCGATCCCGTGCTCGTGCGGGGGTCGGAGACGCCCTCGCCTGACGCGGCGTCCGTGGTCAGTCCCGGTGCGCCGTGCGGGCCGCGCCGTCCAGGAGGGCGAGGGCCGCGTCCCGGGCGTCGCCGGCGGCCCCGGGGGCCGCGAGGTGGTCGGCGACCACGGTCGCGCCCTCCAGGAGCAGGAGGAGCTGCCGTCCCAGCGCGGCGGGGTCCGCGGCCCCGGCCCGGTCGGCGATCGCGGTGAGCAGGTCCAGGTGGCGGCCGAGGTGGCGGGTGGCGATGCCGCTGGCCGGGACGGTGTGGCGCTGGGTGGCGGCGTTGACGATCGCGCAGCCGCGGAAGCCGGGCTCGCCGTACCAGCGGCCGAGGGCGTCGAAGACCGCGGCGAGCTGGGCCGCGGGCTCGTCGCCCGCGTCGGCGGCGGCCTGGGCCAGCCAGCGCGTGACGCGGTCGCTGCGGGCTTCGAGGACGGCGCGGACGAGCCCGTCCTTGGACCCGAAGTGGCGGTAGAGCGTCTCCTTGGAGACGCCCGCCTCGGCGCACAGCTCCGCTATGCCCACGCCGTCGAGCCCGCGCGCGTAGAGGATCCCCTCCGCGGTGCGGAGGATCGTCGCCCGGGTGCGGTCGGGGTCGAGGCTGCTGCCTTTGGGAACGGGCATACCGGAGATGGTACCGGGTGGTTCGATGTACTGCTAACGTTCACATCGAACCGGTCGGTTCTATCTTGAGGAGCACGCTGTGCCGGACCCGCTCGCCACCGATCCCGTCCACCCCGAAGGGCCCGCCGCCCGCACGGTGCCCGTCACCTTCCAGAGCGCGGGCACGACGCTGCTGGGCGTCCTGCACCTGCCGCCCGGCCCCGGCCCGCACCCCGTCGCGGTCCTGCTGCACGGCTTCCCGGGGCACGAACGCAACTTCGACCTCGCGCAGGCGGCGCGGCGGGCGGGCTACGCGGCGCTGGTGTTCCACTACCGCGGCTCCTGGGGGATGGGCGGCTCCTGGTCGTGGGCGCACGTGCTGGAGGACGCCGCCCACGTGGTCGCCCGCCTGCGCGAGCCCGGGACCGCCGGCGCCCACGCCCTCGACCCGGACCGGCTGGCCGTCGTCGGCCACAGCCTGGGCGGTTTCGCCGCCCTGATGACCGCGGCCTCCGACCCCGGCGTGACCGCGGTCGGCTCGGTGGCCGGTTTCGACCTCGGGACGGCCGCCGCCGCCTGCCGGGCCGACCCGACCGTGCGGGCCGCCTACCTCCAGGACTGGGCGGGCGAGCTGCTCCCCCTGCACGGCACCAGCGCGCAGGCGCTGGTCGCGGAGATGGAGGCGGCCGGGGACTCGTGGAGCCTGGCCCGCCTCGCGCCCCGGCTGGCCACCCGTCCCGTGCTGCTGGTCGGCACCGGCCGCGACCCGGTCACCCCCGCCGACACCCACCACCGGCCCCTGGTGGAGTCCTACCGCGCCCACCCCGTCCCGGGTCTCGAACACCATGTCCTCGACACCGACCACGCCCTGTCCGACCACCGGGTCGCCCTGGCCCGCACGGTGATCGACTTCCTCGACCGGCACCTGAAGGGCGCCCCCCGGTGAGCCCCTCCCCCGCCGGGACCGTCAACCCCCCGTCCCGCCACGCGTCGGGGCACCACTGGACGGCTGTCCGGCTCGCCCTGGGAACCGCGTCGGCCCTGGGGATCTCCCGCTTCGCCTACGGCCTGCTCCTGCCCGCCATGCAGGAGGACCTGCGCTGGACGCTGGCCGAGGCCGGCGGGATGGGCACGGCCAACGGGCTCGGCTACCTGCTCGGCGCGCTGGCGACCGCGGCGATCGTCCGCCGCCGGGGCACCGCCACCGCCTTCCGCGCGGGGATGGTGCTCACGGCCGTGTCGCTGGCCGCCACCGTCGTCAGCGACGCCTACGCGGCGCTGCTGGCCGCGCGGGTCCTCGCCGGGGCGACCGGAGCGGTCGTGTTCGTCAGCGGCGGGGTGATCGCCTCGCGTATCGCCGCCCGCGCCGGCTCCGGCCTGCCCATCACCGTGTACTTCGCCGGGACGGGGCTGGGAATCGTGCTCAGCGGCGCGGCCATCCCGGCGCTGGGCGAGCACTGGCGCCCGGCCTGGCTCGGCCTGGCCGTCGCCGCCGCGCTGGCGACCGCGGTGAGCTGGACCGCGGCGAGCACCGAGGACGACGCGCGGGACGCGGGCCCCGGCCGCGCCCGGATGCGGCCCCTGTGGAGACCGGCCCTCGCCTACCTGCTGTTCGCCACCGGGTACATCACCTACATCACGTTCCTGTCCGCCTACCTGGCCTACCGGAACGCCTCCCTCGGGCAGGTGGTGCTCACCTGGACGGTGCTGGGCCTCGCGGTCATGGCGGCGCCCGCGCTGTGGAGCCGGCCGACCGCCCGATGGCCCGGCACGCGGGCCCTCACGACCCTGCTCGCCGTCCTGGGCGGTGGATCAGCGCTGGCGCTGGCCGCGCCCACGCCGCCGGTCATCCTGCTGTCCGCGCTGGTCTACGGGGCGACGTTCATGGGCGTCCCCGCCGCCGTCACCGCCCTCATCAAGACCCGCACCGCCCCCGCCGACTGGACCGCCACGCTGGCGGCGTTCACCACGGTGTTCGCCGCCGGGCAGACGGCCGGGCCCTGGATCGCGGGCCTGGTCGCCGACCGCACCTCCACCGAGGCCGCCCTCGCCTGGACCGCGATCCTGTGCCTCGCGGCGGCCCTGATCGCCGCCGGACACCGCGAGCGCCCCGCACCACGGCGGCCATGACCCCCCTCCCCCGGACAACGACCGAAGAGAACAGGAAGACGAACGATGGCGAACTTCGTGCTCATCCCCGGGATGTGCCACGGCGGCTGGTGCTTCGAGGAGCTCAGCGGGCGGTTGCGCGCCCAAGGCCACACCGTCCACCCGCTGACGCTCACTGGACTCAGCGAACGCAGCCACCTGCTGCCCGGCGCGGTCAACCTCGACACCCACATCCAGGACGTCACCGCCGTGCTGGAGGCGGAGAACCTACGCGACGCGGTGCTGGTCGGCCACAGCTACGGAGGCATGGTGATCACCGGCGCCGCCGACCGCGCGCCCGACCGCGTCGCCTCCCTGGTGTACCTGGACGCCGTCGTGCCCCAGCACGGCGACTCCTGCTGGATCCTGGTCACGGAACAGGAGCGGAAGTGGTACACCGACGTGGTGGACACCGGCTACGCGGTACGGCCGCTGCCGTTCTTCGACCCGCGCGCCACCCCTCATCCGCTCGCCTCGCTGCTCCAGCCGCTCCGGCTGACGGGCGACCTCTCGCACCTCCGGCGCAGGGTCTACGTGTACGCGACGGGATGGGACGGCCCGTCCCCGTTCACCTCCGTCTACCAGCGGCTGCGAGAGAACCCCGCCTGGAGCACGCACGCCCTGGCCGGAGGCCACAACCTCATGCGCGACGCGCCCCAGGACCTGGCCCGGATCCTGCTGGAGGTCGCCGAACCCCGTTGATCATGGGTCGGGATCCCCGGCCCGCTTCCTTTACGTTGTAGATCACTAAGTGGACGTCCGTCACCCGCGCGTCCGGGCACGACCACGCCCCGGACCCGTTCGCCGAATCGACGTCCCAGATCATGAACCGTTCCCCATCGGCCGCCATCTCACCGAAGAAGAGGGTGGCCACGGACGGGTCCCGACCGATTCGGCGGTCGGCGTACGGCGGTCATCTCGGACGCGCGGGAAGCGGGCCGGCGGGAAGAACAGCGCCCCCGGCTCCCCGCCCTCCACACATGACCATCGGGCCGGGCGATCCGGGGACGACGGCATCACGGAGCCCACCGGGTCCGGCCCACCGCTGCGCGGCAGAAGGGACCACCGCGAAATGGCCGAACTCGACAAGGACCGGCCCGTCGACCAGAACGGGCACGGTCCGGCGCCCGACCCGAGGACGGAGGACCGCGGGCCCCGGCGGTCCCGGCGGGCCGCGGTCGGCAGGACGCTCCTCCTCTACTGGGTGCCGCCGCTCCTCGTCGCCGTGCTCCTGATCGCGCTGGACCTCCTGGGCCACGACGTCCTGGCGGTGCTGCCCGACGTCGACATGCCCGACTGGCTGTGGACCGTGATCAGGGTGCTGGTGGTCGTCGCGGCCGGGGCCGGCACCTACTCCATATACGAGGACATGCGCGGCCGGGGCACCGAGAAGAGGACGGACGACGCCTCCGGCTCCGATGAGCAGACCGTCAGGGCCGTGGCGGCCGACCGCAAGCAGGGCATGACCCTGGACGAGGTCGCGCGGTGGGTCCAGGACGCGTCCAGCGCCCGGCTGCCCGGCGACACGGTCGTCAAGGTCGACACCACCTGGCGGGAGACCATCCGCGAGCTCACCGCCGACTCCCCTCGCGGCACCGCCGAGTGACACGGCGGGGGAACCGGTCGTCGGTAGCCTGCCGTCATGGACGACAAGCCGGGTGGATACGACGAACGAACCCTGATCGCCGACGGCTTCGGACGCGTGCACGTCGAGCTCGACCGGAACGACGGGCCGTTCAAGGGTCTCGCCGATGTCGACGGTGTGCCGCACTACTTCGAACGCCTGGGCTTCGACGCCCTTGAGGACCCCTACGCCGTCTGGCCCGCGGGCGAGGAGGCGGTGGCGATGGAACGCGAGCAGTGGTCGATCTACATCAGATGGCTGCGCCGTCATGAGGCGGGAGAGGCCGACCACGACAGCCACCCGGGCACCGGAGGCGTCGACGCGCGGTACGACGAACTGGAATCGCTGCTGGCGCCCCACCGCCGGGCGCCGGCGGACGCGCGACGGCTCATGGCCAGATGGCGGTTCGACGACGGTGACGAGCGCTACCGGTTCGACGGCATCGACCAGTGGGTCCGGTGGGATCCGGTCGGGTGAGGCGGTGCCGGAGGCCGGTGCGCGGCCCGGCGTTCAGGACGCCTTGCGCCAGCCCTCCTGGCAGGCCGCCATGAAGGCCCGGCGGCCGGCGGGGAACTTCCCGCCCTCCTTGACGCCCTGCTCGTAGGACGTGGCGCAGAAGTTCGGGGGCGGGTCGTCGCCCATGGTCGCGCGCATGCCCGCGGCCATCTCGACCATGGTGCGGAACGTGTAGCGCTTGCCCTCCGGATCGATCATCACGATCTCCCGGCTGTCGCTGATCTCCGGCTTGGTGGGCCTGGGCCGGGGCGAGGCGGTGGAGGTGCCGGTGGTCGCCGTGGTCGTCGGCGGCGCCGTCGCGGCGGCCGTCCCCGGCGCGGACGCGCTCGTCGACGGCGCGGCCGGGCCGCCCTTGGGCCCGTCCTCGCCACCGCCGCAGGCCGCCGAGCCGAGGAGGAGGGCGCCGAGGGCCGCCACGATCGCGGTCTTGGAGGTCACGTCGGCTCCAGGGGGCAGATAGCGGTCATCGGGGTCGGACCCTAACAGAACCCCTCCCGGGCCATCGCGGGGAGACGTACTCGGCAACCCCTGGGAACTCGGGAGGCGGGCCGGGCACCGCTCACACGGGGCGTGCCAGGATCCAGCCGCCCTCCTCGTCGAGGAAGCGGTCCAGCGCCAGTCCGGACTCCCCCAGGACGGCGGGCAGCTCCTCGTCGCCGAACCGGCGGGACGTGAACGAATGCGTCCACCGGCGGCCGTCCAGGCGGTACTCGATCGTGGCGGACACGACGTCCTCGCTGTGGCGCACGACGTCGTACATCCGGAACCGTCCCCCGCCGCTCGACCACTCGCGCGGACCCGCGTCCCGGTGGAACGCGGGCGGCTGCCGCTGCACGATGACGACGCCGTCCGGTGCGACGTGCCGCCGGCACGCGTCCAGCAGCGGCCGCCGCTCCCCGCCGTACTCGATGATGTACGACATCAGCAGCACCCCGTCGAACGCGCGCCCCAGGTCCAGGTCCTGGATGGGCGAGCACACCGTCTCCGCGCCGCTGATCCGCGCCAGCATCCCGGCCGACGCGTCCACCGCCACCACCGGATGCCCGAGGGCCAGCAGCGGGTGGGTGACCCGGCCGGCGCCCGCGCCGAGCTCCAGGATCGTCCCGCCCGGCCCCACCGCCCCGTGCACGAGCGCCGCGCTCTCCTCGTCGGGCGGAACCGCGGCGTAGTACTCGACCGCCGATCCGTCGGGAGCGATCTCCCCCGGCCCGGTGCCGTGCATGTCCCTCACCGTCCCCGCGCGTGTGCCGGAACGCTCATGCTCAGCGATCCGGGAGGCCCTGTCCAGGCCGACGGCGCTCCCGCAGGACGGCAGAGGTCCCGGCGGGTGGAACCGGGCCTCTCCCCCACGGATGCGCCTAGGGGCACGCCTGCCGGGCCGCCGGGAGGTCGAGCGCCTTGCGGATGGAGCTGAGTCCGAGACGCTTGGTGCGCGCGCAGAACTTCTTCAGCGGCAGCTCGTACTCGGCGTGGAACACCGGCTTGCCCGCTTTGATGAACGGCTTCAGCGCGTCGCACTCGTCGTACTGCGCGCACTGCTCGTTCACCGCGAAGTCCATGACGCCCACCAGCTGGGGGATCTGGTCCAGGTCGTTCTTCAGCCCGATGGCCAGCCCGCGCCTGTGCGCCTCCTCGGCCAGCATCCGGTTGAACGCCAGCTGGTGCGCGGCGGTCAGCGGGAACCCGGTGTCGTGCTTGTAGCCGTCCATCCAGTCGGGCTCGACCCCGTCGAACCCCTTCTTCTTGCACTGGTCCAGCCGCGCCGCCCAGACCGGCCGCACGACGTCGATCCGCCGGATGTCGACCCAGCGCTCGTCCTCCCAGCCCTGCACCTTCTTGCCGAGGACGTTCTTGGGGAACCGCTTGAAGTCCGGCCGCCACGTCTCGGCCGACCCGATCGCGGTGTAGCAGATGACCTTCCGCCCCGCCCGGTGCAGCGTGGCGACGGTCTTGGCGGAGGTCTCGAACAGGTCCACGTCGTACACGGCGGCGCGAACGGACGTGTCGACCTTCCCGCTGAGCTGCCACTGCCACGACACCCCGGCCTTCGGACGCCACCACGACCCCGCCTGGGCCTGCTGCCCCGCGGGCGCCCGCCCGTTGGACGGGAGTGCCGTCACGTTCGCGCTGCATGCCACGGCCGTCAGCGCCACCGCGCCGAGCCAGCCCGCCAAAAAGATCTTCACATCGCCCCATCCTGCCCGGTTCGCCGGGAACGAGAGGAGGTTTTCCGGCATCTTCCGACCCGCAAGGGGGGCGGACAAGGGGAACACCCCGAACAGAATCGTCGTCTCGACGGTCCGTTCGCGGATCACGTGAAACGCAGAAGAGGCTGGGTGTGGGCCCGACGCCCCGCCTTGCCCGGCGGCGGACATGTGAAGGAAGTGGCGGCGGGAACGCCCCCGGTGGAGAGCATCAGGTCGGCCGCGGCGGCGAGACGGTCGGCGCGGCCGCCCGGCAGCGCGTCGGGACCGGCCAGGTATTCGGTGTAGGCCTCGAACTGGGCGGTGCCGCACAGGGTGAGCGCGAGCGTGTGCGGCTCGGCCCCCGGCGGCAGCTCTCCGGCCTTCCGGCACTCCCTCAGGTAGCGGGCGATGTCGTCCAGCGCCACGTGCGGGCCGGAGCCGCGATCGCGGTTGGCGCGCTGGTAGGCGGCGAACAGTTCCTGGTCGGCGGCCAGGGCGGCGACCAGCGGTAATGCCGCCGCGTAGAAGGCGATGCCTGACACCGAGTCCATCCGGGCCGCCCGCCGTCACCGAAAGACGTCGCCCGCTCCCCCGCGAGTGTGAGTGGTGCGGCACGCGGGTGTCCCACACCGGGCGAAGAGCGCGCCCGCGGCGGCGGATGCCCGTCGGCTCTCCGGCTCAGCGGCGCGGGTCGTGCGTCAGGGCGTAGGACCGGCCGATCAGGTCGGCCATCGCCCGCTGGAAATCGAGGCGCCGCTGCTCGCTCCAGCCTTCGGTCAGCCGGTCGAAGACCTGCTCCTGCCGGTCATGCGCGCGCTCCAACATCGCCCACCCGGACGGGGTGACCGTCATCTGGCGTCGGCGACCGTCCGTCGCGCTCTTGACCAGGCGGGACGCCCCGCTCTGGTCGATTCCGATCTCGTGGGCGACGGCGTTGACCGTCGCGGCGATCCCGCGTTGGGTCAGGGAGTGCACGGCCTCGGTGACCAGGACGAGCCGCCCCCGCTCGGCGACGTCGTGGTCTGCGGCCGACGCCCTGCGCGACCAGTGCCGGACGAACGCGAACAGGAGCCGGCCCGGTCCCGCCCCGCTCTGAGGTCGGGCAGCCGGAGGGCGACGGACGCCTTCGCACCGGTCACCCGGAACACCGTGGCCACGCGGGTGGAAGCCTCGCCCACCGACCGGACGCCGGGGTCGGGGCACCAGCCTGATCCCTGAGCGCTCCGCCCAGCCCGCGAACCGCTCGGGCGTGACCGGGCCCAGGATGACGATCGGATCGGCGACCGCCTTCGCCGACCGCTCCAGGTCACCATCGTTCACGCTCGCGTGCCACTCGTTGATGGCCGCTTCCAACGCTGCGCTCATGGCGCGAGTCCATGCGAAACACATCTATCCCCGTTTCGCACAACGGGACCCGCGAGTGCCGGAAAGACCGGAGCCGGTCAGCGCGTTGCCGCGATCGTTTGAATGATCGACGCTCTGGTGGACGTGGTACGCCGGCCGAACGGAGCGCTCATGGGTGTCAGGTCATCGGTTCGAACCCGTGGACTCACGCGCACCGCCCTGGCGGCGGCGGTCGCGGCGGCGTCGCTGGCGGCCACGGCGTCCGTGGCGCCGGCCGGCGCGGCGCCCGCCGATCCCCCCAACGTGCCGAGGCCCGTCGACCCCGGTCAGGTGACCGATTTCGCGATGTTCACCGAGGACGACAACACCAGGATCGCCGAGCACGCCAAGGCCCTCATCCAGGCCGCGCCGAGCGGTGCGCACATCCGGCTTCCGCTGTACTACTTCACCCAGGACATCATCGTGGAGGCCCTCAGGTCGGCCCGCGGCCGTGGCGTCAAGGTCCAGGTCGTCATCAACGGCAGCGAGATCGGAATGCCGGAGTACAAGGCCCTGACGGAGGCGTTCGAGCCCTATCCCGGCGGGGCGAAGATCAAGCTGGATGTGAGGACCTGTGGTCAGCGGGTGACGGACCCCGGGGGCGGTTTCCCGACCCAGAGCGGCCGTTACATCTCCGATCGCGGGTGCGTCGCCGACCGTCAGCGCGGTGAGCAGTACTCGCGCATGCACAACAAGTTCATGACGATCGACAAGGTCCAGTTGGTGGGGGGAGGCGTCGCGCAGCACGTCGTCTACGTGGCGTCGGCCAACCTCCACGAGTGGACCTCGTACGAGAGCGCCGTCACGCTGCGGGACGCCGGGCTGTTCGACGTCTACAGCAAGTACTTCGACGACATGTACGACCTCGCCACGTCGACCGGGGACAACGACTACGGCAAGAACCACACGCCGTCCGGCGGGAAGTACCAGGTCTTCACGTTCCCGCGCAGGGAGGCCGACGGCCAGGACTTCAAGAGCGTGTCCAGGGACCCGGTCGTGACGAACCTGAAGGCGGCCAAGTGCTCCCCCGACACCACCGGCGACGTCATCAACGTGGCGAACGCCAGGTTCGCCCGGGAGACGGTCGCGGACGCGCTGATCGCCGCGGGCCGGCGCGGCTGCACGGTCCGGGTGATCACCGGTGACACCAGGTACGAGGACGAGGAGGAGAACGAGGTCACCTACGAGGCGGTCAAGAGGCTCGCGACCAGCCCGCACATCACCGGTGGCGTCAGGGTCTGCGGGCCGGAGAACGGGATCGCGTGGATGCACGAGAAGTTCACGCAGATCAGCGAGGGCACGTCGGCCGGCCTCTACGTGGGCAGCCACAACTTCACCTACCAGGCGCTGCGGCAGCAGGACGAGAACATCCTCCGCCTGATCGGCTCCCCGCTGTACGCGCGCTACACCGACCGCTTCGAGAAGCTCCACGCCTACTGCCCGCCGGTGCGCGTGACCCCCGGTTCCCCTTCGGGGTCGGGTGTCAACGCGGTCGAGGAGGTCCAGTAGCGGCCCCGCCCGCGAACGCCGCCGTTCCCCGCCGTCGCCTCACCCGGCGGGGAGGTCGGTCAGTTCCTTGCGGACCTCGGCCGCCTGGATGTCCTCGCCGATCTGGAGGTAGCCGTCGAGGGCCGTCTGGAAGGCCCGGCGGGCCTCGTCGAGGCGTCCCAGGCGGCGCAGCGCGTCGCCCAGCATCTGGGCGACGACGGGGACCCCGGAGACGATGCCCTGGTCGCGCAGCGGGGGGATGGCCTGGGCGTAGTGGTCGGCCGCCTCGTCCCAGCGGCCCAGGGCGGCGTAGTCCTCGCCGACGCGGCGCAGCGTGAGGCCGAGGCTGAACTCCCGGACGTCGGGTGAGCCGCCGTAGCCGGGGGCCCGCAGCGCGGCCAGGAGCGTCAGGTGGTGCTGGAGCGCCTCGTCGGGGCGGCCGAGGTTGCGCAGGGCGTCGCCGAGGACGTTCACGGCCTGCGGGTAGCCCTCCTTGTCGTCGATCGACGCGAAGATCTCGGCGGCCTGACGGGTGTGGACGGCGACCTGTTCCCAGTCGCCCAGGTCGCGGGTGGCGTAGGAGGCGTAGACCAGCGCCCACGCCTCCTGGGCGCGGTCGCGGACGGCGCGGGCCAGTTCCAGGGCCTCCAGGGCGTGGGCCAGGCCGTCGCGGGGGCGGCCCTCGGCGGTGGAGGCGGTCCAGGACAGGTAGTTCAGGTGGGTGGCCTCGGCGCGGGTGTCGCCCAGGGCGCGGGCGGCGGAGCGGGCCAGGCCGAACACCTCCGACCAGCGGCCCCAGTGGATCCAGCGGTCGGAGAACCAGTGCATGGCCTCGGCGGTGTCGATCACCTGCCGGTGGCGTCCGGCCGCGGCGGCCGCGTGCAGGGCGGGCAGCCAGTGGATGCTCTCGGTCTCCAGCCACGCCTGCGCCTCGGCGGGGGTGTCCAGCGCGACGAGGCGGTCGGGGTCGGCGGGCGGGGCGCCGTAGCCGGGCTCGAACCAGCGTCCGGCGGTGACGGCGGTGTCCAGCAGCCAGTTCTCCAGCTTGTCCCGGGCCGCCCGGTGCGCCTGCGGGGTCTCCTCGGCCAGCAGGCGGTCGCGGGCGAACAGGCGCACCAGGTCGTGCAGGCGGTAGCGGGCCGGGTAGGGCGACTGCAACAGGCCGAGTTCGACGAGCTCGTCGAGGGCGTCCTCGCTGACCTGGGTGTCGCCGCAGGTGAGGACGGCGGCCGGGGCCGCGTCGAAGTGCGGGCCGGGGATCAGCGCCAGGCGGCGGAACGTCAGGCGCGCCTCGTCGGAGAGCTGCCGGTAGGACAGCATGAACGCGGTGGCGATGTGCAGGTCCCCGGCCGACAGCGCCTGGAGGCGCCGTTCCTCGTCGGCGAGCCGGTCGGCCATGTGCCCGGCGGTCCAGGAGGGGCGGCTGAGCAGCCGGGTGGCGACGATCCGCAGGGCCAGCGGCAGGTTGCCGCACAGGCGGGCGATCTGGTCCAGCTCGGCGTCGGCGGCGGGCCGCACCGCGGTGATGATCCGCTGGAGCAGGCCGACGGCCTCGGCCGGTGACAGTTCGGCGAGCGGGAGGTGGTGGACGCCCTCCAGCCCGGCCAGCGTCCGGCGGCTGGTGACCACGACCATGCCGGGCCCGTCGGCGGGCAGCAGCGGGCGCACCTGGGCCTCGTCGGCGGCGTTGTCCAGGATGATCAGTGTGCGGAGGTCCCGCATCAGCGCCCGGTAGTGCCCGGCGCGCTCGTGCGGGTCCTGCGGGACGTGCCGGTCGGCGACGCCCAGGCCGCGCAGGAGGCGGGCCAGCGCGTCGGCGGGGGTGAGCGGGGACTCGTCCATGCCGCGCAGGTCGACGAACAGGCGGCCGTCGGGGAAGGCGTCGGCCAGCCGCTCGGCGGCCCTGAGGGCCAGGGCGGTCTTGCCGAGGCCGGGGCCGCCGGAGACCGCGACGGTCACCGTCGGGCCCGGGTCGGCGGCCGACTCCGCCAGGCGGGACAGCGCGGCCAGCTCGTCGGCCCGTCCGGTGAAGTCGCGCACGCCGCGGGGCAGCTCGTTCAGGGGCGCGCGCGAACGTTGGCGGCGGCCGGTCCGGACGGCGTCCTCCAGCGCGCGCCGCTCCTCGGGGGACAGCCCGAGGGCGTCGGCGAGCGCGGCCACGGTGCGGCGCTGGGGCGCGCGGCTGCGGCCGCGTTCCATGTCGCCGATCGCCCGGACGCTGACGCCGGAGGCGTCCGACAGCTCCTCGATCGTCAGGGCGGCGGCGTGCCGGTGGCTCCGCAGCAGCGCACCGAACGTGGCCGGTCCCCCCATGCCGTCTTCCCTCACACCCCGCCCCGCGGCCGGCTCCCCGGCCGGTCTTCTCCCCCAGTTCTACCGTGACCACTCGGGGGCGGGAGCCGTGATGACCTGCCGCGTTGGTCACACTCGGGCGGAAGGTAGCGTTTCTGCCTGTTGTTCTGCCTGGTGCCGCCGGGGCGGTCCTGGTCGGATGGCAGAAACGGACGGCTCGCCGCCGATCCGCCGGACGGAAGGGGCATGGTCTCGTTGCAGCGCGGGTCCCGGGACGACGGGTGCGGCACACCGCTGGTCGGCCGTGCCGCCGAGCTGGGCCGCGTGCTGGCGCCGGGCCGCCCCGACTGGCGGGGTCCGCGCGACCTGCTGGTGCTCGGCGAGGCGGGCGCGGGCAGGACGGCGCTGCTGGAGACCGCCGCGCACCGCCTGCGGCAGGCCGGGACGCTGGTCCTGCGCGCCCGGGGCAACGAGGCCGAGTCGCGGTTCCCCTTCGCCGGGCTCCACCAGCTGCTGCTGCCGCTGTCCGGGGAGCTGGGCGGGCTGCCCGAGCATCTGCGCGCGCCGCTGGAGGCCGCCTTCGGGACGGTCGCCGCGCCCGGTCCGCCCGATCCGATGCTGCTGCGCATCGCCGTCCTGACGCTGGTGACCCGGACCGCCGCGCGGCGGCCGGTCGCGCTCGTCGTCGACGACGTGCAGCACTTCGACCGCGACTCGGCGGACGTGCTGGGGTTCGTGACGCGGCGTCTGGCCGACCCGGGCGTCACGGTGCTGCTGGCCGCGCGCGGCCACGTCCCTCCCCCGCAGGTGAACGCCGAGACGCCGGTGCTGACGCTGGGGCCGCTGACCGAGCGCTCGGCGACGCGGCTGCTGGACGCCCAGCCCCGCCCGCCGGTCGGCCGGGCCCGGCTGGAGCTGCTCCGGCACGCGCGGGGCAACCCGCTGGCGATCATCGAGCTGTGCCGCGCCGCGGACCGGTCCGGGCCGCCCCTGGAGGGTGTCGCGGAGGCGCGGCTGTCGCGTCTCCAGGAGACGTTCGCCGCGCGGGCGCGCGAGCTGCCGGACGCCACGCGGCGGGCGCTGCTGTACGCGGCCGCCGACGACCACGGCGACCTGGCGACGATCACGCGGGCGGCCGGGCACGGGGCGGACCTCGCGGTGTGGCGGCCCGCCGAGGAGGCCGGGCTGGTCGTCATCACCGCCACCGAGGTGGAGTTCCGGCACCCGCTGGTCCGGTCCGCCGTCTACCGGACGGCGCCGGCGCAGTCGCGCCGGCAGGCGCACCACGACCTGGCGGCGGCGCTGGAGGACGATCCCGAACGCGCGGCCTGGCACCGCGCCGGGGCCTGCCTGGGACCCGACGAGTCGGTGGCCGCCGCGCTGGAGGAGGTCGCCGAGCTGGCCACGCGGCGCGGCGGCCGGTTCGCCGCGGCGCGGGCGCTGGAACGCGCGGCCGAGTGCTCCCCGGCCGACCACGACCGGGCCCGCCGCTACGTCCGGGCGCTCGGCGCCGCCGACCGGGCGGGCGACCCCCGGTGGGTCCGCGAGCTGTACGAGCGGGTCACCCGGCTGAGCCGGGACCCCGACATGCTGGGCGCGGCGGCCTGCGGGGCGGGACTGGCGCTGTCGATGGGCGCCCGCCAGCGCGAGGCGTTCGGGCTGATGGCGTCCGCGCTGGAGCACCGGCCGCCGCGAGACGGGCGCGTGACGCTGGCGCTGGTGTCGGTGATGGCGGCGGTGGCGTTCCAGTCCGGGCTGCCCGAGATGCGCCGGCCGCTGCCGGGGTTGCTGGCTGAGGTCCGGATCGGCCCGGCCGCTCCCGCGCCGTTCGCGGAGATGGACGACCTCACCTGCGAGCTGATCGGCAATGTGGTCCTGGCCTCGGCCGACCCCGTCGCCCACGTGCCGGCGCTGCTCGACCCCGCCGCGCGGACGCCGCTGCGCGAGCCGGCGGAGGGCGCGGCGGAGATGACGCGGCTGCTGGCGCTGGGCGCGGTCGCCTGGTACGCCGACGAGTCCGACCTGTGCGTGGAGTCGTTCCGCGCGGCGTTCGCGGGGCTCCGCGCCGGGGAGGCCATGGGAAGCGGGGCGACCTGCCTGGTCCCCATGGCCGCGGCGCTGATCGACACCGGACGGTGGGGCGAGGCCGACGCGATGCTGGAGGAGGCCGCGGCCGTCGCGGCCGTGCACCGCCTGGAGCACGTCGCGGTCGACGTGCGGGCCCTGCGCGCGACGCTGGCGGCGCTGCGCGGGCGGCACGAGCCGCTCGGCGACGACGCCTGGACGGCGGTCGACCTGGCCGAGAACCGCGCCACCCACGCCTACCTGCTGCGCGCCGCCGCCGCGCAGGCCGAGGCGGCGGGCGACCTGGAGGACGCCTACCGGCACCTGCGGGCGCTCTACGACGACGGCACCGCGCTGCACTACGTGCTGTCGATGCGCTCGATCGTGGAGCTGGCCGCCGTCGCGCGCCAGACCGGCAGGCAGGAGGAGGCCGCCCCGCTGGTGGAGGCGGCGCGGGCCGAGGCCGGGCCGAGACCGACGGCCCGCATGGCGCTGCTGCTGCACCACGCCACGGCGCTGCTCGACGACTCCCCCGACGCCGAGCGGCACTTCCGGCTCGCCATCGTCAACCCCGCCGCCCAGCAGTGGCCGCTGCAACGCGCCCGGGCCCGCCTGGACTACGCCCGCTGGCTGCGCCGCCGTCGCCGGCCGCTGGAGGCGCGGCCGCTGCTCACCGCCGCCCTGGAGACCTTCACTCGGCTCGGCGCGCGGACCCCGGCCGAGCAGGCGGCGGCCGAGCTGCGCGCCAGCGGGGTGTCCGGCGAGTCCGCCCGCGCGTCCGGCGACGACCCGCTGGCGTCGCTGACCGCCCAGCAGCAGCAGATCGTCCGGCTGGCCGCCGAGGGGCTGGGCAACCGGGAGATCGCCGAACGCCTCATGCTGTCCCCCCGCACCATCGGCTCCCACCTGTACCAGGCGTTCCCGAAGCTCGGCGTGAGCAGCCGCCACCAGCTGCGCGACCTCCTGGAACGCGACTGACCCCGGTGCCCGCCGCGGCGGGGGCCTCCGGGACGGAGGAGGGGCGGCGGCGGGAGGCTACAGTGAACCGAACGAATCGACATGCTCCCGACTCGATGGCCAGGTGCGGATGATGGGACCGGCTCTCCCGCCGGGCGGGCACGACCGTGACCGGCCGGCGTTCGTCCCCGATCCCCTCGTGCGGCGGCTGCTCGACGCCTCGGCCGAACCCCCCTACCTGCACCAGATCGGCCCCGTGGACGGGCGGCTGGCGCTGCTGGAGGCGCAGGGGCACGCGCCCGACGACGCCCGCGTGGCGGCCGCCTTCCACGCCGCGCCGGTCGGGCCGTCGGGGCTGACCGGCTTCTGGGTGTTCCGGCCCGCCGCGGCCGCCGGGCCGCTGCCGGCCGTGGTGTACGCGCACGGCGGGCGGTGGATGCTGGGCGACGCCCACACCCACTGGCGGCTCATCAGCGCGCTGGTGCTGGCCAGCGGCGCGGCGTTCGTGGTCCCCGAGTACACCCGCACGCCCGAGGCGCGCTACCCCGTCGCCGTCGAGGAGTGCTACGCGGTGCTGGAGTGGGCCGCCCGCAACGCCGACGGGCTGGGCCTGCGGGGCGACCGGATCGCCGTCGCCGGGGACTGCGCGGGGGCGACCATGGCCGCCGTCCTGCCCATGCTCGCCAAACGGCGCGGCGGGCCGCGGCTGCGCGCCCAGCTGCTGTACTACCCGATGACCGACCCGCGCTGCGACAGCGACTCCCAGGAGCGCTTCGCCGAGGGGTACCTGCTGACCCGCGAGGCGCTGCGCTGGTACTGGCAGGAGTACACCGACGACGACCGCCAGCTCGGCGAGGCCGCCGTCGCGCCGCTGCGCGCCACCGCCGAGGACCTGGCCGGGCTGCCCCCCGCGTTGATCATCTCGGCCGAGGCCGACGTCGTGCGGGACGAGGCCGAGCAGTACGCGCGCCACCTGAGCCTCGCGGGCGTCCCGGTGACGTGCGTGCGCTACCTCGGCATGGTGCACGACTTCGTCTCCCTGACCGCGCTGCAACCCAGCCCCTCCTCGCGCGTCGCCCTCCGGCAGGGCGCGTCGTTCCTGGCGGACGCGCTGTTCGACCGGTAGCGGGACAACCGGTGACCCGGTACCGGTCGATGACTGGGAACGACTGAGTTCCGGCCGACCAGTCGACCGACCGATGTGTCCCCGGGGGCGTCGCCCCGAGGCTGGACGCATGACGAACACCGAACCCGTACTCGAAAAGGCCGCCCGCGACTTCGCCGAGGCGACCAAGAACCCTCCCTACCTGTACGACCTGGGCCCCGTCGAGGGCCGCAAGACCGTCGACGAGGTCCAGGGCGGCGACGTTCCGGTCCCCGACGCCGACGTCGAGGACCTCACCATCCCCGGCGGCCCCGGCGGAAGCGTCCGGATCCGGATCCTCCGCCCGGCGGGCAGTGAGGGGCCGCTGCCGGTCCTGCTCTACATCCACGGCGCGGGCTGGGTGTTCGGCAACGCCCACACCCACGACCGCCTGGTCCGCGAGCTGACCGTGCGGGCCGGGGCCGCCACCGTCTTCGTCGACTACAGCCTCTCCCCCGAGGTCAGGTACCCCCACGCCCTGGAGGAGATCTACGCCGCGCTGCTGTGGGTCGCCGACAAGGGCGCCGACCACGGCCTGGACGCCTCCCGCATCGCGATCGCGGGCGACTCGGTCGGCGGCAACATGACCGCCGCCACCACCCTGCTGGCCAAGCGGCGCGGCGGCCCGGCCCTGGCCGCGCAGCTGCTGTACTACCCGGTCACCGACGCCGCGTTCGACACCGGCTCCTACGAGCAGTTCGCGACCGGGTACTTCCTCAGCCGCGAGGGCATGCGCTGGTTCTGGGACCAGTACACCACCGACGAGGCGCAGCGCGCCGAGATCACCGCCTCGCCGCTGCGCGCCACCCCCGAGCAGCTCGCCGGGCTGCCCCCGGCGCTGGTGATCGTCGCCGAGGCCGACGTGCTGCGCGACGAGGGCGAGGCCTACGCGGCCAAGCTGCGCGAGGCCGGCGTCCCGGTCACCGCCGTCCGCTACCAGGGCGTCATCCACGACTTCGTGATGCTCAACGCGCTGCGCGACACCAACGCCGCCAAGGCCGCCACCCGGCAGGGCGGCGAGTTCCTGCGCGACGCCCTGCACGCCTGATCCGGCCCGCGCGAACCACAGGAGCCCATCGCATGTCCACACCCACCGTCGTCCTCGTCCACGGCGCCTTCGCCGACGCCTCCAGCTTCGCCCGGCTCATCCCCGAGCTGCGCGCCGACGGGATCCCGGTGCTGGCGCCGGCCGTCCCCAACCGCAGCCTGGGCGGCGACGCCGCCTACATCGCCTCGGTCGTCCGCCAGATCGACGGCCCGGTCGTGCTGGTCGGCCACTCCTACGGCGGCGCGGTCATCACCGTCGCCGGCGTCGAGGACAACGTCACCGCCCTGGTCTACCTGGCCGGCTACGCGCTGGAGGAGGGCGAGAGCCTGGGCGAGCTGCAGGGGCGCTTCCCCGACTCGCCGCTGGCCTCGGCGCTGGTGCAGCGCGAGTACCCCACCGGCGTCCCGGGCGGGACCGGCACCGACGTGTACGTGGACCCCGACCGGTTCCACGCCGTCTTTGCCGCCGACGTCGACGCCGAGCTGGCCGAGGTCCTCGCGGTGACCCAGCGCCCGCTGGCGGCCGCGGCGTTCGCCGAGCCCGCCACCGCGGCGGCCTGGCGGACCAGGCCGTCCTGGGGCACGGTCTCGACCGCCGACCAGACCATCAACCCCGACGTCGAGCGCTTCGGCTACCAGCGCGCCGGCGCCACCACCGTCGAGATCGACGCCTCGCACCTGGTGATGCTGTCGCGCCCCAAGGAGGTCGCCGCGGTCATCCGCGACGCCGTCCGCGCCACCGCCTGACCCTCCCACCGCGGGCGTCCCCACGGGCACCCCGCGGACCCGGCCGCGCCGAAGACGCCGCGGCCGCTCCGTTCCGTCCCGGCGGGCCCTCGGGGGCGCCCGCCCACTCCCTTCCGATCAGGAGCACCCCATGACCTCTCCCACCGTCGTCCTCGTGCACGGGGCCTTCGCCGACGCCTCCAGCTGGCGCCCGGTGGTCGCCCGCCTGCGCGCCGCGGGGACGAACGCGCGCGCCGTGGCCAACCCGCTGCGCGGCCTGACCCACGACGGCGAGTACGTCGCCTCCCTCGTGAGCCAGATCGACGGCCCCGTGGTGCTGGTCGGCCACTCCTACGGCGGCCCGGTCATCACCCACGCCGCCGCCGTGGCCGCCAACGTCACCGGCCTGGTCTACGTCGCCGCCTTCGGCCTGGACACCGGCATGAGCGCGCTGTCGTCGGTGGAGGGCTTCCCGCCCGCCGAGCTCAACACCGCGCTCGTCCCCGCCACCTACCCCGACGGCGAGGGCTCGGCGACCGAGTTCACGATCGACCCGGCGAAGTTCCACCCGGTGTTCTGCGCCGACCTGCCCGCCGGGGACGCCGCGTTGATGGCCGCCTCCCAGCGCCCGGTCGCCGAGCTGGCCCTCGCCCAGCCCCTGGCCGTCGAGCCCGCCTGGAAGCGCGTGCCGAGCCGGTTCGTCGTGGCCGCCGCCGACCACGCCATCGACCCCGGCGCGCAGCGCGCGGCGGCCGCGCGTGTCGGGGCCGACACCGTCGAGCTCGACGGCGCCTCGCACGCCGTCGCCCTGTCCCGCCCCGACGAGGTCGCCCAGGTGATCAGCGCCGCCGTCGGCGCGTAACGCGCCACCACCCGGACCGCGCCCCCCGTCCCGCCGAGCGCGGCGCATGATCAGCCCGGCTCCGGGTCGCGGTCCGGGTCGCGGTCCGAGGGCGGCCAGACGTACGGCAGGTCGTCGGGCACGCCCGGGAAGATCGGGCCGTAGTGGCCGGGGTCCTTGCGCACCAGCGCCGACCGGTGGCTGAGATGCAGGGCGTCGTCGCCCAGCCACGGCGGGAGCTCGCCGGCCTCGGCCAGCTCCCGCTGGGCGCGGGGCTCCGCGATGCCCCGGACCGCGGCCAGCTCGGCCGTCAGGGTGGCGTTGCAGGTGTCCCGGTGCCCCAGCGAGCACCAGTGCCGGCAGACCTCCATCCCGTAGCGGACCAGGGCCTCCTCGTACCCGGCCCACATCCGCACCGCCGGATGGCGCCGCCAGCCGTAACCCGGCACCGTCAGGGCGCGCAGGATCTGCAGCGTCTCGACCCGCTGCTTGCCCAGCCTGCGCCGGTCCAGGACGCGCGCCGTGGCGGCGAAGTCCGCGTACGGCAGGAAGGTCTGCACGACCGCCCCCCACCCTCGATCATGGTCGTCGGCTCGTCACCCACCGTAGCCGCAGCCCGCCACCGCGACGGGACGGGGGTGCGCGCGGCCCGTCCCGGCGCCGGTGTCAGCCGGTCCAGGACGGGTAGCCCCCACCTGGAAGATCGTTGAAGGCGAGGGGGCGTCCATGGAGTACGAGGCCGAACGGGAGATTCCGGCCGACAGCCGCACGGTGTTCGGCGTCGCCGCCGACGTGGGGACGATGGAGCGGTGGCTTCCCCAGGAGATCGACGTGCGGCGGATCGCGACCGACCTGGTCGAGGGCGAGGCCGACGGGGACGAGGTGCTGATGCGGGCGGTCCCGGACCAGCTCCGCCTGGAGTGGGGGCTGCACGGGCGCCCGGACTACACCGGCTGGATCCAGGTGATGGACCGCGCCGACGGCGCCAGCACCGTGGTGGCGCACCTGTCCTTCCTCGGTGACCAGCCCGAGGCGAGCGGCGCGACGCGCGCCAGGGAGGCCACCCAGCGGCTCCTGGAACGGTCGCTGGACCGCCTCGCCGACCTGGTGGGGCAGCAGGCCGCCCGGTCAGCGCGCTGACCCCCGCGCCGGTTCACCGCCCGCCGCGGGGGCGGAGCCGGTCCGGCAGCGGCGCCAGCGGGAACACCCGCCAGAAGTAGGCGTCGGCCGCGTGCTGGTCACCGGGGTAGTTGACGGCCTCGGCGATGCGGCCCCGCTCGATCCGGAAGGCCAGCGCCCAGGTGGTGTCCAGGCCCCGCGGGGTCGTGCTCCAGCCGCGGTGCAGGTCGACGACCCACGGCCCGTCGGCCGCCAGGAAGATCGGTTCGGCCCGGAACCCGGCCCGGGCGAGCTCGGCGAAGAAGGCCAGGACCTCGTCCACGCCCCGCTTGACGCCCGCCAGCGGGTGGTGGCCGGGGATGGTCCACCTGATGTCCGGGGCGAAGAACCGGTCGCGCAGCGCCCGCAGGTCGTTGGCGGCGTAGGCGGCGTAGTAGCCGCGGATCAGGGTGACGTTCGGGTGCTCGGCCGCGGGCGGCGCGGCCGCCGCCTCCCTGGCGGGCAGGGCGGCGGCCGCCATCCCGGCGGCCGACACGCCCGCGGCACGCAGCAGGGTCGTACGGGAGATCTCGGGCATGGGTACGGCTCCTTGGGGTGTCCTGGGAGGGGCGCGGTTCAGCGGTAGCGTCCGACGACGTCACGGATCAGGCCGTCGCGGACCAGGAACGCGTAGAAGAAGGTCTCGCGGGCGCCGCCGCGGGTGGAGAAGCGGTAGTCCAGCACGTACCGCCCGCCGTCCCACCGGCTCCCGGTGATCTCGTAGCGGCCGCCGGCCCGGAGCACCTCGGGCACCAGGAAGCGGTCCATGATCTCGGCGCGCGAGGGGTAGATCCGCCCGACGCTGTCGAACCGGGCGTCGGCGGCGAAGGTGGCCGCCACCGCCCGCTCGTCACCGGCGTTGGCCGCGTCGGTGAAGCGCCGCGCGACCCGTTCGGCCTCCGCCCGGCCGGCCGGGGCGGCCGCCGGCGCCGCGGCCGGAGGGGCGCCGCCCTCCGGCGCGCTCGAACATCCCGTCACCGCCGTCAGGGCCGCGGCCGCCAGGGCGATACGCCGGCCGAATCGCATCTTCGTCTCCGTTCCGCCGGATCCGCTCGACGGGGCCCGGCCTGTCCAGGAAAACGCGGTTTCCGGGGACGCGTCCAAGACCTTTCGCCATACAGTTGGCGCATAGGTCATCGCCGGACGGAGGGCGGCGCCATGGACGTGGACACCGGTGCGCTGCGCTGCTTCGTGATGGTGGCCGAGCAGCTGAACTTCACCCGCGCCGCCGAACGGCTGTTCCTGTCCCAGCCCACGCTCAGCCGCCGGATCCGCCGCCTGGAGGAGGACCTGCGCACCCCGCTGTTCGAGCGGACCGGCCGCGAGGTCCTGCTGACCCCGGCCGGGGAGGCGTTCCTGCCCCTAGCCCGCGGCCTGCTCGCCGACTGGCTGACGGCGCAGCGCACCGTGCGGACCGTGGCGGCGGTCGGCTCCCGCGTCCTGCGGGTCGGCTTCGAGGCGTCCGGCGCGGGCTCGCTGGCGACCCGCGCCTACACCGAGTTCATGCGCCGCCACCCCGACTCCACCGTCGAGCCCAAGCGGTTCGACTGGGGCGGGGAGGTCGCGGCGCTGCACGAGGGGCTCGTGGACGTCGCCTTCGTCTGGCTGCCCGCCGACACCACCGGGCTGCACACCGAGATCGTGACCGTGGAGCGCCGCATGGCGGGCCTGGCCGCCCGGCACCCCCTGGCCGGCCGCGCCGACGTGTCGATCATGGATCTGGCCGACGAGCCGATCGTGTGGACCAGGCGGGCGCCCCGGGCATGGGTCGACTGGTGGGCGGTCAACCCCCGCCCCGACGGCCGCGAACCGGTCTGGGGTCCCGAGAACGACAACGTCGAGGAGATGCTGGAGCACGTGGCCTCGGGGCAGGCGATCTGCATCAGCCCCGAGTCGATGAGCCTGAACTACGGCAGGCCCGACCTCACCTGGCTCCCCGTCCGGGACATCGCGCCGCTGCGCGTCGCCCTGTGCTGGCCGGTGACCAGCGCCAGCCCGTCGGTGGCCGCCTTCGCCGCCGTCGTCAGGCGGCTGTCGGGGCGTTCCTGAGCCGGGGGCACGAGGTCGCGCGTTCCAGCCGGTCGCGATGGTCCTCCCGCCACGCCGCGTCCGGCCTCCCGGCTTCGCGGACGTCGCGTCGTGCGGCGGTGGCACCGGGGCCTCGGGACGATGGGCGGGTGGGAACACGCGAACGGGGCGAGGGCTACTTCTTCCCGCGGTCGCCCAACCTCTTCTGGCCCGCCGACCGCGCCTGGTGCGTCGCGATCGAGGTCGGCCTGGACTCCACCCATGTGGGCGGCTCCGCCGGGCTGGTCGCCGACCTGCTGGCCGACCCCCGGTTCGAGGCGCTCCCGGCCGCGCCGGACGACCGCATCGACGAGGTCAACCAGGCGGACTCTGACGAGCGGGGTCCGTCCCTCCCGGAGGGGGCCCTGCCGCGCCCCGCTCAGCCGCCCTGCTTCTCGCAGGCGGAGACGCGGACCGTCTTGCCGGTGCTGCTCGGCACGCCGCTTTCTCGTGCCCGCGGGGTCCCGTTGCGCATATTTGTTCAAGACCGGCGCGACCCGTCCAGCCCATGATCGACGGCACGACCGCCATGCGTTGCAGAGGAGAGAACTATGCGTCGTGTTGTCATGGCCCTGGTCACGGCCGGAGTGATCGCGGGCGGGCTCGCCGGGGTCTCCGCCCTTCCCGCGGCCGCCGACGAGACCGGGAGCGTCCGCATCACCTCCGACAGCGTCCGCATCACCTCGGACACCCCGAAGAACCGCGAGTGGTAGGGCTCTAGCCGCCCCAACGGCCAGGGACGCCAAGGCGCCCTCCCGGAGATCCTCCGGGAGGGCGCGAGCGTTTCCGGGTGTCGCCTACCCGAATGGGGCGGTACGCGTCGCAGGGCGAAAGGGCGGATGGACGACGCTGCCCCGCTCTCCCCCGCATCCACGAGTCTCCTTGCATGACCGAGCTTCGGCGGCAGATCGTCCGGCTGACGGTACCGATGATGGCCGCGCGGCTCCTGGCCATCCTCGTCCCCATCCTGGTCATCGGGATGCTGGGCTGGATGGACGGCGAGGCCCTCCAGATCCGTTCGCTCTACATGCCGATGGCGTTCCTGTTCTTCGCCCTCCAAGCGATCTTCGACGTCGCCACCCAGACGATCATGGCGTTGCGGAGCGGGCGCGGCGAGCACGACGCCGGGCCCACGCTCGCGAGCATGGCGCTCGTCTGGTTCGTGGGCGGGCTCGTGTTCGCGGGCGTCCTGAGCGCGGGCGCCCCGGCGCTGGCGGACGTGCTGGGCGCGCCGCCGGAGAGCGCGGACCACTTCGCGCGGTTCCTGCGCTGGATGGCGTTCGCGAACATGACCCTGGCCGGGCCGGTGCTGTGCGCGGCGGCGCTGCGCGGTACGGGCCGGGCGGGACCCGCGGCGCTGATCGTGCTGGTGGGCAGCGTGATGGAGGTGGCGGGCCTGGCGGTGCTGGGGTTCGGCGCCGACCTGGGCACCGCCGCCCTGCCGCTGGCCACCGTGCTCAACGGTCTCGTCGGGGGCGCGCTCGGCATCGTCCTGGTGTCCCGGGCGGGACTGCTGGGCGGGTGGGGCTGGCAGCGGGAGGTGCTGCGCTACCTTCCGCAGACCGGTCTGCCCGTGTGCATGTCCAGCCTCGTGATGTTCGGGATGAACCTGGCCTTCGTGCGCATGCTCAGCCCCTTCGGCCCGACCGTGATCGCCGGGTTCGCCACCGCCGCCACGGTGCAGAACCTGCTCATCATGCCCGCCCTCACCCTCGGCTCGGCGTCGGCGATCGTCATGAACCAGCGGCTCGGCGCGGACCGGCCGCGGCTCGCCCCGGTCCTGCGCGCGGCACTCCGGATCACCGTGGCGGTCTACGCCGTGATCACCCCGGTGGTGTGGCTGTCGCGCGGTCTCATCGGGAGCGTGACGGCCGAGAACGCACGGATCGCGGAGGAGACGGCCCGGTACTTCGCGATCGTCGCGCCGAGCTACCTGCCCCTCGCCCTGGTCCTGGCCGTGATGATGGCGCTCCAGCAGGTCGGCGGTGTGCGGATGGCGCTGTCGGCGACGGTGCTGTACGTCGTGCTGACGGTCGCCGTCGGCGCCTGGGCGAACCAGGGCGCCGACGGTCCGGTGCCGTTGTACGCGGTGATGAGCGCGATGAACGTCGGCGGTCTGCTGGCGGTGGCCGGGGCGCTGGCGTTCGTGCGTCGGCAGGACCGGCGTCGGCTGGACCGGCCGGCGGCGCAGCGGGTCCGGTCCTAGGGAGCGTGTCGAGTTCAGATCTTCGCTGGAGGCCGCGGAGTCAGATGACCGCGCCTCGTAGGTGGAGTCCGGCGAGGTGACTCAGGGGCGTCCCGTCGTAGCGGGCGGCCGGACCGCGCCCTTCCTTGATCTTGTTGAGGCGGCGTTCCCCGCGCTGCGGTTGGCGCGGGAGGAGTACGCCTGATCCGCGGCCACGGCGCCAGGCCGGGTCCCGGGCCTTGATGCGCTCCGGGACGGCGGTGAAGCGCGGGCTGTCAGCAGCCTGGCCGGGGGTGAGCACAAAGGGCAGCGGGCGGCAGCGGCGGTCCGTCCTCCGCGTGAGCGGTCCAGCTCGGCGGCCTCGGCGGTCACCGCTTCCACTAGGGCATGGAAGACCTAGGCCCCTGCCCACAAATGGATCCGCGCGTAGACGGTGGGCCAGGGCCCGTACCGCTCCGGCACGTCCCGTCACGGACTGCCCGTACGGAGCCGCCACATCACGCCGTCGACCAGCCGCCGCAGGTCAGGGACCGGGCCGCGCCCGCCCAACGGCAGATGCGGCTCGACCACCGCCCACTCCCTAGTGCGGTGACCACGAACCCAAGCCGCCTGATCACACCCGACGAACGTTCACCGACAGCGCATCAGCCGTTGGAGGGCCGCGCCTGCTTTCGCACCCGGAAGCGGAGCACCGTGACGGCGCCCGACTGGGTATTGCTGAGAGGTTCCAGGTCGACCCTGTCCAAGCTCGGAGGCGAGAAGCGGACGCCGTCGCCGAGCAGCACCGGTAGGACATACACCAGAATCTCGTCGACGAGCCCGCGCTGCAGGCACTGGGCGGCCACGTCGGCACCGAGGATCTCCAGGTTCTTGTCTCCCGCGGCGCTGCGTGCCGTGGCAACGGCTTCCTCAAGCCCACAGGTGAGGAACGTGACGGCAGGGTCCGGCTCCTCCGGAGGATTGTGGGTGAGGACGAACTGTGCTCCCCCGTCGTATGCGGTGTCCTGATCGGCCATACCCTTGGCGACATCGTAGGTGCCCCGGCCGATGAGCATGGCGCCCGTGGCCGCCATGACCTCCGGGACCGCGTCCGCGGTCAGGTACTCAAAGATCCAATCCATCGCGTGACCACGACCGGCGATGAAGCCGTCCAGGGACATCACCCTGTTCACGACCACTTTGCCGGTGCTCGCATCGCTCATGCGTTTCTCCAGGGGATCTTGGAAGCCCGGGGCCGAATCATAGTCCGGCCGGTGGGGACGGCGGGGCGGAGTCGCACGCGTATCGGCGATGGCCCAACGCGGACAATCGGCACGCGGATGTGCCGACCGCGGGCCGAGCAACCAGGCCGGTGATCGTTTGTGATCACCGCACCAGCCAGGCCCTCTCTGGCAGGAATCGCCCCTTACAGAGGTTCGCCCATGCGGATGTTCTCAGAGATGTAGCGGAAGTAGGGGTCATTTTCGGATTTCCTTGGCCGCACTGCGCCTGGGGGAAATTCTCCGGCCGACCTATACGTTGTTCCTGCCCACCATTCTTCGACGATGGCGGCCTGCTCCTCGAGCCCGTAGAACCGCCACGGCTCTCCGGCCGGTCCGTAGCGGTAGGGAGTTTCGGAGTCGCCGCTCGTGAACCCGATCATCCGGTCTACCGCGCCTTTCCAGAAGTACTCAATCTTGAACGACTTGTGTGCGATCTGCCAGGCGTGCGTGAGCTCGTGCATGAAAGCCTGCCCCGGCTCCAAATAGGTAGAAAATTGCGGCGGGTTGGTGTAGGCCAGTGGGTCGTCGAATGCGTCGCCGAGATTGAGGAGGATGGATCCATCATAGGAGGGGATCGTCAGCATCGCGTTGTTGCGACCGGACAGATTGGTGAGCCGGATGCGGTCCCATGGCAAGGTGTCCCGGAAGAGCTCGTGCGCCGCTGCCTTCTCCGCGGAGTTGAGCCCTCGGTGTTTCACGAGGGCCTCTCCGATGAGCGCCCCGCCGACGAAGGCCGGGATGATCAAGGTTGGGCTGACGAGGAAGGCGGCGCCACCTGCCAGCAGGAGACCGGACAGAGCCCCGGGCCCGATGATGGAGGTATTGGCGGCGTCGCCGATTTCGCTGCCGACAAGGACCAGACCGGCCAGGCACTGGCCTGCGGGCCCGAAGGGAAGGAGAATTGACGAGGCGACCGCAAATTCCAGCACATCGCCGGTAAGTTCCGCGGCAGTGCCGATCACCCCTGTCATCTCCGAGCTGCGGCTTACCGCGATTGAGCCCGCCCGGAAGTCGGGCCACATGTCGGCGATGAGTTGGTCGCTTGCGTCCTCGTCCCAGTCGAACTGACGTGGGCCGGGCGTGTCGGTTCCGTACACCTGTCCTGACTTCTGGTGGATGAGCGCCAAGCCCCCGCTACCCGACTGTAGTACGGCTCGGACGGTGAACTTGTACGAGAAGAGCCCCGTGGCCCGCATATGCCCTTTGAACCGCGCTGATCCGTCACTGTTGATCACGAATTCCGCATGTCCGCCCAGCGGGACACCCGATGGAGTCACGATCGGTTTGGAGAACGTCCGTGACTCGGGACGCTGAAGGATGGTCAGCCGGAACACGACGGTCCCGCTCTGCTGGCCGTTGTTCGATTTCCAATTGATGACCACGGGCAGCCCGGACACGAGACGGGCGTTGTCCGGATGAGCATCGACGCGGAGTACACGCTGCACCTCGGTGTCGGTGGGGCGCAGAGTCACCGTCGCCGACTCCACGCTCACGCCCGGCGGCAACGGACCGGGAGTCAGCTGGATCTCCTTGGGGCCTCCGCCGGAGAGGACGGCGACCGTCAGCAAGCCGGACGATCCCGTGGGGACGCCGATCCTGGTGGGGCTCACCAGCACTTCCGTCTTGCCCGGGACCACCGTGACATGCAGGTCGATGGAGGTGGTGATGGCATCGTCCACGCCCCCGGCGCTGAACAGCGCCACCAACCGGGTGTTGTGCACCGGCCCCAGGGGCGCGGCAGGGGAGACCGACAGCGGGATCGATGCTCTGACCTTCGCCCCGGGCCCGTAGACCAGAGGGGCCGGCGACGGCAGGGTCAGGATGTCGTCCCCTCCCCACAGCTTGAACATCACATATCCCGCTGCGCCGAGCCCCGAGGACACCGTCAAATCGAGCCCTATACGCTCGCCCTGGGCCAGGGTGAAGGTGTCCCGATCCAGTTTGACCGACACGTTCTGAACGATCGCCGTAATCGGAACGATGACCGGCTTCCACTGAGGAGCGACCAAGGCCACTTTCGCCCTCGCGACGCCGCCCCCGTTCTCCGGGGCCCGGCAGGCGATGTTCACCCTGACCTGGTTTCCATATGCCACCTGAACCGGTTCCGCGCCCATGGCATGAGCGACCTGCACCATGTGGCTGTATCCGTGCTCTTGGATCAGCTC
Organism: Actinomadura kijaniata NBRC 14229; assembly: GCF_001552175.1. Taxonomy (GTDB): domain Bacteria; phylum Actinomycetota; class Actinomycetes; order Streptosporangiales; family Streptosporangiaceae; genus Spirillospora; species Spirillospora kijaniata. The sequence continues at coordinate 51,764 of NZ_BCQR01000037.1, forward strand.
CAGCTCATCCGCGTCCATGCCTTCGAGCAGCCCGCGGCTCAGGGCCTCCTCGTAGCTGAGGTGTTCCTCCTTCTCCACGAAGATCTCCGATGAGTGGATCGTCGGTGCGCCGCCGATGAGGCAGGCTCGCACTTCCGCGCTGGACGGGGCGCTGACGATGGCAAAGGAGGTGTTTCTCGTCTGGCCCGGGTTCATCCATACACTCAGCTGCTCGTCCGAGACGAGCGGTTGCACCTCATCCCCGCCGACCGCGAAGTACAGGGGCAGCTCACTGGTGGCAGAGCCCAAGTGGGCGACGAGACGTCCCACGAGCCACTTCTCCGACCCGCCCCCGGGAGCGGGCCCGCACAAGAGCTCGATGTCGACATCCTGGCCGGGTTCCACGGGCACGGATTGGGAACCACTGCCCCTGGCGACCACCCTGGTGTCCTCGACGAGATCCCCATCGGCTGGCCCCCTCTCATCCCCCTCCGGGAGTCGCCAATACTTCTCGGAGACGACTATCTCCCCTACCGCGACGAACGGATCGGCACCGTGGACATCGAGCGACAGGGAGCCGGAGAGAGGGTCGGTCAGCCGGACCCAGTGACTGGTGCTCGAATCAGGCATCACCCGTGTGCAGATCATATTCGGATCGAACGCAACCATCGCCACTCCTCGGCCGTTCACCCGCCTACCATTTGCGTCTGCTCCTCGCGCGCCGCCTTGCCCTCCTGACTGTGTCGGCGCTACCGACACGTGAAGTGGGGCCGCCCCGGCCGTCACTCACATTCCGGCTCCGCAGCCTCCAATGAAGATCTCCACTCGGCACATTCCCTAGCACTTTCCATCCGGGCCAGCCGACGGGAAAGACTCCACCGGTGAAGCCGCTGCGGTAGATGTAGTGACCATCTCCACGCTCGGGCAAATTGACGCCCCCACTAGCGGCGGGCGCAGTCTGCATGCTCTCTGTCGGCATCTTCTTTCAACCGCGCCAGATAACCATTAACAGCCCCTCATTACTTGAGAGAGCCACACAAGAGTCGCGTCATTACCTGGTGATGCACAGCAGCCATGTTTCGTGACTTAACAATGTTGCCGGCAGTTCGAAGTCGCGATATCTCGCTCCGGTTTTCATTGTTAGCTTTGGGGAAGTGTCACGTCAAACCCCCGACATTAAAGACTGTCAACGTTTTAGAATACGTCAGGCGTGTCTTTGACGTTGACCCCGCCAGCTTTGCTGTTGCATGAGGCTGGCTGGGGTTATGTAGCGCTCCGACCGGCCGTGGTTTTCCGTGGCGAGTCAGGCGACATGGTCCGACCGCCGCGTCGGGTGGGTGGGTTCCACGGAGCGAGCACGGGGCTGACCTCGCAGAATCGGACATTTATTCAAGATGAGCACGCGCCGAGCAGCCCGCCTGAGGAACGTCGACTGTCGGCCGTGTCCGGACCGAAACGGGTCACGGAGGGCGAGCCGACCTCGGCTGGCATCGCCCTGGTCGACGTCCTCACAGCGAAGGACGCCAGCGTCGGTGTCCTCGCAGCGGGTGGGCAACCGGCACCCCGCCCATCGCGTCCTACGAGATCCTCGGTTCCGCTCGGGGCTGATCCCGGTCGCGTGCGGGAACGGTCGCCGTCCTGGAACGGGGGCGGCGGCCCGCGACGCGGCCGAGTGGGAGAAGCTCCTCACCTACGGCGGAGTCCCGGCCGGGCGGGGCGGCACGGATCGAAATGGCCTTCGCCCGGCCCCGCCGCCGGGCCGCGGAGCCGACGACGCGCTCGTCCGGCGCTGGCTGGCCGCCCGCGATGTCCCTGGTCGAAGACCTCAGGCCCGGCATGGAGTCCCCCGGAAGTCCTTGACCCCTGAACGTCTCGGTGGCCTCAGTCAGGCGGCTCGTTGAGGATGAGCGCGTACAGGCCGTCGACGACCGCCCGCTGCTCCGCGCCGACGCTCCCATAGTGATCGAGCCCCGGTGAGGAGTTCACCTCCAGGACCGAGTACGGGGCGTCGGGGTCCGTCACGTCCGCGCACGCCAGATCGACGCCGGAGAACGTGAGGCCGAGCTCGGCGGTCACGTCCAGGGCGAGCCGCACCCACCGGGGATGGACGGTCGCCGTCACGTCCAGGGCGGTGCCCCCGGCGGCGAGATTGGAGATGTCGTGCAGCACGACCGTCTCGCCGCGCCGGGGCACGGAGCCGAGGTCGAGCCCGGCCCTGGCCAGCCGGGCTGCGATCCGCGCGTCCGCCGCGTCGATCGTGGTGGGACGGCCGCTGAGCCGGAAGCCGCGCTGGAGCCCGCTCAGCAGTTCCGCGACCGTCGCCGTCCCGTCCCCGGTCAGGTTCAGCGGGAAGCGCGTGTACGCCGAGATCAGCCGGTCGCGCAAGACGACCAGCCGGTGGTCGGGCAGATCGACGGCCTCCTCGACGACCATGAGCCGGATACGCTGCTCGGCGTAGTGGTCGATGACCGGCTGGATCCGCGCCGCGGAGTCGCATCTCCAGACCCCGCGGCCCTGCGCGCCGTCGATCGGCTTGAGATAGACGGGGAACCCGAGCCCGGCCGCGTACTCCGCCGCGCCGTCGGTCGTCCGCGGCCGGGTGAAGCCCCTCTCCGCCAGCCGGGGCATGATCTCCTCCGCCCACCAGGGCAGCAGGAACGCCTCACCGCGCGGGCATTCGAAACCGGACCGCCGCAGGAAGTGCTTGACATACGCCTTGTCCTTGGCGAGCTCGCACGCCGCCCCGGCGTTCAACCCCACATCGCTTCCCCGGATGATCCGGACGGCGCCGCTCCGGTAGCGGATGCGCGCCACGTACCCGTACTCGGGCTCGACCTCGACACCGGCGACGTTGGGCAGGCGCCCCTCATCCCACAGTTCCAGCAACTTCCTGGTGACAAAGGGAAAATGCGCTCCGGTCACTCCGCCCCCTGCGGATCCGCGGCCCCGACGCGGCGGGACCATGCGGCAGGACTATAGGTCAGCCGCCGGAATCCTCCGGGCCGTCCACGGAAACCGGTATCGCCGGCGGAAGCGGCCGGGCCGGGCCACGGATCTCCCAGGACTCCTCCAGGAGCCTCGCGCCGAGCCCGTCTCGCCCGTTCACCAGCAGGAAGATCCCGAGCCTTCGCAGCACCCGTGCCTCCTCCGCCCGGGCACCGAGCCTTCGCGCCGCCGCGAGCGCCAGCCGGTAGTTCCGGTAGACCCGGCCCGGTTCCTGCCCCGGGATTCGGGCGAGGTTCATCCGCGCCTGCACCTGACCGAACCGGTCACCGAGCGCCTCGAACAGCGACAGCGCATGCAGATGATGGTCCCGCGCGGTCTCCGCGCGCCCTTCCAGCAGGTGCACGCACCCAAGTTCGTCGAGGCTGCGGGCCTCCCCCAGCCGGTTGCGCAACCGGCGGTAGATGCCGAGGCTCCGGTCAAGCGCGTCCGCGGCGGCGCTCAGGTCGCCGCACTGGCGGCGGAGGGCCCCCGTCTCGTACAGGACGTGCGCTTCCCCCAGCCGATTCCCCAGCCTGCGGAACCGCTCCAGCGACCGGTCCAGCGCCACGGCCGCCGCCGCCCGGTCGCCGGCACGGCGGCATGCGGCGCCGAGCTGGTTGGACGCGTGCGCCTGGCCGAGCAGGTCGTCGGCCTCCAGGTACATGCGGAACGCCGTCTCGTGGTGCGCGACGGCCCGCGCGTGATCGCCCGCCAGCTGGTGGACGATGCCGAGCTGATTGATCGATCCGGCCTGGCCGATGAGGTCCCCTGCCTCGCGGTAGAGGTCGAGCGAGCGCTCGTGGGCGGCCCGAGCCTCCGCGTACTCCCCGACCGTGCGCAGCACGATGCCGAAATCGTTGAGCGCACCCGTCAGATCGAGGCGGCATCCCAGTTCGTCGTAGCGCACGATGGCCTGCCGCAGGAATTCCAGCGCGGCCGCATAGGATCCGGCCATCCGATGGACGATGCCCAGCTCGTTGAGGGCCTGGGCCTCGCCGAGCGGATTCCCTCCGCGGCGGAAGGCCGCCAGCGACTCGGTCAGCACCTCGATGGCCTCACGATGGTCCCCGACCAGGTAGCGCATCACTCCGAGGTCGTGCAGCGCCGCCCCCAGCGCGTCGTCGTCCCCGCGGCGGGCCGCCGTCTCGACGGCGAGACCGTCGAGGCAGATCGTCCGGTCCAGGGGGCCGTTGCTGCGCAGGTAGTCGTGGACGGCGATCGGGATGTGCATGGCCGCGGCGTCCAGACCGTGCCGGGCCGCGTACTCCACGCAGGCATACAGATTGCGGCGCTCATCCCCCAGCCACCGCATCGCGTCCCGGCGCCCGGTCAGGGAGGGCAGGGGCGAGGGAACGGCCGGCTCCGGCGCGGGAACCGCGGGTGTCCGGCGCGACACCAGGTTGCCGGCCTTGACGGCACCTTGGACGTAATAGGCCACGAGCCGCCGCAACGCCGTCTCACCACCCCCGGCAGGGTCTTCCGCGGAGACGCGCCGGGCGAACTCCCGGACGAGGTCGTGCATCTGATATCGCCCGCCGACCGGTTCGTCGATGAGATGCCAGGAATAGAGCGAGTCCAGATGCTCCCGCGCGGACTCCACGGTGGTGCCGCCGGCCGCCGCCGCGGCGAAGGCGTCGATGTCCCGGCCGAAATGCGCGCCCAGCGCGCGGAAGAAGTCCTGCTGCGGTCCGGTGAGGTCCCCGTAGGACAGTTCGAAGGCCGCGGCGAGCGATTCGTCCTCCGCCCTGATGGCGGAGAGGCGGTCCCTGGCCGAGACCATCTCCGCGGCAAGGTCGGCGGGCGACCACGCGGGACGGTGCCGCAGCCGTCCCGCCGCCAGCCGCACCGCCAGCGGCAGCCCACCGCACAGCGCCACCAGCCGGACGACATCGCCGTCGCTCCCGTCAAGTCCCGGACGGCTCGCCAGCCGCGCGAACAGGCCGGCGGCGGCGGCGTCCGGCAGGACGCCCAGGGACAGCGGGGCGGCGCCCTGGAGGCCGCTGAGCCGCCGCCTGCTGGTCACCAGCACCAGGTTCGTCCCCACTCCAGGCAGCAGCGGCCGCACCTGTTCACTGCCGACGGCGTCATCGAGGACCAGCAGGAACCTTCCCTCGGCCAGCAGGCTCCGCCACAGGCGCCCGCGCGCGTCGGCCCCCGGCGGTATCCGCCGGGCCGCGACCCCCAGCGTCAGCAACAGCTCCGCCAGGGCCTCCCCCGCCGTCATCGCCGCGCGGTCGCGGGAATGGCCGTGCAGGTTCAGGAAGACCTGCCCGTCGGGGTAGCGGTCGGCGAGGCGGTGAGCGGCGTGCACGGCGAGAGCCGTCTTCCCCACCCCGGCCATGCCGTCGATCGCGCGGACCGCGGGACCGCCCTGCCGAGTGAGACGCTCCATCTCGGTATCGCGTCCGGTGAACGGCACCGGATCGGCAGGAAGGCCGCGGAGGGCGGTCAGCGCGTCCACCCGCGCGTCGCGGATGCTCACGTCGCCGTAGACGACGCCGATCTGCACCAGGTGCCCGCCGACGTCGCCGATGGACACGTTCCGGATCTCTCTCGGACCGTCGGGATCCACAACCGAAGTATGAACCCGTCAGGCGCGGCGGATCGTGGCGTCCCGTCCGACCGAGCCGATTTGGATGTTGTCGCCCTCGACACGGCCGCCGATGAACACGTTGCCGTGTCCCCGCCCCTGCGACCCGGCCGCCTCGTCCAGCAGACGCCGCACCTCGTCCGCCAGTTCCGCGTCGGCGGCCAGCGCCCCGCGGACGGCCTCGCGCAACGCGGCCACGTTGTCGGCGTCGGCGGGATCGTCGATCACATCTGCCAGCGCCTCGGGCACCTCGCCCGCGCCGTCGCGCTCACCGAAGAGCCGCTGAGCCATGCGTCTCCCGAAGCCCACCGTGCCGTCCACCGCCTCGTCCTGCACACGCGCCAGGAGGGCTCCTCCATAGGCGCTGGCGGCGGCCGTCACGTACGGCGTCACCTCACCCGCCAACCACACGAGATCCCCGGACATGCCCGCGCCTCCCTAACGATCATCCGCGGCCACCGGGCCGCGGACCGCGACGTCGAGGGTTAGACGCACTGAAGCACCCACAGGATGCGAACACCACCCCCCGCCGGGCTACCGCGCCGAGTACGGACAGTGCGAGCGCCAGCGGCTCTAGCGCGGTCAGGGAGTGATCGGCGTGTTCCTGTCAGCCGGCAGGACGAAGGTTCCGATCATCCCTGGTTCGAGGGCTCCCATGGGCCGTGAGATCTGGAGACGGGACGGTGAGGGCATGGCGGGGGACGTCGATGGGCGGTGGGCCGGCCACCGTGTGGTGGTCGGCCCACCGCCCATCGGGCGCTGTGGCCGGGATCTGTCAGGAGCCTTCGGGGGCGACCCGGTCGCCGGTCCGGACGTGGGTCCGGATGATCTCCGCGACGCGCTCCAGGTGGTCGTCCAGGAAGAAGTGGCCGCCCGGGAACACGAACGCGTCCCCGCCCCGCGTGCCGTGCTCCCGCCAGGCCAGCGCGTCCTCGACCGGGGTCAGCGGGTCGGCGTCGCCCGCCAGGACGACGATCGGGCAGTCCAGCGGCGGTCCCGGCTCGTACCGGTAGGTGTCGATCGCCTGGTAGTCGCCCCGGGCCACGGGCAGGATCATCCGGACGAACGCGGGGCTGTCCAGCAGGCGCGCGTCCGTGCCGCCGAGCCGGGCCATCTCGCCGAGCAGCTCGCGGTCGCCCATCGGGTGGGCGCCTTCCTGCCTGCTGCGCGAGGGGGCGCGGCGGCCGGAGACGATCAGCGCCGGGGGTGGCGTCTCCAGCCGCCGCGCCACCTCGAACGCCACGATCGCGCCCATGCTGTGCCCGAAGAACGCGGTGACGGGGAGGGCGGCGACCTCGGCGGCGATCCGGTCGGCCAGCTCGCGCAGGTCGCGGACGACCGGTTCACGGCGGCGGTCCTGCCGTCCGGGGTACTGCGTGACCGTCACCTCGACGGCCGGGCCGATCGCGGCCGACAGCGCGTGGTAGGCCCCCGCCGATCCGCCCGCGTAGGGGAAGCAGAGCAGGCGGGGAGCCCCCTCCCCGGCCGGATGGAACCGCCGGAACCATCCGCCCGTGTCGGTCCCCACCGGTCAGCGCGCCGGGGTCGTGTGCTCGTCCAGCATCGCCTCGAAGTCGTCCTGCCCGTTGGAGCGGGGGAACGGCTCGTCCGGCACCGGCACCCCGAGGAACCGGCACAGCGGCTCCCAGCCCTGGGTGACCTGGAAGACCAGCAGGCGCTCGGGGTCGACCTCCGCGAGGACCGCCCGGTTGTGCTCGGCGAAGACCCGCTTGGCGTGGTCGGCGTCGGTGAACCTCCCGCCGAACTGGCCGTCCCACACCACCTCGCGGGACATCTTTCGCATCTCGGTCAGCACGGGGCTGGCCGCGGGCGAGTCGTCCATCGCGGCGCGGTGGATGGTGGACCGGGCGCTGTCGTACCAGCCCTGCGGGTCGCGGACGGTGAGGATCACCTTGGCCCGCGGGTAGTGGGCGACCAGGTCGCGCCAGAACCGGGCGCCGGGCCAGTCGACGCTCGACCGGTAGCCGCGGTACACCTCGTCCCAGTCGGTGGGTCCGCCCTGGGCCGCCTTGCTCCACAGCGGGATCTCGTCGGGACGCTCCAGCATCCCCAGCATGTGGTGGCAGGGTCCGAACCCGAGCGTCTCCAGCGCGGCTTTGAGGGAGAACGTTCCGGTCCGGCCGAATCCGGTGCCGATGACTTCGAGCATGCCTCACTCCTTCGAGGTGACGGGTTGTCTCCGAGAGCTGGTCGGGGCGCGGTCAGGCGCCGCGCAGCAGGACGGCCCACACCGTCGCGCCCGGCCCGAAGGCCATCGCGACGCCGTGCTCCCCGGGGCCGAGGGGACGCTCCTCCTGGAGCCGCGCCAGGACCGCGAGGACGGCCGGGGCCGCGGTGTTGCCGTACTCGCGCATGACGGCGCGCGACGCGGCGACCGACTCGTCCGGGAGGCCGAGCTCCTCGGTGACGCGGTCGATGATGCGGCGTCCGCCCGGGTGGGTCGCCCACCAGACGATGTCCTCGCGGCGCAGGCCGTGGTCGGCCAGCAGCGCGTCGACGGGCGCGGCCACGGCGGCGGCGGTGACGTCGGGCATGGTCGGCGCCAGCCGGATGTCGAGCCCCCGGTCGCCGACGTGGACCTGGAGGTCGTCGGCGTGGCGCGGGACCCGCAGCAGCCGCGAGCCGAGGACGTCCAGGCCCGCCGTGCCGTCCCGCCCCGGCGTCATGACCACCGCCGCGGCGGCGTCGCCGAACAGGGTGAGCACGACGGCCTGTTCCTTGTCGTAGGGCGGCGGCTGGAGGTGCGGGGAGAACAGGTCGACGCACAGCAGCACCGCGGGCCGGCCGTGCGCCCGCACCCAGTCCCGGCCGGCGGTCAGGGTCGGGACGGCCGCGTAGCAGCCCATCGGGCCGAGCGAGAGGAACTCGGTGTCGGGGCGCATGCCGGTCTCGTGCACGAGGGCGTCCAGGCCGGGCGCCGAGTGCGTCGTGGTGGTGGTCGTGACCAGCAGGCCGACCTCGTCGGGGCGGAGCCCGGCGCGGTCCAGCGCCTGCCCCACCGCCTGGCGGCCGAGCAGGCGCGCCTCGGCGAGCCCGCGTTCCATCCGGCGCGCCGGGCCCCAGGTCCGGGGGTCCTCGACGAGCGGGTTCAGCGCCATTCCCTTGGTCTCGATCGCCGAGCCCCGGACGATGTCGGCGACGTCCCCGCCGCCCTCATCGCCCCGGAGGAACATGGCGAGCTCGTCCATCTTGACCTGGGGGGGCGACACGAAGGTGACAGAGGTGATCCTGGCCGACGCCATGCGGACGTCCTTCCTGGGCGGTCTCTCGCAGCTCAGGCCATGCTCGGTCCCCCCGGGGCGGGGGCATAAGGCACCGATGGACGCGCGTGCAGCCGGTTGAAAGTGCATACCCGGTTGGCCGGGTGTCCCCCGGAGGGCCGCCGGCCGTCCGGGGGGCGGGCTCAGGCCGCCGAGATCATCCCCTGCTTGATGGCGATCACCACGGCGGCGGTGCGGTTGGGCGCGCCGAGCTTGAGCATGACGCTGGTGACCAGCCGCTTGGCGCCGTGGTCGGAGATCGACAGGCGGCGCGCGATCTGCTTGTTGCTCAGCCCCTCGGCGAGCAGCGCCAGCGTCTCGTTCTCCCGCGGGGTCAGCACCGCGGGCCGCGCGGCGCCGCCGGGCAGCGGCGAGCCCACCCGGGCCAGCAGTTCCCGGCCGACCCGCGCCGGCATCGGCATCTCCCCCAGCATCATCCGGTCGATCGCCTCCCCCAGGTCGTGCGCGGTCAGGTCCTGCTGGATCAGGAAGCCGTCGGCCGCCGTCCCGCCGAACGCCGAGCCCGACGCCTCGACCTCGTCGAGCAGCAGCAGCACCTTGGTGCGCCGCGCGGCGGTGAGCTCGGCCGCGTCCGCGACCTCCGCCCCGGTCACGACGAGCACGTCCACCTCGTCGGCGGCGACGACCTCGTCCGCTCCCCATCTGGTCGTGCAGTAGCGCACCTCCTCGACGCGCGGCAGCATCCGCAGCACCGCCTCGAGCCCGCGCCCCACGACCACGTTCTTGGCGTAGATCACAACATTCAGCCGGCAGGTCACGATGTTCTCCGTCATCGACGCGTATCCCTCTGGTGTCGCCCGGACTTGTCGTTCCTCCGCCATCAAAAGTGATCACTAGTCGGTCAGGCCAGAGTGGTGTCGTCTTCCAGCCATCCCCGAAGGAACGGCATCCGCTCCAACGCGCGCACGACGGTGGCGCCGAGATCGGACAGGCCGGGCCGCCAGGCGGCGAACGCGCCGGGCCGCCGCAGGCACGGCCCCTCGGGGACCGCGACGAAGGCGCCGCCGGAGGCGGTGACCAGCACCCGGCCCGCGGCGTGGTCCCAGGCCAGCGCGTCGGGGACGACGGCCATGTCGGCCCGGCCGGTCGCCACGTAGGCGAGGGCCAGCGCCGACGAGCCGATCCGCCGCACGTCGGCGGCGGCGAGCAGCTCGGCGAACAGCGCGAACTCGGCGGGGTCCGGGGCCGTTCCGGCGCGCGGCAGGTCCGCCAGGACCATCGGCACCGGGCGCGGCGGCGGAGGCTCCACGGCGCGCCCGTCGCGCAGGAGCACGTTGCCCGCGGCGGTGTGGAGCTCGTCCCGCGCGGGCTCGTACACGCAGCCCCCGACCGGCTCCCCGCGCACGGTCAGGCCGATGGACACGCAGTACAGCGGCAGGCCCCGCGAGAAGTTGTGGGTGCCGTCGATCGGGTCGACGTACCAGAGGACCTCCCCGTCGCCGTCGGCCCCGCCCTCCTCCCCCACGACCGCCGAGCCCGGGCACGCCGCGGTCAGCTCCGCCCTGAGCATCTCCTCGACGGCGGTGTCGGCCTCGGTGACGACGTCGTGGGCATGGCCGCCCGGCTTCCCGCGGGCGTCGGTCCCGGCCCCGGCCAGCAGCGCGCGGCCCGCCCGGCGGGCGGCCTGCGCCGCCGCGCGCACCAGGGCCCCGATGTCGTCGGCTGTCTCGTCCTGGATCGTCATCCGGGCACGGTAACGCCGGTGTGCGCGGTTCGCGCGCCCGAACGGGCAGGCCCGTTCGGGCGCGGCTCAGACAAGGCGGAGTTCGGCCAGCCTGATCCCCAGTTCGAACCGGGTGCGCGCGTCCAGCTGCGCCATCGTCCGCCGCACGTGACGCTGCACGGTCCGCTGGGACACCCTCAGCCGGGCCGCGACCGCGGCGTCGGTCAGGCCGGCCGCCAGCAACACCATGATCTCCCGCTGCAGACCGCTGAACGGCTCCCTCGTGACCGGCGGACGTACAACGTCGTTCACTTCGCCCCCTCGCGTGTTCCCCGTGACCACGCTTCCGAAAGTACGACACGGGTCGGACGGAAATTAAGGCGTGCTCCGCTCTCACATGATCACTCAGCGTGCTTTCCTCCGCTTTGACTTGGTATGACGGAAAGTGTTGCTACTCCTTTCCGGGAATTGCCGTCCAGGCATGCCCATCCAGGCAGTGCACAAGCGCGGCTGGTCAGGGGTGACGCCGCCGCCGGGCCGGTGGTGACACTGATCGCGCACCGGCTGACCGAGCGAGGCGAGGAGGCTTCCATGACGGGGCAGACCCTGACCGAATCCATCGACGAGACGCGGAGCTGGCTGATCCAGCGGATCGCCGAGTACCTGGAGAAGGACGCCGCGGAGATCGACGTCGACGCGACCTTCGAGGCGCAGGGCCTGGACTCGATGGCCGCGCTGAGCCTCTGCGACGACATCGAGGACCAGATGGGGCTGGTGGTGGAGCCGACCCTCGCCTGGGACCACCCCACCATCGACGCGATGGCCGCCTTCCTGGTCAAGACGGCCGCCGAGTCCGGGGCCCGCTGACCGATGGACCTGGAGCGGCGTCGCTGGCCGCCGGAGCCCACCGCGGGCGAGCTGAAGCTGCTCGCCGAGGTGGCGGTGTCCCGGGTGTGGACGGACGGGCCGTGGACGGCCGAGGTCGAGCGCCGCATGGAGCGGCTGACCGGCGCCCCCCACGCCGTGGCCTTCAACAGCTGCACCTCGGCGCTGCACGCCGCCCTGCACGCGATGGGCTGCGCGCGGGGCAGCCGGGTGGCGGTCCCCTCGCTGACGTTCGCGGGCACCGTCACCGGAGCTGCGCACATCGGCGCGGAGCTGGTCTTCACCGACGTGCGGCCGGACACCCTCACGGTCGTGGACGACCCGCCCGACGCCGATCTCGTGATCGCCGTCGACCTGCACGGGGTCCCGCACGGCCTGCCGCGCGACCGGGTGGCGGGACGGCCCGTCCTGACCGACGCGTGCCAGTCGATCGGCACCCTGTGGGACGGGCGGCACGTCGGGGCGGTGGGCACGCACGCCTGGTCGTTCTCCTCGGCCAAGCTGGTGGCCGCCCCCGACGGCGGCGCCGTCACCACCGACGACGCCGGCCTGGCCGAGCGGCTGCGGGAGCTGCGGGACTACGGCGTGCCCGCCGGCGCGTCGCGCTCGAACGCGGGCGTGGTGTGGGCCGGCGGCCACAACTGGCGGCCGTCCGAGCTGACGATGGCCATGGTGGCGCACCGGCTGGCGGAGACCGGCCGGTGGGCCGCGCGCGCCCGGGACGTCACCGGCCGCGTCCACGCGGCCATGGACCGGGCCGGGCTGTGGCGCCAGAGCGCCGCGGGGCCGGCCGCACCCGCATGGCACAAGATCCGCTTCGGGGTCCCCGGCTGGCACCCCGAGCGCACCGACCGCCTGGAACGGGCGCTGGCCGGCGCGGGGGTGCCGACGCACCGCTGGGGCCGGTCACCCCTGCACCGCCATCCGGCCTTCGGCCGGGCCGGCGGCGGCCGGCCGCCGGTGGCGGAGGCCGCGGCCGCGGGCACCCTGTGCCTGGGCACCGAGGCCACACCCCCTATGACCTGGAACGACGATGAGGTGGACCGGGTCTGCCGCATCCTGGAAACGATCGTGGAAGGCTGACGATGGAGAACCCTGTCGTTCGGATCGGCATCATCGGCGTGGGCAACTGCGCCCGCGCGCTGCTGGAGGGCACGGCGTACTACCGTTCCGCGCCCGACCTCACCGCCGGGCTGATGTTCCCGGAGGTCGGCCCGTACGGCCCCGGCGCCCTGGAGCCCGTCGCCGCCTGGGACGTGGACGTGGAGAAGGTCGGCAAGGACCTGTGGTCGGCGCGCACCGCCGGGCAGAACCTCGACGTCGGCATCCCGCAGGGCGACCTGCTGCCGGTCGGCGCGGACGTGCGCGTGTCGCGCGCGCCCGCCCTGGACGGCGCCGGCGCCAAGTACCGCGAGCGCGTCACCGTCGCCGACGAGGAGCTCGCGGGGCAAGCCGACGACCGCGAGGAGATCATCGAGCGGATCCGGTCCACCGGGGTGGACGTGCTCCTCAACTACCTCCCGGTGGGCTCCCAGGCGGCCACCGAGTGGTGGGCCGGGGTCGCCCTGGAGGCGGGCGTCGGGTTCGTCAACAACGTGCCGGTGTTCATCGCCCGCAAGGACGAGTGGCGGGACCGGTTCCGCGCCGCCGGGCTGCCGCTGATCGGCGACGACATCAAGTCGCAGCTCGGCGCCACCTACCTGCACCGGGTGCTGGTACGGGCCTTCTCGGACCGGGGCATCACCCTGGACCGCACCTACCAGCTCAACGTCGGCGGCAACATGGACTTCTACAACATGCTCGAACAGGGCCGGCTGGCCTCCAAGCGCACGTCGAAGACGTCCGCGGTCACCGACGCCTACGACGGCGAGCTCGCCGCGGAGGACGTGCACATCGGCCCCTCCGACTACGTGCAGTTCCTCGGCGACACCAAGAAGGCGTTCATCCGCTGCGAGGGCCGCGGCTTCGGCGGCGCGCCGATCGACATGGAGATCCAGCTGACGGTGCCGGACTCGCCGAACTCGGCGGGCGTGGTCATCGACGCCGCCCGGATCGCCAAGCTGGCGATGGACCGCGGTGACACCGCCGTCGACGAGTGGGTGTCGGCGTGGCTGTTCAAGGCCCCGCCGCGCGCGGTGGCGCAGGAGTCCGACCAGGTGGCCCGCGAGCGCCTGGCGCTGTGGACGGCCGGCCGGGAGCGGGACTGACGGAGACCGGGTGAGGGGACGGCCGAGCCGCCGCGGGCGGCCCGGCCGTCGCCGTGCCCGCGGGCGGAGGTGACGATCCTTTGAGCACGACCACCACGATCACCAGTGACCTGGCCGGGCCGATCCGGCTGGTGTTCGTCTTTCCGGGTCAGGGGGCGCAGTGGGTGGGCATGGGCCGGGGGCTGCTGCGGTCCAGCCGGGTGTTCGCCGAGACGCTCGACGAGTGCGCGGCGGCCGTCGAGGCCGAGCTGGGCTGGTCGCCGCGGTGGCGCCTGGAGCAGGACGCGCCGCTGTCGGCCGTGGACGAGATCCAGCCGACGCTGTGGGCGTTCCAGGTCGCGCTGAGCGCGGTCTGGTCCGACTGGGGGGTGCGGCCCGACCTCATCGTCGGGCACAGCATGGGTGAGATCGCCGCCGCCACGGCGGCCGGCGCCCTGAGCGTCGCCGACGCCGCCGCGGTCGTGTGCCGGCGGGCCGTCCTGCTGCGGCGGCTGGGCACGGTCGGGGCGATGTGGGCGGTCGGGCTCGGCGAGAAGGAGGCCGAGGCCGCGATCGGCGCGTACGCCGACCGGGTGTGCGCCGGTGTGCTCAACAGCGACCGGTTCACCGTGCTGTCGGGCGATCCCGAGGCGATCGGGCGGATCGTCGCGCCGCTGCGGGAGCGCGGGGTCTTCTCCCGGCGGGTGGCCGTCGGGTACGCCTCGCACGGGCCGCAGGTCGAGCCGATCCGGGACGCCCTGCTGGAGGCGCTGGCCGGGGTCCGGTCCCGGCCGCCGCGCGTCCCGCTGCGCTCGACGGTCTGGGACCGGACGGTCCAGGGCGCCGAGCTGGACGGCCCGTACTGGATGGAGAACGTGCGGCGGCCCGTGCGGTTCGGGCCCGCCGTCCGGTCCGTCCTCGGCGACGGCGGGCCGGCGCTGTTCGTGGAGATCAGCCCCCATCCGCTGCTGGTGTCCGCCGTCGGGGACGCCATCGAGGCCACGGGCGCCACGGCGGCGGCCGTCCCCTCCCTGGTGCGCAAGCAGCCGGACCTGGAGACCCTGCTGGCCGCGCTCGGCACCGTGTACGCGGCGGGCCGCGACCCCGACTGGTCCCGCGTGCGCACGGGCGGGCTGCGGGTGCCGCTGCCCGCGCAGCCCTGGCAGCGGCGCGGCTTCTGGCTGGACCTCTCCCCTGCGTGACGCCCCGGGAACCGCGTCACGCGCAACGGCGGCGGCCCTGGACTCCTCGGAGTCCAGGGCCGCCGTCGCGTCCGGGCGCGGAGCGCCGCCGGCTCAGCCCAGCGCCGGGACGCGGGCCGTCGACTCGGTGACGATCCTGCGCAGCTCGCCCGAGCGGACGACCTCGGCGACCCGCGCGATGTCGTCCTGGAGGGGGCGGTCCCCCGACAGGAACGGCGACAGCTTGCGGATCATGATGTACGCGGCGCCGGTCGCCGGGCTGAGGCAGTCGAGCCCGCGCAGGTCGGCGGCCTGGCACAGGGCGATCAGGTGGATCGCGGTCACCTCCCGGACCAGCTCCACGACCGTCCGGGCGTCCCGCGCGGCGATCGTGCCCATGCTCACCTTGTCCTGGTTGTGCGCCTCGGTGGAGCGGGAGAAGGAGGTCGCCGGGGTCGTCCCCCGCAGCGCCTCGGCGACCAGCGACGACGCGCTGAGCTGCATGCCCTTGAACCCGTGGTGCAGCCCCGCGTCCCAGCTGCCGGTCTCGTAGCGGGGGATGAGGTTCGGCGTCAGCCCGTTGTTGAACTTCTCGTCGACGACCAGTTCGAGCTGGCGGTCGAGGAGGTCCCCCACGCTCGCCACCGCGATCTTGAGGGAGTCCATCACCTGGCCGACGTGCCCGCCGTAGAAGTTGCCGCCGTTCAGCACGCGTCCGGCCGGGTCGAACAGCGGGTTGTCGTTGGAGGAGTTGACCTCGATCTCCAGCATCCGCTCGGTCCATCCGAGAGTGTCGCGCAGCACCCCGACCACGTGCGGGGCGCACCTGATCGAGTACCGGTCCTGGATCGGCCGGTCGAGCTGGCGGTAGCCCTCCCCCGCCCAGTCCCCGTCGGCGCCGTTCCCGGCGCCGGCGGCGTCCCGGTCGTCCAGCAGCTCCCGGACGGCGCGGGCGCTGGCGAGGACCCCCTCGAACGGCTTCTGCCGGAACAGGAACTCGTCGAAGTGAGCCGGGTTCCCCATCAGCACCTGGCTGGCCATCGCCGTGCACAGCTCGGCGGCGTAGGCCAGCTCGGCGGCGTCGTGGGCGGCCAGCGCCGCGAAGCCCGACATGAACGAGGTCCCGTTGACCAGCGCCAGGCCCTCCTTGGCCTCCAGCGTGACCGGGGCCAGCCCGGCGTCGGCCAGCGCCTCGGCCGCCGGGCGGCGCTCGCCGGCGTGCCTGACCTCGCCCTCGCCGGTCAGCATCCGGGCCACGTAGCTGAGCGGGACCAGGTCCCCGCTGGCCCCCACCGACCCGCGCTCGGGGATGACCGGCAGGATGTCGTGGTTCAGGCAGTCCAGCAGCAGCTCGACCACGCGCGGCCGGATCGCCGAGTAGCCCCGGGCCAGGCAGTTCGCGCGGATGAGCAGCGTGGCGCGGGTGACGTCGGGTTCGGCGGCGTCCCCGGTCCCGCAGTTCAGGAAGCGCAGCAGGTTCTCCTGGAGCGCGGCGCCCTTGCCGTGGTGGACCTGCCGGGTGTTGCTGTCCCCGAAGCCCGCCGTCACCCCGTAGATCGGCAGGCCCCGCGCCATGAGCTCGTCCCTGACCTCCGTCGTGGCGTCCATCCGCCGCACGGACTCGGCGGTGAGGCCCACCCACGGCCGCCGTTCGCCCCGCGCGACCCGGACGGTGTCCGGCAGCGTCAGCCGGTGGCCGTCGATGAGCAGCGGCGAGTCGCGCAGCGGCCGCGGGCCGGACGCGGAAAAGTCGTCCGCCATTTGGCACCCCATTTCCGTGTGCATCCTTTTTCGGCAGTGTGGTGAACGGGGAAAGTCCCGCGTAATCCCTGAGCCGCCGCGCTCACGCGCTGCCCGGATGGGCATGCCCGGTGCCGCGACCGCGCCGGGCTGCGCGAAACGACCGGATGAACGGCGCGGTTCCCGCGGCGGGCCTGCCCGAACGTGCGCCTGTTCGACGATGGGCCGACGGCGGGAGCCGCACTAGCGTGACCCTGACCGCGCCCTTTTCCAGGAAAGGAAGAAACCGCATGCGAATGCTGTCGGCCGAGCAATATGTGGCGTCGCTCAGCGAACCCCCCGACCCGGTTCTGCGGGACCTGACCGCGGAGACGACGGCCACGGCCCCGAACCTGCAGAGCACCCACTACGAGGGCCTGATGACCGCCATGCTCACCCGGGTCGCCGCGCCGCGGCGCGCGGTGGTGCTGGGGACGTTCACCGGGTACAGCACGCTGTGCATGGCCCGCGCCATGCCGCCGGACGGGCGGATCCTCGCCTGCGAGATCAACGCCGAGTGGGCCGCGGTCGCCGAGAAGTACTGGGCGCGGGCCGGGGTCGCCGACCGGATCGAGCTGCGGGTCGGACCGGCCGACGCCTTCCTGCGCGACCTGCCCGGCGATCCCCCGGTCGATCTGGCCTTCGTCGGCGCGGACAAGGTCAACCACCTGCGCTACTACGAGATGCTCCTGCCCCTGCTGCGCCCCGGCGGAGTGATGATCATCGGTGACGCGCTGCGCGGCGGGCTGGTCCTCGACCAGGAGTGCCGGGACGAGGACGTCGTCGCGGTGCGCGAGTTCAACACGGCCGTCGCCGGTGACGACCGGGTCCACTCCATGACCTATCCCGCCGGGGACGGCGTGACCATCGTCTACAAGCGCTGAGAGCCCGCCGGCCCGCGCCCGACCATCCGGGCATGGCCGTTCCTGCGGCCGGTCGCGCCTTACGGCGGGCGCGGGCCGCCGCCGACGATGAGGACTCCGGCCGAACGCCCCCACTGGAGGTACACGTGAACCATGTCGCAGCGGAGCCGGACGTTCCCGCGACCACGCCCATGCCCGACTACTCGGAGATCCCGCGGATCACCGTGACCAGATCCAGCGCGGACGTCGCGCCGGGCTTCCTGTTCATCTCCCCGCAGTCCATGTTCGAGCCGACCGTCCCGCACGGCCCGCAGATCGTCGACGACCAGGGCCGGCTGGTGTGGTTCCACCCGGTGCCGGAGGGCCAGTACGCCACCAACGTCCGCGTCCAGCGGTACCGGGGCGAACCGGTCATCACCTGGTGGCAGGGGACCGCGACCGACACCGGCGTCGGAGTCGGCACCGCCTACGTCGCCGACCTCAACTACCGGGTCATCGCCAGCGTGCAGGTCGGCGGCGGGCACTCGGCCGACCTGCACGAGTTCCTGCTCACCGACCGCGACACCGCGCTGGTGGTCAGCTACCAGGAGCGGTCGGTCGACCTGTCGGAGCTCGGCGGCCCCGCCGACGGCACGGTCATCGACGGGGTGGTCGAGGAGATCGACGTGGCGACCGGGGAGGTGCTGCTGCACTGGAGCGGCCTGGAGCACATCCCGGTCCAGGAGAGCGACATGCCGGTGGTGATGGCGCTGGCCACCGGGCAGCCGTACGACTACCTGCACCTCAACGCGGTCAGCATCGACGACGACGGCCATCTGCTGATCACCGCCCGGATCTCCTCGGCCGTCTACAAGGTCCACCGGCGGACCGGCGAGGTCCTGTGGAAGCTCGGCAGCGGCTACAGCACCTTCGTGCTGGGCGTCGGCGCGCGGGTCAACTGGCCGCACGACGGGCAGGCGGTCGGCGACGGCGTCTACCGGATCTTCGACAACGGCGCCAACAACATGATCGAGGGTTACGAGTCGCGGGTGGTGTGGGTCCGGGCCGACACCGAGACGGGGGTCGCCACGCACGTCCGGACGCTCACCCACCCCGAGCACCTGTCGTCGGTGGCCGAGGGCAACGCCCAGGAGCTGCCCAACGGCAACGTGCTGGTCGGCTGGGGCCGGGTGGGGCGGATCTCGGAGTTCTCCCCCGACGGGGAGCTGCTGTTCGAGGCCGAGACGCCCTCCGGGCCCGGCTGGACCACCTACCGTGCCTTCCGGCACGAGTGGGAGGGCCGCCCGGCGACGCCGCCGGAGGTCCGGTTCGACGGCGAGCACGTCCACGCGTTCTGGAACGGCGCCACCGGCGTCGCCCGGTGGCGGCTCCTCGCCGGCGACACCGAGGACGCCCTGCGGGAGGCCGACGTCGTCGACTGGGACGGCCTGGACACCACCATCAAGCTGCCGGAGGCGGGCCGGGCCGGATTCGTCCGGCTGGAGGCCCTGGACGCCGACGGCAAGGTGATCGACGCCTCTCCGGTCACCCGCCTCGGGGCCTGACCCCGACGCGGGCGGCCCCGGCCGGTCCGACGCCGACAGCTCCCACGGAGTCTCCGTGGGAGCTGTCGCGTTGGAGGGGGCGAACGGATCAGCGTGCCCGGCGGTGGGCCGCGACGATCGCGGCGCGGCGCTCCTCCGCGTAGAGCGTTTCGAGCGCCGGCGGCACGATCCGCGGGTCGGGGTGCGGCGACAGGAAGGAGGGGACGAGTCCCCTCCGGTACCGCGTCCAGGACGCGTCGGCGCCGCGCCGGCGGGTGGAGGCCGGGAGCGTGCGGCCGGCCGCGCGCCCGGGGTCGGTCACCCACCGCTCGGCCGCGTCGATCGCCTCCAGCGCCGCGGCCAGGCCCCGGTGGGACGTCTCGGACCAGGCGAGGGCGCGGGTCCGGAACGTGGCGCCGCGCAGCGCGGGGAAGCGTTCGGCCGCGACGACGATGGGCAGCACCGCCCGCGCGGTGACGCTCTCGCAGGCCAGCATCCGCAGCACCGGGGCGGCGTCCGACCCGTCGTCGAAGGGCGGCGCCCACCCGCGCGCGTCCGCGTGCGCGCCGCAGGCGGGGCACGGCACGGGCAGCGGGCGCACCGACGGGCCCTTCGCCCCCCACTCCACGCGCGGGGCGGGCAGGAGCGCCGCGGCGGCCTCCCGCCGCGCCATCGCCCGCACCGTCTCGCTCACCGGATCGGTGGACATCGGGTCGGTGGACATCGGGTCAGTGGACATCGGTTCGCCTCCGGTCTCGCAGTCCCCGCCGCACGGCCGCGTCCGCCAGGCGCAGGCAGTCGGCCCGCAGCCCGCCGCCGCCCGCCCTCGCGTCCCGTTCGGAGAGCCCCTGGTCGAGCCATGACCCGAGCGCCACCGGGGTGAGCGGGCCGGGCCCGGCCAGCGCCGGCGCGAGGCCGCCGACGTCCGCGCCGAGCAGGTAACCGGCCGCCCACACCGCCGTCATCGTGGGGAGCAGCCGGTCGGGCGAGCGGGACAGGTACGGGGCCCCCGCGTCCAGGACCGCCTCGGGGTCGAGCCCGGTGAGCGGACAGGCGTCGTACCAGTACCAGGGGAACTGGTGCTCGACCGGGTCGCCGTACGTCGGCCGGACCGAGCAGACCGAGTCGTACAGCTGCACCGCGTACGGCCCCGGCGGCAGCTCCGCCGCGCCCGCGCCCGCCGTCCAGGGCCGGTCCGGCGTGTGGACGGCGGCGCGCAGCCCGTTGTGGTGGCCTTCGACCAGGGAGCGTTCGTGCCCGCTGTCCATCAGGTGCGGGACGGTCGCCACCACCGGCACGCCCCGCTCCCGGCAGAAGACCGCGATCATCTCGTCGTCGTCCTGCACCTCGTCGGGGATCCCGGCGAGGTACTCGGCGAGTTCGCGGGCCAGGCGGGCGGGCAGCACGAAGCCCTGGGTGGGGGTCCACTCCCGGGGCGACAGCGGCGCGTACCCCTCGCCCGCCACCGCCGCCCGCCGGACCAAGTACGAGTTGTGCGGCGTGTGCCACAGGCAGAACAGCGACACCCCGTGCCGGGGTCGCCCCCGGACGGCGTCGCGCAGTTGCTCGGCGAAGCGCGGGACGAGGCGCACGTCGTCCTGGAGGACCAGGTGGTGCGTCGCGTCGCGGCCGACGGCCGCCCAGGCGCGCTTGGCCGTGCGAAGCGGGCTGGGCCGGCCGTCGGGCTCGGGGTCGGGGACGACCACCGGGTCGAGCGGGGCGCACGCGCGCACCAGGGCGGGGATCCGGTCAGCGCGACGCGGGTGGTGCATGATGGCCACGCTGATGTCGATCATCGGGACGCCGTGGCCTTCGCGGCGGCCTTCGCGGCGGCGTGGATGCGGTTCAGCGTGGTCACGTCGTGGGCGGCGTCCTCCACCGTGCTGAGGCAGGGGCGTCCCTCCGTCAGCACCTCGAAGAAGTGCTCCAGCTCGGCCTTGAAGGGGTCCACGTAGGAGCCGAACACCGTCGAGGTCGTCAGCGTCCCGTCGCGCAGTCCCGTCCGCGACAGCTTCGCCGGCCAGCTCTTGAGGTAGATCGACGGGTACTTCAGCAGGAAGGTGTCGGACCGCGTCACCGCCCGGAACTCCTCCACGTAGCCGCCCGCGACGGTGTCGAGGGTCAGCACGCTCAGGCTGGCGTGCACCCGGTCCCCGTCGCGCCAGGTCGCCTCGACCCCGCGCCGGTCCAGCACGTCCCCGGCCGTCGTGATCTCCGGGGTGGCGATCCCGGTCAGCGCCCGCAGGCAGTAGACCTCGTGGATCGCCAGGTTGAACAGGACCTCCTCGTAGAAGTAGTCCCACGACCCGCCCCACTGGGGCGCCCGGGACGGCGGGGTCCAGTCCAGGGGCCTGACGACGTCGTGGTGCGCCCGGTAGTAGTAGTCCATGGGCAGCGACGCCTCGGCCCTGACGTACAGCGGGCCGTCCTGCTCGTCGAGGGCGGCCCGCAGCGTCTCGAACGCCGAGTCGAACAGCCGGCTGTAGCCGACCATCACCGTCCGCCCGACCTCCTTCGCCCGCCGCGCGATCGCGTGCGCGTCCTCGGCCGAGTAGCACAGCGGCTTCTCCACGAAGACGTGCATCCCCGCGTCGAGGGCGTCATGGATGATCGACGCGTGGTCGCCCGAGGTGAGGACGACCAGGACGTCCGCCGGGCTCTCCTCCAGCATCCGGCGGTGGTCGGTGTAGGCGGCGGTGACGCCGAAGCGCTCGGCCACCCCCTTGAGGACGTGCGGGTCCCGCTCGCAGACCGCGCGGACCGTGCACACGTCCGACAGTTCGAGCAGGTGCGGCAGATGCATGATCTGCGCGATCTCCCCGCATCCGACGACGTCGACCGTCAGTTTCCGGCGCATGTGGTGATCCTTCCGTCGGTCAGAGCCCGTGGGCGTCGGCGATCTTCCGCAGCGCGTCGCGCAGGTCGCGGAAGTCGTCGTGGTCGCCGAGGAGCAGGAAATGGGGCAGGGTGAGGAACTGGTTGCGGGCCCGCAGCGACTCGGGAAGCTCGAACCCGCGCGGGTCGAGCCGTCCGAGCAGGGCCGGGTCGTACTTCTGGGGCGAGCCCATCGGGTTGTAGAGGGCGCAGTCGTTCAGCGGGTCGTGCAGCGGCTCGCACGTGACCCCGAGCTCCCGGCAGAGCTCGGTGCGCATGGTCTCCACCTCGTCGGGCCGGACGGCGTCGTCGACGCGGATGCAGTAGCGGTAGTACGTGCGCTTGGTGCAGCCCTCCTGCAGCGGGACGGGCGAGAATGCGTCGATCGTGGTGAGGAACTCGTCCAGCAGCGCGGCGGTCTCGCGGCGGCGCTCGTTCTCGGCCTCCAGGTGGTTCAGCCGTCCCAGCAGCACCGCCGCGTGGATCTCCGAGAGGCACAGGTTCCGCCCCTGGACGTCCCCCAGGTCGCGCAGGTTGGGCTCGCCCAGTCCCGGGTCGTCGGTGTAGACCCGGCCGTCGGCCCGGTACTGCTCCATCAGCCCGGCCAGGACCGGGTCGGAGGTGATGGACGCGCCGCCCTCGCCGCAGGTCAGCACCTTCGACTCCTGCATGCTGAAGGTGCCCACCGCGCCGATCGTGCCGACCGGCCGCCCGCGGTGCTCGGCGCCGTGCGCCTGCGCGCAGTCCTCGATCAGCGCGAGGCCGTGCCGCCGGGCCAGCTCGACGAAGGCGTCCATGTCGGCGGTGTTGCAGGCGTAGTGCACCAGCAGGATCGCCTCGGTCCGGGGCGTCACCGCGGCGGCCGCGGCCTCCGGGGACATGCACAGCGTGTCCGGGTCGACGTCCACCAGGACCGGGACCAGTCCCACGCCCGCCACCGCCGACGCGCACGCGACCCAGGTCAGCCCGGGCACCAGAACCTCGGCGCCGCGGCTCAGCCCGAGCCCCTCGAACGCGATCGTCAACGCGCTGGTGCCGCTGGTGGTGGGAACGCAGTATTCCGCGCCGTGGTATTTCGCGAACGCGCGGGCGAAACGGCGCTCGTACAGTTCCTCGCCGTTGTGCATTTCGCTGATGGCCCAGCGGCCGCTCCGCAGGGCGCCGAGGACGATGCGTTCCGTCTCGTCGTCGAGCGGCGGCCACGCGGGCCAGGGGGTCGTGCGGACCGGGGCGCCGCCGTAAGCGGCGAGCCCGGCGACGGGCGCCTTGTCCAGTGGGAGGGCTTCACTCATGTAGAGCCACCTGACTCTCGAATTCGTCGGCAACGAAATTCATCATGAGGATCGCGGCGCCGCCCCGTAATCTCCCGATGGCCGCTCGGGCAGGCGCACGAATGGTCATGCCCCCGTAATCATTCCAG
>NZ_BCQR01000038.1 GCF_001552175.1 Actinomadura kijaniata NBRC 14229
GCCCCCGGCCCGCCGCTGCCGCTACCGCCGCCCGGCGCCGCGGGACCCGGGCTGCGGGTCCTGCGGTCGGGCGGGCGCGGCCCCGCCGCTGCCCGCAACGTCGGCTGGCGCGCCGCGACCGGCGAGTGGACGGTGTTCCTGGACGACGACGTGGTGCCCTCGGACGGATGGGCCGCCGACCTGGTCACCGACCTGGCGGGCCTGCCCGCCGACGTCGGCGGCTCCCAGGGGCGCGTCACCGTGCCGCTGCCGTCCGGCCGCCGCCCCACCGACTGGGAGCGCAACACCGCCGGGCTGGAGTCGGCCGCCTGGATCACCGCCGACATGGCCTACCGGCGCGACGCGCTCACCGCGACCGGCGGGTTCGACGAGCGCTTCCCCCGCGCGTTCCGTGAGGACGCCGACCTGGCGCTGCGCGTCCAGGACGCCGGATGCCGCCTGGTCCGGGGGGAGCGCCGGACCGTCCACCCGGTGCGGCCCGCCGGGTTCTGGGCGTCGGTGCGCGCCCAGGCGGGCAACCGCGACGACGCGCTGATGGCCCGCCTGCACGGCCGCGACTGGCGGACCCGCGCCCGCGAGCACCGCGGCCGCTTCGGCCGCCATGTCGCGACCACCGCCGCCGGGCTGCTGGCGCTGGCCGCCCTGCCCGCCCGGCGACCGGCCGCGTTCGGGGCCGCCGCCGTGTGGGCGGCGCTGACCGCCGAGTTCGCCGCCGCGCGGATCCGGCCGGGCCCGCGCACCCCCGACGAGATCGCCCGGATGCTGGTGACCAGCGTCGTGATTCCTCCGGTCGCCGTGGCGCACCGGCTCCGCGGCGAGCTCGCCCACCGCGGCGCCGGGCCGTGGAGCCCGTGCCCGGTGGTGCTGTTCGACCGTGACGACACGCTGATCCATGACGTGCCCTACAACGGCGACCCCGCCAGGGTCGAGCCGGTGCCCGGCGCGCGTGCCGCCCTGGACAGGCTGCGCCGCCACGGCGTCCGCGTCGGCGTCGTGTCCAACCAGTCCGGCGTCGCCAAGGGCCGTATCACCGCCGCCGA
This sequence comes from Actinomadura kijaniata NBRC 14229, assembly GCF_001552175.1. GTDB lineage: Bacteria > Actinomycetota > Actinomycetes > Streptosporangiales > Streptosporangiaceae > Spirillospora > Spirillospora kijaniata. The sequence continues at coordinate 1,041 of NZ_BCQR01000038.1, forward strand.
CGTCGGCCGCGTCAACGCCCGCGTCGAACGCCTCCTCGGCCCCGTCGACGTCTGGGAGTTCTGCCCGCACGACGACGCCGACGGCTGCGCCTGCCGCAAACCCCACCCCGGGCTGATCGAACGCGCCGCCGCCCGGCTCGGCGTGCACCCCTCCGACTGCGTCGTGGTCGGGGACATCGGCAGCGACATGCAGGCCGCCGCGGCCGCCGGGGCGCGCGGCATCCTCGTGCCGACCGTCCGCACCCGCCCCGAGGAGGTCGGCGCGGCCCGCGAGGTCGCCCCCGACCTGGCGGCCGCCGTGGACCTGGTCCTGTCCGGCGCGCGACCGGGGAGGCCGCGATGAGGGTCCTGGTGGTCCGGCTCGACAACCTCGGCGACGTGCTGCTGTCGGGGCCGGCGGTCCGCGCGGTCGCCGCCCGCGCCGACGAGGTCGTGATGCTGTGCGGACCGCGCGGCCGGGCCGCCGCCGACCTGCTGCCCGGCGTGGACCGCGTCGTGGAGTGGTGCGCCCCGTGGATCGACCCCGAGCCCGGCCCCGTCGAGCGGGCCGAGGCCGAACGCCTGGTGGACCTGGTGCGCGACGCCGACCGCGCGCTGATCTTCACCTCGTTCCACCAGTCGCCGCTGCCGCTGGCGCTGCTGCTGCGGCTGGCCGGGGTACCGTGGATCGGGGGGATCAGCGACGACTACCCCGGCTCGCTGCTGGACCTGCGCCACCGCTGCGACGCCGACGTCCCCGAACCCGAACGGATGCTGGCGCTCGCCGCCGACGCCGGGTTCCCCACCCCGCACGACACGCGGCTGCGCGTCCGCGGGCCCCTCCCCGACGTCACCGCGCTCACCGGCGCGGCCGGCTACGTCGTCGTCCACCCCGGCACCTCGGTGCCCGCGCGGGCCTGGCCGCCGGAACGTTGCGCCGAGGCCGTGCGGGCCCTCACCGCCGCCGGGCACCGCGTCGTGGTCACCGGCGACCGCCGGGAGAAGGAACTGACCGCCCACGTCGCCGGGGTCGACGGCGTCGACCTGGGCGGCCGCACCACCCTGCCGGAACTGGCGGCGGTGCTGGCCGGGGCCGCTGCCGTCGTCGCGGGCAACACCGGCCCCGCCCACCTGGCCGCGGCCGTCGGCGCCCCCGTGGTGTCGCTGTTCGCGCCGACCGTCCCGGCGGCGCGCTGGGCCCCCTACGGGGTCCGCACCGTGCTGCTGGGCGACCAGAACGCTCCCTGCAAAGACAGCCGCGCGCGGGTCTGCCCCGTTCCGGGCCACCCGTGCCTGTCCTCGGTGACCGCCGACCGGGTGGCCGCCGCCGTGGAGGAGGTCACCGCATGAGAGTGCTGCTGTGGCACGTGCACGGTTCCTGGGCCACCTCGTTCGTGCACGGCCCCTGGACCAGCGTCGTGCCGGTCACACCCGACCGGGGGCCCGACGGACTCGGCCGGGCCCGCACGTTCCCCTGGCCGGACCGCGCCGTGGAGGTCCCGCACGACCGGCTGCGCGACGAGCACGTGGACGCCGTGGTGCTGCAACGTCCCCACGAGTTCCGCCTCGTGGAGGAGTGGCTGGGGCGGCGGCCCGGACGCGACGTCCCGGCCGTGTACGTCGAGCACGACACCCCGCACCGCCGCTTCGCCGACGCCGACCTTCCCGAGGAGGTCGTCCCCGACATCCGCCACTTCCTGCACGGCCGCTCCGACGTCCCGCTCGTGCACGTCACCCACTTCAACGAGCTGTTCTGGAACTCCGGACGCGCCCCCGCCACCGTGATCGAGCACGGCGTCGTCGACCCGGGCTACCGGTTCGTCGGCGACATGCCGCGCGCCGGGATCGTCATCAACGACCCGCTGCGCCGCGGCCGGACCACCGGCACCGACCTGCTGCCGCGGCTGGCCCGCCAGGTCCCGCTGGACCTGTTCGGCATGAACGTCACCGACGCGCCCCGCGCGCTCGGCCTGCCCGCCGAGTCGCTGTGGACGTTCGAGGACCTGCCCCAGGCCCGGATGCACGCCGAGCTGGCCCGCCGCCGCGTCTACCTGCACCCCTACCGCTGGACGTCGCTGGGCCTGTCCCTGATCGAGGCGATGCTGCTCGGCCTGCCGGTGGTGGCGCTGGCCACCACCGAGGCCGTGGAGGCGGTGCCGCCGGAGGCCGGGGTGCTGTCCACCCGGGTGGACGCCCTCGCCGACGCGGCCCGCGCGCTGGCCCACGACCCCGAACGCGCCCGCCAGCTCGGCAAGGAGGGCCGGGCCGTCGCCGCGCAGCGGTACGGCCTGGCCCGCTTCCTGCGGGACTGGGAGTGCCTGCTGAACGAGGTGATCCGATGAGAGTGGCCATGATCTCCGAGCACGCCAGCCCGCTCGCCGCGCGCGGCGGGCTGGGCGGCGCCGACGGCGGCGGGCAGAACGTGTTCGTCGCCGACCTGGCCGCCGAGCTGGGCCGCCAGGGCCACCACGTGACCGTCCACACCCGCCGCGACGACCCCGGCCTGCCCGGACGGGTCCGGTGCGCGCCCGGCGTGACGGTCGAGCACGTCCCGGCCGGCCCGGCCGCCGAGGTGCCCAAGGACGAGCTGGTGCGCTGGATGCCCGACTTCGCCTGTCACCTGGAGCGCCGCTGGGCGCAGGAACCGCCGGACGTCGTCCACGCGCACTTCTGGATGAGCGGCATGGCCGCCCTCTGGGCGACCGGGCGGCTGCCCGGCCCGAGCGTGCCGGTCGTGCAGACCTACCACGCGCTCGGCACCGTCAAGCGCCGCCACCAGGGGGACCGCGACACCAGCCCGCCCGACCGGGTCGACTGGGAGCGCCGGATCGGGAGGGCGGTCGACGCGATCATCGCGACCTGCTCCGACGAGGCCCGCGAACTCGCCGACATGGGGGTGCCGACCGACCACGTCGCGGTCGTGCCCTGCGGGGTGGACCTGGGGCGGTTCCGCCCGGACGGCCCCGCCGAGCCGCGCGCCGCCCGGCACCGGCTGGTCGCGCTGTCGCGGCTGGTGGAGCGCAAGGGCGTCGACACCGCGATCCGGGCGCTGGCCCACCTGCCGGACACCGAGCTGGTCGTCGCCGGTGGCCCGCCCGCCGACGCCCTGGACGCCGACCCCGAGGTGCGCCGGCTGCGGGACGTCGCCGCCGGGACCGGGGTCGCCGGGCGCGTGACGTTCACCGGGCGGCGCGGCCGCGACGAGGTCCCGGCGCTGCTGCGCTCGGCCGACCTGGTCGTCACGCTGCCCTGGTACGAGCCGTTCGGGATGGTGCCGCTGGAGGCGATGGCCTGCGGCGTCCCGGTCGTCGCCACCGCCGTGGGCGGCCACCTCGACACCGTCGCCGACGGCCGCACCGGGCTGCTGGTCCCGCCCCGCGATCCGGCCGGGGCCGCGCGGGCGATCGGGGACCTGCTGGCCGACGGCGACCGCCGCGCGCGGATGGGCGCGGCCGCGCTGCTGCGGGCGCGGCTCGACCACTCCTGGGAGCGCGTCGCCCGCGCCACCGCCGACGTCTACGACAGGGCCGGCCGGCGAAGGGAGGTGCGGGCATGACCGCCACGTCACAGCAGCGTGTCTCGCTGCGGCACGCGTCCACCGCCGAGGACGAGCGCCTGGCGGAGCTGGCGCGGGCCGCGCTGCGGTTCCGCGCCTGGACCCCGGTGCTCAACCGGTGGGGGGTGCGGCTGGCCCGGGTGCTGGACTCCGGCGGGCGGCTGCTGGCCTGCGGCAACGGCGGCAGCGCCGCCGAGGCCCAGCACCTGACCGCCGAGCTCACCGGCCGCTTCGAGGACGACCGGCGCCCGCTGTCGGCGATCCCCCTGCACGGCGACGCCTCGGCGGTCACCGCCATCGGCAACGACTACGGCGCCGAGCAGGTGTTCGCCCGGCAGGTCCGGGCGCACGCGCGCCGCGGCGACGTGCTGGTCTGCCTGTCCACCAGCGGGCGCAGCCCCAACGTGCTGGCCGCCGCGCGGCAGGCCCGGCGGCTCGGCGCGACCGCCTGGGCGATCACCGGGCCGGGCCCCAACCCCCTCGCCGAGGCGTGCGACGACGCGATCACCGTGGAGGCGGAACGCGCCTGCACCGTCCAGGAGATCCACCTGGCGGCGGTGCACCTGCTGTGCGCGGTCGTCGACCGGACGCTGGGGGGGAAGCGGTGAGCGGGCCCCTGGTCGTGATCGGTGACACACTGCTGGACGTGGACATCGTCGGGGAGGCCGCCCGGCTGTGCCCGGACGCGCCGGTGCCGGTCATCGGGCGGGCCGTGGAGCGGCCCCGGCCCGGCGGCGCGGGCCTGGCGGCGCTGCTGGCGGCGGCCGACCGGCCCGGCCGGGACGTGGTGCTGGTGACCGCGCTGGCCGACGACGACCCCGGCCACCGCCTGCGGGCGCTGCTCGCCCCGCACGTGGAGATGGTGGCGCTGCGGCTGGGCGGCGGCACGCCCTGCAAGATGCGGGTCCGCGCGGGCCGCCACCCGGTCGCCCGACTGGACGTCGGCGACGGCGAGGCCGCCGACGGGCCGGTCGGCCCGGCCGTCTCCGACGCCCTCGCCGAGGCCGGGACGGTGCTGGTGTCGGACTACGGGCGCGGCATGACCCGGCACCGGGCCGTGCGTTCCCTGCTGGAGCGCCTGACCGGCCGCACGCCGGTGGTGTGGGACCCGCATCCGCGCGGCGAGCCGCCCGTCCCGGGCGTCCGGCTGGTGACGCCCAACGAGGACGAGGCGGCGCTGCTGGCCGCCGCGCTGGGCGGCGACGGCGGCGGCACGGGCCTGTCGGCCGCCGCGCGCCGCGCCCGGTTCCTGGCCGGGACCTGGAACGCGGCGGGCGTCGCGGTGACGCTCGGCGCGAGGGGGGCGCTGCTGCACGACGGCGCGCGCACCCCGTTCCTGGTGCCCGCCGAGCCCGCCGAGGGCGACACCTGCGGCGCGGGCGACAGCTTCGCCGCCGGGGCCGCGCTGGCGCTGGCCGACGGCGGCGCCCTCACCGACGCCGTCGGCGAGGGGGTGCGCGATGCGTCCCGGTTCGTCGGCGCGGGCGGCGCGTCGGAGCTGGCCGCGCGGCTGGCCGAGACCGGCTCGCCCCGGACGCCGGCGCCGCGGGAGGCCGACGCGTTCGAGGTGGCCGAGCGGACCCGGCGCGCTGGCGGCACGGTGGTGGCGACCGGCGGCTGCTTCGACCTGCTGCACGCCGGGCACGTGAGCCTGCTCCAGCAGGCCCGGCGGCTCGGCGACTGCCTGGTCGTGTGCGTCAACTCCGACGCCTCGGTGCGCCGCCGCAAGGGGCCCGACCGGCCGGTCACCACCGCCGGGGACCGGGTGCGCGTGCTGCGGGCGCTGGCCGACGTGGACGCCGCCGTCGTCTTCGACGACGACACCCCGGCCCCGCTGCTGGAGCGCCTGCGGCCCGACATCTGGGTCAAGGGCGCCGACTACGCCGGGTCACCGCTGCCCGAGGCCGGCGTCGTGCGCTCCTACGGCGGCGAGGTGGTGCTGCTGCCCCTGCTGGAGGGCCGCTCCACCACCCGCCTGCTGTCGTCGGCGCGGTCGCCCTCGAACGGCTCGCCGGCCGGAGGGGCGCGATGAGCGTCCCACGCGCCCTGGTGTTGCGGGCCCTCGGCCTCGGGGACCTGCTCACCGGCGTCCCCGCGCTGCGGGCGCTGCGGCGCGGGCTGCCCGACCACCGGATCACGCTGGCCGCCCCGCGCGCGCTGGAGCCCCTGGCCCTGCTGTCGGGGGCGGTGGACGAGGTGGTGCACAGCGTCGAGCTGGCGCCGCTGCCGCCGGTCGACGGCGTCGACGTCGCCGTGGACCTGCACGGCTGCGACCCGGCCAGCCACGACCTGCTGCGGCCGTCGCGGCCCCGGCGGCTGCTGGCGTTCGCCCATCCCGACTCGCCCGACATCGACGGGCCGCCGTGGGACCCCGAGGAGCGCGAGGTGCGCCGCTGGTGCCGCCTGGTGTCGTGGTACGGGTTCCCCGCCGACCCCGGCGACCTGGACCTGCCCGCGCCGCCGTGCGCGTCGCCCGCGCCCGGCGCGGTGGTGGTGCATCCGGGTGCGGCGTTCCCGTCCCGCCGGTGGCCTCCCGAGCGCTTCGCGGCCGTCGCCGCCGCCCTGCGCGACGACGGGCACCGCGTGGTGGTGACCGGCGGGCCCGACGAGACCGCCCTGGCGCGGCGCGTCGTCGAGGGCGCCGGGCTGGACCCCGACGCCGACCTGTCCGGCCGGACCGGCCCGCTGGAGCTGGCCGCGCTGATCCGCGAGGCGCGCCTGGTGGTGTGTGGGGACACCGGCACGGGGCATCTGGCCACCGCCTACCGCACCCCGTCGGTGCTGCTGTTCGGCCCGACCCCGCCCGCCTGGTGGGGGCCGCCGCCGGGGCGGACCCGGCACCGGGTGCTGTGGGCGGGCCGCAGGGGCGACCCGCACGGCCGCGTCCCCGACCCCGGGCTGCTGGCGATCCCGGCGGCCGTCGTCACGGACACGGCACGGCGGACGCTCGCCCTCCACCACAACTCTCTGGAGGCGACATGACAGGTGAGACGACAGACGAGACGACGGCCGACATGACGGGGGACACGGCGGGGGAAACAGCGGGGGACACGGCGGCGGGTCCGGCCGGGCGGCGTGCCGTGGTGACCGGCGGGGCCGGCTTCCTCGGCTCCCACCTGTGCGAGACGCTGCTCGACCGGGGGGCCGCGGTCGTGTGCCTGGACAACCTGCTGACCGGCACGGCCCGCAACATCGCGCACCTGCGCGCGCGGCCGGGGTTCCGGTTCGCGCACTGCGACCTCACCCGGCCGGTGGACGTGCCCGGGCCGGTGACGGAGGTGTACCACTTCGCCTCGGCGGCCTCGCCCGCCGACTACCTGCGGCTGCCGATCCAGACGCTGGAGGTCGGCAGCCAGGGCACCCGCAACGCCCTGGAGCTGGCCGAGCGCAAGGGCGCGCGGTTCGTGCTCGCCTCCACCTCCGAGGTCTACGGCGACCCCCTGGAGCATCCCCAGAAGGAGAGCTACTGGGGCAACGTCAACCCGGTCGGCCCGCGCAGCGTCTACGACGAGGCCAAGCGGTTCGGGGAGGCGCTGACCTCGGCGTTCCGGCACGCGCGCGGGCTGGACACCGCCATCGTGCGGATCTTCAACACCTACGGCCCCCGGATGCGGCCCGACGACGGCCGCGCCGTCCCCACGTTCCTCGGGCAGGCCCTCACCGGCGCGCCGCTCACCGTGACCGGCGACGGCTCCCAGACCCGTTCCATCTGCTACGTCGACGACACGGTGCGGGGCGTGCTGGACCTGGCGGCGTCCGACCACCCGGGGCCGATGAACATCGGCAGCCCGTTCGAGACCTCGATGCTGGACCTCGCCCGGCTGATCATCGAGATGACCGGGTCGCGGTCGCGGATCCGGTTCATCGAACGCCCCGTCGACGACCCGGCGGTGCGCCGCCCCGACACCACCCTCGCCCGCCGGGTCCTCGGCTGGGAGCCGCGGGTCTCGGTGGAGCAGGGGCTGCGCGCCACGATCGAGTGGTTCGTCAGGGAACTGGGCGTCCCGCGGAGCGCCTGAGCACGGCGACCGGCCCGGCGGCGCCCCCCCGGCAACGGTGGCCAGGTCCCGCCGGGCGTCGTCCGTGCCCGTGCGCTCCGGGGGTCAGTGCGCGCTGGAGGCCGACCAGATGTTGATCCCGGCTTCCACCGCGTCCTTGTCGATCGCGTCCAGCTCCTCGGCGGTGAACTCCAGGCGGTCCAGGCTCGCCACGTTCGCCTCCAGCTGGGCGACGCTGCTGGCCCCGATCAGCACCGAGGTGACCCGGCGGTCGCGCAGCGCCCAGGCCAGCGCCAGCTGGGCGAGGGACTGGCCGCGCCGGGCGGCGATCTCGTTCAGCGCCCGGACGTGCCGCAGGGTCTCCTCGGTGAGCAGGTCCGGGGACAGCGACTTGCCCTGGCTGGCGCGCGACCCCTCCGGTATCCCGTCGAGGTACCTGTCGGTGAGCATGCCCTGGGCGAGCGGGGAGAACGCGATGCAGCCCACCCCCTCCCGTTCCAGGGTGTCCAGCAGGCCGCCCTCGATCCAGCGGTTCAGCATCGAGTACGACGGCTGGTGGATCAGCAGCGGCGTGCCCATCTCCCGCAGGATCGCGGCGGCCTCGGCGGTGCGTTCGGGGGAGTAGGAGGAGATCCCGGCGTACAGGGCCTTGCCGGACCGGACCGCCCGGTCCAGCGCGCCCATCGTCTCCTCCAGCGGCGTCTCGGGGTCGAAACGGTGGCTGTAGAAGATGTCGACGTACTCCACGCCCATCCGCTTCAGCGACTGGTCGAGGCTGGCCAGCAGGTACTTGCGCGATCCCCACTCGCCGTACGGGCCGGGCCACATGTCGTAGCCCGCCTTCGTTGAGATGACCATCTCGTCGCGGTAGGCGGCGAAGTCCTCGCGGAGGATCCGGCCGAAGTTCCTCTCCGCCGAGCCGTACGGCGGGCCGTAGTTGTTGGCCAGGTCGAAGTGCGTGATGCCGAGGTCGAACGCCCGGCGCAGGATCGCCCGCTGGGTGTCCAGCGGGCGGTCGTCGCCGAAGTTGTGCCACAGCCCCAGGGACACGGCGGGCAGTTTCAGCCCGCTGCGCCCGCACCGGCGGTACTGGATTCGGTCATAGCGGTCGGCTGCCGCTGCGTAGGTCATGACCGTGATTGTCGCAGCGGGCCGTCCGGCGTCCCGCGCCGCCTCAGCGGTCGCGGCGCAGCGCCGTCCACTGGAGCGCGGCGAACCCGGCGACCACGACGGCCTGCATGACCGCCCACACCGAGCCCAGGGTGTTCAACGACAGCCAGCCGGTGACCACGGCGACCACGCTCAGGACGGTCCACAGCAGGTTGGCCTCGACCACCGCCCGCACCGCGACGCGGCGGGGGCGGCCGGGCATCGAGACCGCCCACACGGCGGCCGCGTACACCAGCAGGAACGCGCCGATCGCGCGGCCCGGCCCGGCGGGCAGCCCGAGCAGGTCGGCCACGGGACCGGCCAGGGCCAGGTAGACCAGGCCGTTCACGCCGGTGACGACGGCGTCCAGCCGGAGCGCCAGGCGGAGCATGGGGCGGGCGGCGGTAACGGACGAAACGGTGGTCATCGGGGTTCCCCTTCCGGGAGGTCCGCGTGTCGCTGACATCTCCGACGCTAGGGGGAGGAGGATCGGGGAAACGATTACCTCGCGGGTAGGCCCCGGGAAGACGGAGCGAGGAGACATGATGGGCGTGCTGTTCGAATACTTCCGCGCGGCCGACCGCGGCGCGGCCCTGGTGCTGCTCGGCCCGGACGGCGACCCGCCCTCGGCCCCGAGCGCCACCACCGCCGACGCGCTGCGCGCCGAGGGGATCGACTCGACGGTCATGCTGGGGCAGCTGGTGGCGCTGGTCCGCGAGGTGCCGTGGGACTCGGACCTGGTGCGCGTCGACCTGGTGTGGCCCGAGTCCGAGCCCGACGCCGCCGACGCCGGGGACCTGGCGGAGGACTCGCCGTGGAACAGCGGCGTCACGGTGGAGGAGCTGGACGACGGGCTGCGCGACGACCTGGCCGCCGTGCCGGACGCCGAGCTGCCCGCCCTCGCCGGGCGGTGGGCGCGGATCGAGCGGACCGACGAGCTCACCGACGACGCCGACCCCGAGGCCCTGGCGGCGCTGCTGGCGCAGCTGGTGGGGCTGGCGCGCCGGGCCCGCGACGACGGCGACCACCTGTACTCCTGGTGCTCGGTCGAGGTGTGACCGCCCGGGCCGCCGGGCGTCGGGGCCGGGGCGCGGTCAGTCGCGGGGCAGCTCCCGTCTGAGGAGCTTGCCGGTCGGGTTGCGGGGCAGCTCGTCCAGGAACACCACGTCGCGCGGCACCTTGTAGCGGGCGAGGCGCGCGGCCACGTGCGCGCGCACCTCGTCGGCGGTCAGGTCGCCGACCACGAACGCCCGCAGCCGCGTCCCGAACTCCTCGTCCGGCACCCCGACGACCGCCGCCTCCCGGACGGCCGGGTGTGCCGACAGCAGCTCCTCGACCTCGCCGGGGTACACGTTCTCGCCCCCGGAGACGATCATGTCGTCGGCGCGGCCGTCCACGAACAGCCGTCCCGCCGCGTCCAGGTGCCCGAGGTCGCCGACCTCCATCAGCCGTCCCACCTCGGTCCGGCCGCCCCCGCCGGTGTAGCCGCCGAACCGCGCCGGGGAGTCCACGAAGATCCGGCCGGTGATGCCCGCCGGGACGCGCCGCCCGTGCCCGTCCAGGACCGCCACGACCGTGCCGGCCGGCGGGCGGCCCACGCAGCCGGGCGCTGCGGCCAGGTCGGCGGGCGTGGCGATCGTGACGCAGGACGCCTCGGTGGAGCCGTAGAAGTTGTAGAGCCTCGGCCCCAGCGCCGCCAGCGCCCGCCGCGCGAGCGGGGCCTCCAGCGGCGCGCCGCCGGTCAGCACCACCCGCAGCCCCGACAGGTCGGCCGCCGCCGTCCCGGGCAGGTCCAGCAGCCGTCTCAGCATCACCGGGACCGCGACGAACGCCGTGCAGCGGTGTCCCACCAGGTCGTCGAGGACGGCGGCGGCGTCGAACCGGCGGCGCAGCACCAGCGTGGAGCCGACGCCGAGCGCCAGCAGCGCCATCGTCAGCCCGAGCCCGTGGAACATCGGCGGCCCCACGAACACCGCCTCCCCGCCGCGCAGCGGGACCTTCGACAGGATCCCGCCGGGCAGCGCCACCGAGGGCCCCTGGTGGCGCGGCGCGCCCCTGGGCCGCCCGGACGTCCCGCTGGTCAGGATGACCATCGCGCCCTGCCGCGACGGCGCGGGCGGGGGAGCGGGGTCCCCCTCGGCGATGAGCGCGTCCAGGTCGCCGTCCCCCGCGTCGCGCCAGGCCGTGAACGCGCCGTCGCGTAGCTCCAGCCCCTCGGCGACGGCGGCGAACTCCTCGTCGTACACCAGCGCGGTCACGCCCTCGCGTTCCACCGCGTCGCGCAGTTGCGGGGCGGCGAAGTCGGTGTTGAGGAACAGCACCGACGCGCCGGTCTTGGCCCCGGCCGACATCGCCTCCAGCAGGCCCCGGTGGTTGCGGCACAGCACCCCGACCGTGGAGCCGACGCCGATCCCGCGCGCCCGCCAGGCGTTGGCGAGGGCGTTGCAGCGCCGCTCCAGCTCACCGAACGTCAGCGCGCCGCGCTCGTCGACCAGCCCGGTCCGGTGCGGGAAGCGGCAGGCGGGCAGCGTCGTCGCCGCGCCCAGCGGGCCGTACCCGCGCAGCGCCCGCAGCGTCGCGGCCAGCGCCGTCGGGGACGTCGGCCCGAGCATTCCGGCGCGCAGCGCGGCGCGCAGGCCGTTCAGCTCGGCGACGATCCGGGGAAGGGAGACCATGCCCCGGATCGTAGGGAACAGCGCTACAAACAGACAAGAGTTGTAGCGCTGTTCCTCCGGTGTCCGGGTCAGGCCGCCGGGCGGAACGCGTCGGCGTTGCCGGCCGCCCACTCCGCGAACGTCAGCGCCGGGCGTCCCAGCACCTCCGGCACCGTCGGCGCGACCGTGTAGCCGATCTCGGGGGTGTTGCCGAGCGCGTCCACCAGGAACTCGATCAGCTCGGCGGCCATCCCGTCGGCCGCCCACTTCTCCCGGGCCTCCTGCTCGGTCAGCTCGACGAACGCGATGTCGCGCCCGACCGCCCCGGCCAGGATCCGCACCTTCTCCGCCGTCGTGATCGCCTCGGGCCCGGTCAGCACCAGCTCCCGGCCCGCGTACCCGCCCTCGGCCAGCACGGTCGCGGCGACCGCGCCGATGTCGGCCTCGTGGACCATCGCGCTGAGCCGCCCGCCGAACGGCTCGCGCACCACGCCCTCGGCCCGCACGCTCTCGGCCCACCACAGCAGCGTGTTGCCCATGAACTCGACCGGGACGAGCATCGTCCACTCCAGGTCGCTCGCGGTCAGGGCCTTCTCCAGCGCTCCCTCGTCGCGCCCGCCGAGCAGGGTCACCCGCCGCACGCCCTTGCGGACCATCAGGTCCACCAGCTCCGGGCCGTTGTCGAGGGCCCCGTACCCGTCGCCCGCGAAGTTGATCAGGTGGACCCCCGTGACGCCGTCGAACGCGGCCTCCAGGGACCCGGTGTCGGCCAGGTCGCCGCCGACGACCTCGACGCCCGCGGGCAGGTCCGCCTTCTCGGGGGTGCGGCTGAGCGCGCGCACGTCCCGTCCGAGCCGCAGCAGTTCCGCCACCACGTGCCGACCGACCATGCCCGTCGCACCCGTCACCAGGAAGGTCATACCGTAACTCCTTTTCCAGAGCGGAACGTTCTGTTCCCATAGTAGCAGAACGGAACGCTTCATTCCACAAGAGAGAGCTACCGTTGTCGCGGTCACCGGAGAAAGGGGCGGGAGGCGGATGGGCGACCGGGCGAGAACGCTCACCGAACGGCTGGAGGCCGCCCGGTGGGGCGGCGAACCGCTGCCGTCGTGGCCCCTGCTGTTCCGGGAGCACATGCGCATCGGCGCGTTGTGGGCGCGCCACCTGGGGCTGCGGGCCACGGTCTTCGACATCCCCGGCGAGGTCGCGCCCGGGATCGAGGCCGACGCCGCCCTCGTCCGGCGGGTCGACGAGACGCTGGCGAACGCGTACGCGAGCCACGACGACCGCCGGTCGGCGCGATGGGCCCTGGCCATGGCGGCCGTCCGGGACGAGGGCGCGGCGCTGCCGGACCTGCCCGACCCCTACGAACCGTTGATCATGCTGTTCGAGCGGGGCGGCTCGTTCGCCCGGGACTGCGCGGGCGTCCTGTGGGAGGTCGGGTTCGTCGGCGTCCCGCGCCGCAGGTACCTGGACGGCGAGGGCGTCACCGAGCCGGTCGCCCCTCTGGACCACGCCCTGCTGGACGCCTACGACCTGGACCGCGCCGCCCGGGACGCCCGCTGGCCCGGCGGGGCGAGCGCGATCCGCGAGGCCCTGGACGCGCTGCGGTCCCGCTGAGCGACCGGCCGTCCGCCCTCGGACGGGACGGCCCGCCTGGTCCCGCGCGCCGAACCGGTGGACCTGCCAGGCGGGCGCGGGCTGCCCTTCGGGGAGCCCGGCCTGTTCGTCGCTACGGTCGCCGGCCATCTGGACCGGCACGTCGCCGTCCCGGCGTGACCCCGCGGAGGGGTGGGCGAATAGCATGATCATGATGAGTGACGAGAACATCGGGGCCGCTGCCGTCCGTACCGCCACGCCCGGCGACCTGGACGGGATCGCCGACGTCCTGGCCGACGCCTTCGCCGACTACGCCTACACCCGCTGGGTCATCCCCGCCGACGACCACGAGCGGCGGCTGCGCGCGTTGCAGCTGTACTTCGCCGAACGGGTCGCGCTGCCCTACGGCAGCGGCTGGGTGGCGGGGGAGGGGGTGCCGGAGGCCGTGTCGCTGTGGACGCGGCCGGACAGCGAAGTCCCCGCCGAGCTGTTCACCGCCCCCGAGGTGCTGGAGCTGTACGGCGACCGGGTCGCGCGGGGCATGGCGTTCGAGGAGGCCATGGGCCCGCACCGGCCCGCCGGGCCGTGCTGGTTCCTGGCCTCGATCGGGGTGCGCCGCGACCGGCGGGGCGCCGGGCTCGGGGCCGCGGTGCTGCTGCCCGGGCTGGAGGCCGCCGACCGCGACGGCCACGACGTCTACCTGGAGACCTCCGACGAGCGCAACGTCCGCTTCTACCGCCGCTTCGGCTTCGCGGTGACCGCCGAGACCGACCTGCCCGACGGCGGCCCGCGGAGCTGGGGAATGCTGCGGCGGGCCGGCTGAGGGCCCGCGCCTATACTCGTTCGGTAAAGCGAACGGGTGAGGGAAAGGGACGGGTGTGAACGCTCCAGGCGAGTCGGTGCGGGAGACGCTGGCGACCAACCTCCGGCGCGTCCGGGGCGAACGGGACCTGTCGCTGTCGGAGCTGGCCCGCCGCTCCGGCATCGGCAAGGCCACGCTGTCGCAGCTGGAGGCCGGGTCGGGCAACCCGACCATCGAGACGGTCTTCAGCCTGTCGCGGGTGCTGGCCGTCCCCATCTCCGACCTGCTGGACCCGCCGCGCGCCGCCGGCCTGACCGTGGTGCGCGGCGCGGACGTCGAGGTGCTGCGCGGCCAGGGCGTGGACCTGCGCCCGCTGCGCGGCATCGAGTCCGGTGAGGCGATCTTCGAGGTGTACGACCAGCAGGTCAGGGCCGACTCGCGGCAGGACTCGCTCGGCCACGTCGGCACCGAGCACACCATCGTGCAGGCCGGGCGGCTCGGCGTTCGGGTCGACGGACGGGAGGTCGAGCTCGGCCCCGGCGACTACGTCGGGTTCGACGCGCTGCTGCCGCACTCCTACACCGCCCTCGACGGCCCCGTCCGCTCGGTGCTGCTCCTCCAGTACCGCGCTGACCAGCGGCTTCACTCGGCGCCCACGCGGTTGCCCTGCCTGCCGGAAAAAGAGTGACCCGGTGCGCCCGGGGGCGTTGACACTGGTCGGCCGGGAGGCATAGCCTCCGAAGCGTTCGGTTTACCGAACGTTCATCGGAGGTGAGCATGCGGGTCGTGGTGCTGGGCGCCGGGATCGTCGGCGCGGCCTGCGCGCGCGAGCTGGCGCGGGCCGGGCTGGCGGTGACCGTCCTGGACCGCGGCGGCCCGGCGGCGGCGACCACCGCGCACGGCGAGGGCAACGTGCTGGTGTCCGACAAGGGCCCCGGCCCCGAACTGGAGCTGGCCCGGATGTCGCGGCGTCTGTGGGAGGAGGCCCTCGCCGAGGCCGCCGGGCGATCGGACGCCGACCGGGTCGAGTGGGATCCCAAGGGCGGCATCGTCGTCGCCACCACCGACGCCGGGGCCCGCGGCCTGGAGGAGTTCGCGGCCGGGCAGCGCGCGGCGGGCGTCACCGTCGAGACCCTGGACGCCCCCGGCCTCGCCGCCGCCGAACCCCAGGTGACCCGCGACTTCGCGCTCGCCGTCCACTACCCCGAGGACGCCCAGGTGCAGCCGGTGGGCGCGGCGGCGTTCCTGCTGGGCGACGCGCTGCGCGCCGGGGCCGGGCTGCGCACCGGCGTGGAGGTCCTCGGCGCGGTCACGCGCGGCGGCCGGATCACCGCCGTCCGCACCTCCGCCGGGACCGTCGAGGGCGACGTGTTCGTCAACGCGGCCGGCCCCTGGTCCGGCGCCGTCGCCGAACGCCTCGGCGCGCCGGTCGACGTGCGGCCCCGGCGCGGCGAGGTGCTGGTCACCACCCCGCAGCCGCCCACCGTCTTCCACAAGGTCTACGACGCCGACTACGTGGGCGCGGTCGGCAGCGGCGCCGAGGAGCTCCAGGCGTCGGCGGTGGTGGAGTCCACCCGCGCCGGGACGATCCTGCTGGGCTCCTCCCGCCGCCGCGTCGGCTTCGACGACCGGATCCGCCCCGAGGTGCTGTCGGTGATCGCGGGCAAGGCGCTGCGGCTGTTCCCCCGCCTGGCCGGGGTCCCGGTGATGCGCGCCTACGGCGGCTTCCGCCCCTATGTCCCCGACCACCTGCCGGTCATCGGCCCCGACCCGCGCCTGCCCGGCCTGTGGCACGCCACCGGCCACGAGGGCGCCGGGATCGGCCTGTCGGTCGGCACCGGACGCGTGCTGGCCGACCTGCTGCTGGGCCGCGAGCCGGAGATCGACGCGGGGCCGTTCCGGGTGGACCGGCCCGCCGTGCTGTTCGAAGGAGACGACCAGTGAGCCCCAGACTCGTCCGGGCCGACCGCGACGCGGTCCGCCGCCGCGACACGCCCCTGAGCATCACCGTCGACGGCGACGCGCTGTCCGGCGTCGCGGGCCAGACCATCGCGGGCGTGCTGCTGGCCAACGGCCGCCGCGCCTGGCGCGCCGGGCCGTCGGGCGCACCGCGCGGGGTGTTCTGCGGCATCGGCGTGTGCTTCGACTGCCTGGTCACCGTCAACGGCGAACCCGACGTGCGGGCCTGCCGCCGCCGCGCCGCCGACGGCGACCAGGTCGCCACCCAGTCGAGGGAGGCCCGGTGAGCCGGAACGTCGTCATCGTCGGCGCGGGCCCCGCCGGGCTGGCCGCCGCCGCTGCCGCCCTGCGCGCCGGGGCCCGCGTCACCCTGCTCGACGCGGCCGAGTCCCCCGGCGGGCAGTACCACCGGATGCTGCCCGAGGCGTTCGCCGCCGAGCGCCCGGGCCGGCTGCACCACGGCTGGGCCGCGTTCGACCGGGCCCGCCGCCACGTGCTGGGGCACCCGCGCTGCACCTGGCTGGCCGAGACGTCGGTGTGGTCGCTGGAACGCCGCGACCCCGGCGACGCGCGGCCCCCGCGCGTCCACCTGGTGCACGGCCCCGACGGCGCCGGACGCGACCGGTCCGTCCTCGACCCGGACGCCCTCGTGCTGGCCACCGGCGCGCACGACCGCGTCCTGCCGTTCCCCGGCTGGGACCTGCCCGGCGTGTTCACCGCCGGGGCCGCCCAGGCCCTGGCCAAGGGCGAACGCCTCGCCGTCGGCGACGAGGTGCTGGTCGCCGGGTCCGGGCCGTTCCTGCTGCCGGTCGCCGCGTCCCTGCTGGAGGCCGGGTCCCGCGTGCGGGGGGTGCTGGAGGCCAACCCCGCCGCCACCGTCCTGCGCGGCTGGGGCGCCCGACCCCGGGAGCTGGCGTCCCAGCCCGGAAAGGCCGCCGAGCTGGCCGGGTACACCGCGCTGCTGGCGCGCCACCGCGTCCCCTACCGCACGGGCCGCGCCGTCATCGCCGCGCGCGGCGACGGACGCGTGGAGGAGGCCGTCACCGCCCGGCTGCGCGCCGACTGGTCGGTGGTCCCCGGCACCGAACGCGCCGTCCCCGTCGACGCCGTGTGCGTCACCCACGGCTTCAGCCCCCAGCTCGAACTGCCGCTCGCCGCCGGATGCGCGCTGCGCGACGGGCCGGAGGACGGCACGGCGTTCGTGGACGTCGACGACGACCAGCGCACCACCGCCCCCGGCGTCCACGCCGCCGGTGAGATCACCGGCGTGGCCGGGGCGCCCGCCGCCCGAGCCGAGGGGCTGCTGGCGGGCTGGCTCGCCGGGGGAGGATCCCCCGACGCGCCCGAGCTGCGCGCCGTGCGCCGCCGCCGCGACCAGGGCCGCGCGTTCGCGCGCCGCCTCGCCGCCGCCCACCCGGTCGGCGACGGCTGGAAGAGCTGGCTGACCCCGCGGACCGTGGTCTGCCGCTGCGAGGAGACCACCTACGGCGCGCTGTGCCGCGCCGCCGACGACCCGGCCGGCGGCTCCGACCGCGCCGTCCGGCTCGGCACCCGCGCGGGCCTCGGCCCCTGCCAGGCCCGGATCTGCGGGCCCGCCGTGGCCGCGCTGCTCGGCGGCCGGGTCACCCGGACCGCCACCCCGCACCACCGACCCGTCGCCCAGCCGATCCGGCTCGGCGAACTGGCACGACCCCCCAAGGAGGGCACCCCGTGAGCAAGGAGAAGGTCACCGGCCTCGGCGGCGTCATCGTCGCGACCGCGCTCCCCTACAAGGAGGACGCGTCCGCGCCCGCCGGGCTGGCCGTGGACTACGACCGCTACGCCGAGCACTGCCGCTGGCTGGTCGACAACGGCTGCCGCGGCGTCGGCCCCAACGGCTCCCTCGGCGAGTACTCCTCGCTCACCGACGAGGAGCGCCGCCGCGTCGCCCGCACCGCCGTGGAGACCGTCGGCGACGACGGCGTGGTGGTGGTCGGCGTCCACGGCCCCGGCTCCCACCAGGCGAGGCACTGGGCCGAGGTCGCCGCCGAGGACGGCGCGGACGGCGTGCTGTGCCTGCCGCCGACCATGTACCGCGCCAACCCCGGCGAGGTCGTCGCGCACTTCGAGGCCGTCGCCTCGGTCGGCCTGCCGGTCATGGTCTACAACAACCCGATCGACACCAAGGTCGACCTGACCCCCGAGCTGCTCGCCGAGATCGCGCAGATCGACAACGTGGTGGCCGTCAAGGAGTTCTCCGGCGACGTGCGCCGCGTCCTGGAGATCCGCGAGAAGGCCCCCGGCGTCGAGGTGGTCGCCGGTGCCGACGACGTCACCCTGGAGGCGCTGCTGATGGGCGCCACCGGATGGTTCGCCGGGTTCCCCAACGTGTTCCCCGCCGAGTCCGTCGAGCTGTACGAGCTGGCGCTGCAGGGGAGGGTCGCCGAGGCCCGCGAGCTGTACGAGCCGCTGGTCGCCGCGTTCCGCTGGGACTCGCGCACCGAGTTCGTGCAGGCCATCAAGCTCGGCATGGAGATGGTCGGCCGGTACGGCGGCCCGTGCCGCCCGCCGCGCGGCCCGCTGGTCGAGGAGCACCGCGCGGGCGTCACCGCCGACATGGAACGCGCCATCGCCGCCCTCCGGAAGAGGAGGGGCGCATGAGGTCGGTCCGGACCATCAGCGCCGTCGACTCCCACACCGAGGGGATGCCGACGCGCGTGGTGACCGGCGGCGTCCCGGTGATCCCCGGCGACACCATGGCCGAACGCCGCCGTCACGCGATCGAGCACCTGGACGGCCTGCGCCGCTTCCTGGTGGACGAGCCGCGCGGGCACCCGGCGATGAGCGGCGCGATCCTCCAGCCGCCCACCCGGCCGGACGCCGACTGGGGCGTGCTCTACATCGAGGTGAGCGGGTTCCTGCCGATGTGCGGGCACGGCACCATCGGGGTCGCGACCGTGCTGGTGGAGACCGGCATGGTCGAGGTCACCGAACCCGAGACCGTCGTGCGCCTCGACGCGCCCGCCGGGCTGGTGGAGGCCCGCGTCCGGGTCCGCGACGGCCGCGCCGAGCAGGTCACCCTGCGCAACGTCCCGTCGTTCGCCCTGGACCGGGACGCCCGGGTCGAGGTGCCGGGGCTCGGCGAGGTCCGCTACGACATGGCCTACGGCGGCAACTTCTACGCCATCGTGGACATCGAGAGCGTCGGCCTGCCGTTCGACCGCGCCCGCAAGGACGACATCCTGCGCGCCGGGCTCGACATCATGGCCGCGGTCAACGAGCGGAACCGCCCGCGCCACCCCGCCGACCCGCTGATCGGCGGCTGCAAGCACGTGCAGTTCCTCGCGCCCGGCTCGGACGCCGAGCACTCGCGCAACGCCATGGCGATCCATCCCGGGTGGTTCGACCGGTCGCCCTGCGGCACCGGCACCTCCGCCCGCATGGCCCAGCTCCACGCGCGCGGCGAACTGGCCCTGGACACCGAGTTCGTCAACGAGTCGTTCATCGGCACCCGCTTCACCGGCCGCCTGGTCGGCACCACCGAGGTCGGCGGCGTGCCCGCCGTCGTCCCGGAGTTCTCCGGCCGCGCCTGGATCACCGGCACCGCCAACTACCTGCTCGACCCGAGCGACCCGTTCCCCGAGGGCTTCGTCCTCTGAGACCCGCCCCCTGACGGCGGTGTCCCCGCGGTCCCGGCCCACGGCGCCCGCCCGGCGGCTCGCGCCGTGACCGTGCCCGGGCGAGTGCGGCACCGCTTCGCGATCCGCCCGGTGCGGCTCGCCTCCGGCGTCGCCTCACCGGCCGGGTCACGCGCTCGCGCGACGGCCGGGGGCCACCGGAGAACAGATCCCAACGCCCCGAAGGGGCAACCGGCGGCCCCAGGGCCGCCGTTCACCGCGCGTCCGCCGACTCCGGGCGCGCGGTCACCCCCATCGCATCCCCCGCACCCATCCGGGAGGGACCCCCATGTCCCGAGTCATGCCAGAAACCGGCTCCGGTCCGGCCCCCGCCGGGCGGACCGGAACCTTCTCCAGGGCGGGCGTGTTCCGCCTCAAGCCCGTCGACTCCTCCGAGCAGGAGACCGAGGGCGGCCTCAGGCGCACCATGGGCCTGTGGCAGCTGGTCGCCCTCAGCCTGGGCGGCCTGGTCGGCGCGGGCGTGTTCTCGCTGGCCGGGGTCGTCGCCCACGAGGACGCCGGACCCGGCGTGATGATCTCGTTCCTGATCGCGATCATCGCCAGCTCCGCCGCCGCCCTGTGCTACGCCGAGTTCGCCGGAATGATCCCGAAGGCCGGCTCCGCCTACACCTACTCCTACGCCACCCTCGGCGAGCTCGTCGGCTGGGCGATCGGCTGGGACCTGCTGCTGGAGTACACCGCGATCGTCGCGGTCGTCGCCATCGCCATCTCCGGCTACCTGTCCTACCTGTGCGAGCAGATCGGCCTCGACCTGCCGACCTGGGCGCTGGGCGCGCCCGGCACCGGGGCGGGCCACAAGGTGGACCTGTTCGCGGCGCTGCTGTGCCTGCTGCTGGCGTTCGTGCTGTCGCGCGGCACCCGCGAGTCGGCCCGCTTCGAGACGATCCTGGTGGTCGTCAAGCTCGCCATCGTCGCGCTGGTGCTGGTCGTCGGCGCCTTCCACATCTCCGGCGGCAACTACACGCCGTTCCTGCCGTTCGGCATCAGCGGCGCGGTCGCCGGGGCCGCCACCACGTTCTTCGCGGTGTACGGCTACGACGCGATGAGCGCCGCCGCCGAGGAGAGCGCCGAGGCCAAGAAGGTGCTGCCCAGGGCGATCGTCATCTCGCTCGGCATCGCCGCCGTCATCTACCTGCTGGTCTGCCTGGTGATGCTGGGCATGCAGAGCTACCAGGACATCGACACCAGGAGCCCGTTCTCCAGCGCCATGTCCTCGGTCGGCCTGGCCTGGGTCGGGACGATCATCGCGGTCGGCGCGGTGCTCGGCATCGCCAGCTCCGCCCTGGCCAACATGCTGGCGGTCACCCGCGTCTGGTTCTCGATGAGCCGCGACGGGCTGCTGCCCGCCTACTTCGCGCGCAACCACCCCACGCGGGCCGTGCCGACCCGCGTGATCTGGATCGTCGGCGTCGGCTCGGCCGTCATCGCCGGGCTGCTGCCGATCCGCGAGGCCGCCGACCTGACCAACATCGGCATCCTGTCGGCGTTCATCGTGGTGGCGCTCGCCGTCATCGTGATGCGCCGCACCCGCCCCGACCTGCCGCGCGGCTTCCGCACCCCGTGGGTGCCGGTCGTCCCGCTGGTCGGCGTCGCGTTCTCGGTCTGGCTGATCGCCAACCTCGACTGGGTCACCTGGGCCCGCTTCGCGGGCTGGATGGTCCTTGGCATGATCGTGTACGCGTTCTACGGTTACCGGCACTCGGCGGAGAACCGCCGCGCCGCCGACCCGACCCCGCCCGCGACCCCCGAAGGGAGCAGCACATGACCCCGGACCAGGCGGTCACCGCCGCCGCGTCCGCCGCCGCCGGCTGGGCGGGCACCCCGCCCGCCGCGCGCGCCGAGGCCCTGGAGGCCGTCGCCGCCGCGCTGGAGGCGGCCCGCGCCGAGCTCGTCGGGCTGGCCGCCGCCGAGTCGCACCTTCCCGACGCGCGGCTGAACGGCGAGCTGACCCGCACCACCTTCCAGCTCGGGCTGTTCGCCGAGCTGGTCCGCGAGGGCGCCCTCCACGACGCCCGCATCGACCGGCCCGACCCCGACTGGCCCACCGGCCCCCGTCCCGACCTGCGCCGCTACCGCGCGCCGATCGGCCCGGTGCTGGTGTTCGCCGCCAGCAACTTCCCGTTCGCGTTCAGCGTCGCCGGCGGCGACACCGCCGCGGCGCTGGCGGCGGGCTGCCCCGTCGTGGTCAAGGCCCACCCCGGCCACCCCCGGCTGTCGCGCCGCACCGCCGAGATCGTCGCCAAGGCGCTGCCCGAGGGCGTGTTCGGCCTGATCGAGGGGGAGACCGAGGGCGTGGAGGCGCTGCGGCACCCGGCGCTGGCCGCCGCCGCGTTCACCGGCTCCGAACGCGGCGGGCTGACCCTGGCGAGGATCGCCGCCGAACGCCCGGTGCCGATCCCGTTCTACGGCGAGCTCGGCAGCGTCAACCCGGTCGTGGTCACCCCGCGCGCCGCCGCCGCCCGCGCCCGGGAGATCGCCGAGGGGTACGTCGGGTCCCTCACCCTGGGGGCGGGCCAGTTCTGCACCAACCCCGGCCTGCTGTTCGCGCCCGCGTCGCTGGTGGAGCACCTCACGCCGCTGGTGGCCGGGGCCCCGGCCGCGCCGATGCTCAACGACCGCATCGCCGCCGGGTTCGTCGACACCGCCGCCGCCCTGGCCGAACGCCCCGGCGTCCGCCGCGCGGTGTGGCCGGAGGACGTCCTGCGGCCCCGCCTGCTGACGATGGACCTGGCGGCGTTCCGGGCCGACCGGGACGCGGCGCAGGAGTGCTTCGGGCCGCTCGGGCTCGTGGTGACCTACGACGACCTGGCCGAGGTCGCGGACGCCGTCGCCGCGCTGCCCGGCCAGCTCACCGCGTCGCTGCACGCCGAGCCCGACGAGGCCGCCGACCTGGCGGCCCTGGCGGCGACGCTGGTCGACCGCAGCGGCCGGGTGCTGTGGAACCAGTGGCCCACCGGCGTGTCGGTCACCTCCGCCATGCAGCACGGCGGGCCGTTCCCGGCGACCACCGCGCCGCTCACCACCTCGGTGGGCACCGCCGCCGTCGAACGGTTCCTGCGCCCGGTGGCGTTCCAGAACTGGCCGCCGGAGCTGCTGCCGGAGCCGCTGCGCGACGACAACCCCTGGAACGTCCCGCAGCGGACCGGCTGAGCCGCCGGCCGGGGAGGAGGGGCGCCCCCGCTCAGGCGGGGGCGCCCGGCGCCCGGTGGTGGCGGCCGATCGGGACGACCAGCGGCGTGCCGCTGACCGGATCCGGCACGATCTCGCACTCCAGGCCGAACACGTCGGCGACCAGCGCCGCCGTGACGACCTCGCGGGGCGCCCCCCGCGCCACGACCCTCCCGGCCTTCATCGCGACGATGTGGTCGGCGTACCGGCACGCCTGGTTCAGGTCGTGCAGCACCATCAGGACGGTGCGGCCCTCGTCGCGGTTCAGGTCGACGACCAGGTCCAGCACGTCGACCTGGTGGGCGAGGTCGAGGTAGGTCGTCGGCTCGTCCAGCAGCAGGACCGGTGTCTCCTGCGCGACGGCCATCGCGATCCAGGCGCGCTGCCGCTGCCCGCCCGACAGCTCGTCCACCGCCCGGCCGGCCAGGTCGGTCATCCCGGTGCACTCCAGGGCGCGGGCGACGGCGCGCTCGTCGTCGGCCGACCACTGCCGCCACCACGTCTGGTGCGGCGACCGCCCCTGGCCCACCAGCTCCCCGACGGTCAGGCCCTCCGGCGCCACGGGCGACTGGGGCAGGATGCCCAGCCGCCGCGCCAGCGTCCGCGTCGGGATCGACGACAGCGCGCGCCCGTCCAGCAGCACCCGCCCCGCCCGGGGCGACAGCAGCCGCGCCAGCGCCCGCAGCAGGGTGGACTTGCCGCAGGCGTTGGCCCCGACGATGACGGTGACCTTCCCCGGCGGGACGGTCAGGTCCAGGTCGTCCACGACGACGCGGCCGTCGTAGGCCAGCCGGAGCCCGGCGGCGCTCAGCTCCGGGACGTTCTGCTCGGTCACGGTCGTGGATCAGCCTTCCCGAAGGGGCCGGACGGGGGTCAGGGAGCGGTGCGGGAGCCGGACCAGGCGGCCCACAGCTCGGCGTAGCGGCCGCCCGCGTCGCGGAGCTCGGCGTGGGTGCCGCTCTCCACGACGCGCCCGCCGTCCATGACCAGGACGCGGTCGGCGGCGGCGGCCTGGGTGAGACGGTGCGCGACGATCAGCGCGGTGCGGCCCTCCACGGCCGCGGCGGCGGACCGCTCCAGCGCGCGGGCGCCGGTGCTGCCCGCCTCCGCCGTCGCCTCGTCCAGCACCGCGACCGGCGGGTCGGCCAGCACCAGCCGGGCGAGCGCGAGCTGCTGGGCCTGCGCCCCGGTGAGGCGGTGGCCGCCCTCGCCGACGACGGTGTCCAGTCCCTCGGGCAGGGCCTCGGCCCAGCCGAGCGCGCCGACCCGGTCCAGCGCCCGGCGCAGGTCGGCGTCGGAGGCGTCCGGGCGGGCCAGCCGCAGGTCGTCGGCGAGCGGCCCGGCGAACACGTGGACCTCCTGGGTGACCAGCGCGACGGCGCGGCGGGTCGCGTCCGGGCCCAGCTCGTCCAGGGCGACGCCGCCGAGCCGCACGGTGCCGCCGGTCGGCGGGTGGACGCCCGCGACGATCCGGGCCAGCGTCGTCTTGCCCGCGCCGCTGGCGCCGACGAGCGCGACGCGCTCCCCGGCCCGCAGGTCCAGGTCCACGCCGTGCAGCACGGGGCGGTCCGGCAGGTAGGCGTGCTCGACGCCCTTGGCCGACACCGTCGCCTCGGCCGGGACCGGGCGGCCGGTGGCCTCGGCGGCGGGACGGTCGGCGACCCCGACCAGGCGGGCCAGGCCCGCGGCGGCGGCCTGCGCGTCGTCCAGCAGCACCAGCACGGTGTTCATCGGGGCGAACAGGTTGTGGAAGTACAGCGCGGCGGCGGTCGCGGTGCCGACCGACACCGACCCGCCCCGCACCAGCCAGAACCCGGCGGCCAGCACGGCGGCCAGCCCGGCGAACTCGGCCACGTGCAGCCGGTTGTAGAACCGCAGCACCAGGTGGACGCCCCGCAGGGTCCAGTCCACGACCGACCCGGAGGAACGCGCGACGCGTTCGGTGTGGTCGTCCTCCAGCCGGAACGCGCGCACGGTCGCGCCCCCGCCGATGCTGTCGAGCAGGCGCTGCTGCTGCTTGCCCGTCTCGATCCGCTGCCGCGCGTACAGCGACGTGGCGCGCCGCACGTACCAGCGGGCCGTGGCGACCTGGACGGGCAGCGCCACCAGCGCCGCCAACAGGAACCGCCAGTCCAGCAGCGCCATCGCGGCCAGCGTCAGGACGATCGCCAGGCTGGAGCGGACCAGCTCGGGCAGCGCCCGCCGGACCGCCTCGGCGACCAGCGAGACGTCGCCGGTGACGCGCGCGGTCAGGTCGCCGGTGCCCGCCCGCTCGACCTCCGCCAGCGGGAGGGACAGCGCGCGTTCGACGAACCGCTCGCGCAGGCGGGCCAGGACGGTCTCGCCGAGCCGCGACACCAGCGACAGCCCGGCCGCCGTGGCGAGGCCCTGGACGACCGCGACGGCCACCAGCAGCACGGCCACGGGCGTGACGGCCGAGGCGGGCCGGTGGTCGGCCACGATGTCGACGACGCGGCCGAGCGCGGGGGCGGTCACCAGCCCGACGCCGGTCGCGGCGGCGAGCACGGTGAAGCCGGCGGCGGCCAGTTCCCGGTGCGGGCGGACCAGTTCGCCGAGCACGGCGCGCACGCGCGCGCCGGAGGCGGTGGGGAGCAGGGCGTCGGGAGCCCCGGGGGACTCGGGGGTCTCGGGGGTCTCGGGGGAGGGGGTCATGCCAGCACCGCCGTCCGGTAGTCGTCGTGCCGGTCGACCAGCTCGGCGTGCGGCGCGGTGTCGGCGGCCCGGCCGCCGGTCAGCAGCACCACGCGGTCGGTGACGGCCAGCAGCGCCGGGCTCGTGGTGACCACGATCGTCGTGCGGCCGGTGCGCAGGGCGCGGATCCCGTCGGCGATCCGCGCCTCGGTGACGGCGTCGACGGCGGTCGTCGGGTCGTGCAGCACCAGCACGGGCGCGTCGGCGGCCAGCGCGCGGGCCAGCGCGACCCGCTGCCGCTGCCCGCCCGACAGGGACCGGCCGCCCTCGCCGACCGGGGCGGCCGCGTCCACGTCGTCGGCTCCGGCGGCGGTCAGGGCCGCGCGCGCGTCGAGGCGGGCGGCGGCGGAGACGTTGTCCAGCGGGGTGCCGTCGAACAGGTCGGCGTCGTGCGGGGCCACCAGGATCTCCCGCCGCACGTCGCCGGGGTCGAGCGAGGCCAGCCGGACGCCGTCCAGCTCCACCGCGCCGTCGTCGGGGTCGCGCTCGCGGCCCAGGCAGCGCAGCAGCGCGACGGCGTCGGCGGGGTCGGCGGCGACCACCCCGACCAGCTCGCCGGGCCGCGCCTCCAGGTCGAGGCCGCGCAGCGTGCCGCAGGTCACGCCGGTCAGCCGGACGTGCCCGCGCACCGGGCGCGCCGGTTCGGCGTCGCCGGGCGGGACGGCGGCGGGGGAGGCCAGCACCTCGGCGATCCGGGCGGCCGAGGCCCGCGCCTGCGCGAACTCGGTGTTCACCCACGCCAGCACCTGGAGCGGCCCGAGCAGCAGCAGCGCCAGGCCGACGGCGGTGACCAGGTCGCCCAGGGAGATGTCGCCGGCCGCCGCGAGCCGCCCGCCGATCAGCGCGACGATCGCGATGAAGGTCCCGGTGAGGGCGAGCACGGTGCCGTTCTGCCAGGCCTCGGCCCGCGCCGCGCGGACCGTGGCGGTCAGCGACTCGCCGCTGATGCGCCGGTAGCGCCGGACGGCGGCCGACTCGGCGCCGACGCCCTTGAGCACCCGCAGCCCGCCGATCAGGTCGGCGGCGACGGCCGAGGCGTGGGCGGCGCGTTCCTGCTCGGCGTGGCTGCGGCGCTCCAGGGGCTTGCTCAGCAGGTGCCCGGCCGCCAGCAGCGCGGGGGTGCCGAGCAGCACCAGCAGGCCGAGCGGGAGCGACACCCGCAGCAGCACCACGGCCGCCACCACGATCGCCACCAGCGCCGCGACCCCGGCGAAGACCGCCACGTTGACCGCGCCGACGCGCCGGGCGTCCTCGGTGGCGATGGTGGCCAGGGCGCCGGGCAGCCGCCCGTCGGCCGCGCCGCCGCGCGGGTCCAGGACCCGCCGCACCAGCGCGGTCCGCAGGCCGTGGGCGGCGCGGGCCCCGGCCCGCTCCCCGGCCCCGGCGCCGAGCCGGAAGCCCCACGACAGGCCGAGGTAGACGACGGCGAGGACGGCCAGCCACAGCAGCAGCGCGCCGCCGTCGCCGCGCCCGATCGCCCGGTCCACCGCCAGGCCGATCAGGACGGGGACCAGCGTCTCGCCGATCTGGTGCCCGGAGGTGAGGACGGAGCTGACCGCCACGTCCCGCCACTGTCCCCGGACGGCGCCCCACAGCACCCGCCGCCCTGTCAGCGCCTCGTCCACGTCCCCCCACTTCGATGATCAGCAACTTAGGTAAGCCTTATCAAACCAGGAGAGTCGCAAAGCGGGCAAAACATGATCTGGGCGCAGTTTTCTGTCCCGTTTTGCGGGGACAGGTCCGACACCGCCGTTGGAAGAGAGGTCGTGTCATGAGGATCGGATCGCTCGTACTCATCGTCTGGCTGGTGATCGGCGCCATCGCGGGCGGGCAGCGCGGCTACTACACGGGCGAGGTCGAGAACTGCAGCAAGGTCGGGACGATCCTGGTGACGATCATCGCGGGGCCGCTCAACTACATCGGCCTCAACCCCAAGATCTCCTGCGACGCGCCGGAACCCAGCAAGTGATCGGACGGAATGCGGACGGTCCTCCTCCGGTTGTACGGGGCGCCGGTGGCCGACCGCGCACCCGGCCCGCCCGAGGATCCAGGAGGAGAGCATGGCCACGATCGAGCTGACCAAGGAGACCTTCACCGAGACGGTGGAGTCCCACGACATGGTCCTGATCGACTTCTGGGCGTCGTGGTGCGGGCCGTGCCGCCAGTTCGCGCCGGTCTACGAGAAGGTCTCCGAGCGCCACGAGGACGTCGTGTTCGCCAAGGTGGACACCGAGGCCGAGCAGGAGCTGGCCGCCGCGTTCCAGATCACCTCGATCCCGACGCTGGCCATCATCCGCGACAACGTGATGGTCTTCTCCCAGCCGGGCGCGCTGCCCGAGCACGTCCTGGAGGACCTGGTCGCCCAGGCCCGCGCCCTGGACATGGAGGAGATCCGCAGGGACATCGCCGCCCAGGAGGAGCAGCCGTCCTGACCCGGCCCCGGCCTGCCGCGCGGTCCCTCCGGCCCCGCCCGCGCCCGACGCGGACGGGGCCGCCGCGTTCCCGGGACCGCCTGCGAAGGGCGGCGTTCACCCGCCCGAGCCCGCCCGGTTGGCGCGCGCGAGCTGCCACAGCAGGAACGGCGCGCCGAGCACCCCGGTCACCACGCCGACGGGCAGCATCAGCGAGCCGAACGCCCGCTGGGCGACCAGGTCGGAGACCAGCACCAGCGACGCCCCGGTGAGCGCGGCGGCCGCCACCGGCGGGGCGGCGGCGCGGGTCAGCCGCTGGGCGATCTGCGGCGAGGCCAGCGCGACGAACAGCACCGGACCGGCCGCGGCGGTCGCGAACGCCGCCAGCGCCGTCCCGCACAGCAGCAGCGCCAGCCGGGTGCGCTGGACCGGCGTGCCGAGCCCGGCGGCGACCTCGTCGCCCAGCATCAGCGTCCGGCGCAGGCGGCCGAGCAGCAGCAGCGTCGGCAGCAGCGCCGCCAGCGCCAGCGCCGTCGGCCGGGCGTGCTCCCAGCCCCGGTCGTTGAGGTTGCCGACCAGCCAGCCCAGCACCTTCTGCGCCTGGTGCAGCTCGGCCCGGCTGAGCAGGTGGTAGGTGAGGCTGAGGCCCATCCAGCTCACCCCGACGCCCACCAGCACGATCCGGTAGCCGGTCGTGCCCCGGTTCCACGCCAGCGCGTACACCAGGACCCCGGCCGTCAGCGCCCCCGCCAGCCCGAGGTCCTGCGTGCCGAGCCCGGCGCCGGTGCCCAGCACCATCCCGGCGGCCACCGCCGCGCCCGCGCCCTGGGTGATGCCGAGCATGTCCGGGCTGGCCAGGGGGTTGCGCGTCACCGACTGGAAGACCGCGCCCGCCGCGCCGAACGCCGCGCCCGCCGCGAGGGCGACCGACGCCCTCGGCAGCCGCAGCTCGCGCACCACGAACAGCGAGGCGGTGTCGCCGCCGCCCCACAGCGCGGGCACCACCTGCGTGAGCGGCACCGTGTAACCGCCGCTGCCGAACGCGACCGTCCCGCAGAACACCAGGAACGTCACGGCCGCCAGCGCCAGCCCCACCAGCGCCGTCCGCACGTGCACCGTGCCGGAGACGGCGGGCCGGTCCAGCCGGAAGGCCACCTTCCGGGTCGTGTCCATCGCCTCCATCGCCTCCACCGTCTTCGCGCGCATCGCCTACAGCCCCGCCATCCGCCGCCGCCGGACCAGGGCGATGAAGAAGGGGCCGCCGAGGAACGCGGCGACCAGGCTCACGTCGATCTCCTGCGGCCGCGCGACCACCCGGCCGAGGATGTCGGCCGCCAGCAGCACGCCCGGCGCGACCAGCATCGACCCCGGCAGCAGCCAGCGGTGGCCGGGGCCGACGAGGGACCGCAGCAGGTGCGGCACCACCAGCCCGACGAACACGATCGGCCCGGTGACGGCGACGGACGCGCCGGTCAGCAGCGTGACCGCCAGCGCCGCGCGCGTCCGCACCGCGCCCAGCCGCCGGCCCAGCGACGTCGCGACGTCGTCGCCGAGGGCGATGCTGTCGAGCGCGGGCGCGGCGCTGAGCGCCAGCAGCGCCCCGGCCGCCAGGAACGGCGCCACCCGCGCCAGCGTGGCCCCGTCGTGCCCGGTCAGCGAACCGGCCGACCAGTACCGGTAGCGGTCCAGCGCCTCGGGGTCGGTCAGGGCGATCCCGCTGGTCAGCGAGTCCAGCAGCGCCGTCACCGCGACCCCGGCCAGGGCCAGCTTCACCGGCGAGGCCCCGCCCCGGCCCCGGCTGCCCAGCAGGTACACCGCGACCGCGGCGGCGAGCGCGCCGCCGAAGGCGAACCAGATCGACCCGAGCAGCCCGGTCAGCCCGAGCAGCCCGGCGGCGACCACGGTGCCGAACGCCGCGCCCGCGCTGACGCCGAGCAGGCCCGGGTCGGCCAGCGGGTTGCGGGTGAGCCCCTGCATGACCGCGCCCGCCAGCCCCAGCGCCGCGCCGGTCAGCACGGCGACGAGGGTGCGCGTCGCGCGGGTGCCGCGCACGATCGCCTCGGTCTCGGCGTCCACCGCCGGATGCGCCGGGTCCCACAGCGCGCGCACGACCGTGTCGAGGGGGATCGAGCGGCTGCCGACGGCCAGCGACGCCAGGCACAGCAGGACGAGGACCACGGCGGCCACGGACAGCACCAGGGTCCGCCGGGCCGTGCGGCCCGTCCCGGCGGCGACCGCCGGGGGAGGGGCGGTGGAGAGTGTCACGAAGATCCGATCTGAGGGGGAGGCCCGGCTCCGGTGTTGATCTTAGGTAAGCCTCACCTTAGTATCGCCGGGCCGGCCGGCCCCACCCGAAGAGGACACGATGCCCCATCTCCGCAAGACCCGCGCGGGCGCGCGGCGCACCCGGCGCCTGACCGCGGCGCTCGCCGCCCTGACGCTGGGACTGTCCCTGGCCGCCTGCGGATCGGGCGCCAAGGACGGCGGCCCCGCCCCGGCCGGTCCGAACGCGGCGGGCGGCTCCTTCCCCGTCACCGTGGAGCACTCCTTCGGCACCACCGAGATCAGGAAGCGGCCGGAACGGATCGTCACGATCGGCCTCAGCGACCACGAGCCCGTGCTGGCGCTCGGGTACCGGCCGGTCGGCGTGGTCGACTGGTTCCAGCGCGAGCCGTTCACCGACTGGCCGTGGACCAGGGCCGCCTGGGGCGGCGCCGAGCCGACCGTGCTCGGCCTGCGCGAGGACGGCGTCGACTTCGAGAAGCTCGTCTCCCTCAAGCCCGACCTGATCTTCGCGATGTACGCGGGCGTCACCAAGGAGAACTACGACAGGCTCTCCAAGCTCGCCCCCGTGGTCGCCCAGCCCAGGGGCTTCGACCCCTACGCCGCGCCGTGGCAGGAGTACACCCGGCTCGCCGGGAAGGCCCTGGCGCAGGACGCCAAGGCCAAGGAGCTCATCGACGGCATGCGGGCGCGGTTCGCCAAGGTCCGCCAGGACAACCCGCAGTGGCGCGGCAAGACGGCCGTGGCCGCCGACAGCTTCAAGGCCGGCACCTACTCGGCGTTCCAGAAGGGCGACCCCAAGTCGGCGTTCCTCGCCGAGCTCGGCTTCACCGTCCCCGAGAACATCACCAGGGCGGCGGGCAAGTCCAACGTCGCCGAGTTCGGCTCCGAGGGGCTGAACATGCTGGAGGTCGACCGCCTGGTGTGGCTGACCACCGGCAAGGAGCCCCACGAGCGCATCAGGAACGACAAGGTCTACAAGGAGCTGAAGGTCGCCAGGGAGGGCCGCGACCTGTTCCTGACCTACCAGGACCCGCCGATCGGCGCGGCGCTGTCGTTCAACACCGTGCTGAGCATCCCCTACGCCATCGACCAGATGACGCCGCTGCTCAGGAAGTAGCGCCCGGAGGGCGGGCGCTCAGGAGGCGGGCAGCAGGCACACGGGGGCGGGCACCGCGACGGTCCCGCCCACCGGCGCCGGAACGCCGGTCTGCTCGTCCAGCCGGAACGTGCGCACGTCGCCCGCGTGCTGGTGCGCCACGTGCAGCCACGGGCCGTCCAGCACGAAGTCGCGCGGCCAGGACGCCCCGGTCGGCACGTCGGCGACCGGCTCCAGGCGCGCCCCGCCGTCCAGTACCCGGTGCGTGGTGACGACGTCGGCGCCCCGGGTGGAGGTGTAGACGAAGCGGCCGTCGCCGCCCAGCCGGATCGCCGCGCACAGCGATCCGGAGCCGGGGTCGCCCGCGGTCGCGGGCGACTCGGCGGTCACCTTCAGGTCGGCGTACGAGTCGCCCGGCGTCAGCACCAGGACGCGCGGCTCCAGCTCGGTCAGCAGGTACACGTGGCCGCCGGGACGCACGACCAGGTGGCGCGGGCCGTACCCGGCCGGGACCGGGATCTCGGCGACGGGCTCCAGGCCGCCGGGCGTGCGGCGGAAGGCCCGGACCAGGTCCGCGCCCAGGTCGACGCTCAGCACCGTGCCGTCCGGGGCCCACGCGACGGCGTGCGCGTGCGGGCCCTCCTGACGGTCGGCGCGCGGGCCGCCGCCGCTCCCCCGGAAGAGCGCCGGGTCGCCGGTGAACGCGCCCGCGGCGTCCAGGCGCAGCGCGGCGACCGTCCCGGCGGTGTAGCTGGCCACCAGCAGCGTCGCGCCGTCCGGCGAGACGGCCAGGTGGCAGGGGTCGGCCGGAACGGCACGCGACCCCAGCGGACGCAGCCGCGCACCGTCCTCGACGGCGAACGCCGTGACCGACCCCTCGGCGTCCTCGCCGACCGCGTACAGCACCTCCAGCTCCGGGTGCGGGGCCAGGTAGGACGGGCTCGTCGCGCGCGCCGCGAGCACCGGGTCGCGCAGCGCGCCGTCCGGGCCGCGCCGCACCAGGTAGACGCCCTCGCCCGGTCCCATCGCGCCGGTGTAGGTCCCGACCCAGAAGCGCCGCTCGTCCATCCCCGCCCTCGCCTCCGCCGTTCCCGTGGTCCCCGGCCACTGTACGCGCACCGATGATCTTCGGGGACCGGTGATCGGCGCCGCGTTCGACGCGCCCCGCGCGGGGTAGGGGCGTGCCGGGAAGACGGCGCGCCCCGCGCGGGTTGGCGTCCATGCGAGCGAACGCCGAAATAAGATCGCCGCGGGGGCGTGAGGCAGTTCCTTCCCGGGGGCGCCGTCGGCGTTCGCCTGGCATGGCGAGGAGAAGAGGACCGTGACTGATATCACCGAGACCGCCGAGTGGTCCGCGCTGGCCGAACACCACGCCGAGGTGTCGGTCCGGCACCTGCGCGAGCTGTTCGCCGAGGACCCGGAGCGGGTCGGCCGGATGAACGTGACCGCCGCCGACCTGTACCTGGACTACTCCAAGCACCGCGTCACCGCCGAGACCGTGCGGCTGCTGACGGCGCTGGCGGGGGCCGCGGGGCTGCGCGAGCGGATCGAGGCGATGTTCACCGGCGAGCACATCAACGTCAGCGAGGACCGCGCGGTGCTGCACACCGCCCTGCGGCTGCCCCGCGACGCCCGGCTCGTCGTGGACGGCCAGGACGTGGTGCGCGACGTCCACGAGGTGCTCGACCGGATGGCCGCCTTCTCGGACCGCGTCCGGTCGGGGGAGTGGACCGGCCACACCGGCAAGCCGATCCGCACGGTCGTCAACATCGGCATCGGCGGCTCCGACCTCGGCCCCGCCATGGCCTACGAGGCCCTGCGCGACTACGCCGACGCGGGGATCACCGCCCGGTTCGTCTCCAACATCGACCCCGCCGACATCACCCGCGTGCTCGACGAGGTCGACCCCGAGCAGACGCTGTTCATCGTCGCCTCCAAGACCTTCGGCACGCTGGAGACCCTCACCAACGCCAAGGTGGCGCGGCAGTGGCTCGTCGAGCGGCTGGGCGACGACAAGGCCGTGGCGCGGCACTTCGTGGCGGTGTCCACCAACGCCGAGCGTGTCGCCGGGTTCGGCATCGACACCGACAACATGTTCGGCTTCTGGGACTGGGTCGGCGGCCGCTACTCCTTCGACGGCGCCATCGGCCTGTCCCTGATGGTCGTCGTCGGGCCCGAGCGGTTCCGCGAGATGCTCGCCGGGTTCCACGCGATGGACGAGCACTTCCGCACCGCGCCGTTCGAGGAGAACATGCCGGTGCTGATGGCGATGCTCGGCGTCTGGTACACCGACTTCTTCGGCGCCCAGACCCACGCGGTGCTGCCCTACAGCCAGCGCCTGGCCCGCTTCCCGGCCTACCTCCAACAGCTCACCATGGAGTCCAACGGCAAGTCGGTGCGCGCCGACGGCGTCCCCGTCATCGCCCAGACCGGCGAGATCTTCTGGGGCGAGCCCGGCACCAACGGCCAGCACGCGTTCTACCAGCTGCTGCACCAGGGCACCCGGCTGGTCCCGGCCGACTTCATCGGCTTCGCCGAGCCGTTCCAGGACGCCGCCGCCGAGGGCGGGGAGGGCATGCACGACCTGCTCACCGCCAACCTGCTGGCGCAGACCTCGGCGCTGGCGTTCGGCAAGACCGCCGACGAGATCGCCGCCGAGGGCACCCCCGTCGCCGTCGTGCCGCACAAGGTGATGCCGGGCAACCGGCCCACCAGCACGATCCTCGCGCCGAAGCTGACGCCCTCGGTCCTCGGCCAGCTGGTCGCGCTGTACGAGCACATCACGTTCACGCAGGGCGTGGTGTGGGGCATCGACTCGTTCGACCAGTGGGGCGTCGAGCTCGGCAAGGTGATGGCCAACCAGCTCACCCCGGCGCTGACCGAGGGGGAACCGCAGGACGGCGCGCCCGACCCGTCCACCGCCGCGCTCGTGCGGCGCTACCGCGCGCTGCGGGGCCGCCGGGTCTGACCCGCGCGGCCGGGGCGGGCGGTCAGGCGCCGCCCGCCCCGGCGTTGCGCACGAACGCCGACCACCGCGGGTCGCCGCAGTACCCGCAGCCGGGACCGAAGAACAGGGCCCTGGCCCGGGCGTCGCCGAGCAGCGTCGCGCGCAGCCACGCCGTCGTGGGCCCCCGGTACCCCCCGCCGTCCGCCAGCGGGGTGAAGTGGTCGGCGCCCCGCAGCTCGGCGTAGATCGCGGGCACCTGCCCGGCGGCGTCGAAGTACCGCCTGACCTCGGCGGGCGTCACGATCGAGTCCTTCTCCCCGGCCAGGAACAGCGCGGGCCCGCGCAGCCGCGCCCCGTCGGCCCGGCCGCCCGGCTGGATCGGGACGGCGGTCGCCACGCGCGGGTCGGCGGCGGCGTTGATCGCACCGGCCCCGCCCTGGGAGTGCCCGCTGGTCGCCACGCGCCGCAGGTCGATCCTCCCGCCCAGCGGGCCGGTCCCGGCGTCGCGCGCGGCCAGGACGTCGAGCCCGGCGAGCATCTCCCGGCCCGTCCCCGACATGGGGGTGTTGGCGGCGGCCACGACGAACCCGTGACCGGCCCAGTGCCGCAGCAGGCTCACATAGAACAGGGGGATGGCGGCGGTGCCGTTCCCCCACAGGATCACCGGCCGCCGTCCGGGGCCGGGGTGTTTCGGATAGAAGAGCGTGTGCGCCGGGAGGACCTCCACGGCGACCTCGTGCGGGCCGGGCCGGGACCAGTCCGGCTCCGCCGTCCGCGCGCCCGCCCGCGCGGGCACCGCGCCCACCAGGGCCAACGCGGTGACGACCGCGACTACCAGCGAGGACCAACGCGCGCGCACGGACATCACCACGCCTTCCGGGCGTCCCAGTGGTGACCGGAAGATAACCCCGCCCACCGCACCCGGCAAGATCCCCGCCCGCACCCGGCCACGTGCCCGGCCGCGCATCCGGCCGCGTATCAGGGCATGGGGCGTCCACGGGGGCGGTCCGGTGCCGCCGCCGCGCGGGCGCGGCACCGGACGGGGTCAACGCGGTGACGACCGCGGGCTCAGCCGCGCGCGGTCTGCAGTCCGCCCTCGGCCCAGCCCTGGGTCTCGAGCAGCGCCCGGAACTCCGGGAAGGAGATCAGCCCGTCGCGGTTGGTGTCGGCCTTCTCGAAGCGGTCCTGCACCTCCGCCTTGGACCAGGACATCCCGAGGCTGTCCAGGACCAGGGTGAACTCCATCAGGTCGAGTTGCTCGTCACCGCCGAGGTCGGCCCGCGCGAACACGGCAAGAAGATCGCCCTCGGTCGGCTTGGTGGTCATCTCACTCCTTGTGTCAGTCCGAATGTGCCCGCATCATGCCATAAGGGAATGGCGGATCACGGAGAGAAACGCCGCCGCGACCGCGCCGGTTCCCACCGGCGGCCGGCCACCGCGGATTTCCCCGCCGTTCATTTGTCCTCCGGCTCCACCTGGGGCGCCTCGGCGGGGCCGTGCCCCTCGCTCTCGCGCTGCCGCACGGGCTCGGGCCGGAACTCGAACGTCACGTCGCCCTCGCCCCCGCCGCCGGGGCCCACGTCGCCGCGCGGTCCCTCGCGCCGCGCGGCCTCGTCCTCCTCCGCCCGCCGGCCGGGGTGTTCGTTCTTTTCGCTCATGTCGCCCCCCTGCCCACGAATGCCGAGGTCATGCCGGTCGGGAGGAACCTCGCACCGCCCCTCCGCGCCTTCCGTTCACACGGTGGGAAAGGCGTGAAGCCAGGGAAACACCGCCGGTGAACCGAGGGGACAACGCGTTCCCAACATCATCGGTCGGCGCCGGGAACCTTTCCGGAAGAAGGGTCCCGAAGGAGGGCCGCGCCGGACGCGCCGGGCCGTACCGTCCCGGAAAATATGATCATTTTGGTCCGTGGAACGTGCCTTCCAGCGCATCGCCGGGTTATCGTCGCGACACCCGCCGTTGGCCTCACCGTGGAGGCGCCGTGACCCAGACCGCGGACGCGCGCCCGGCCGTGCCGGAGCCGTCACTGGACGACCCCTGCCCCGAGCGCGAGCCCGCCGGCGAACGGCTGCACGAGGGCCGGACCGGGCTGGACGTGTTCCTGTCCGGCCGGGTCTTCATGGACATGATCTTCACGGGGCTGCCGGGGCTGCCGCCGCCCGGCACCGAGATCGTCACCGACGGCCTCGGCTCGGCCCCCGGCGGGGTGGCCAACATCGCGGTCGCGATGAGCCGCCTCGGCCTGCGGGTCGGGCTGGCCGCGCCGTTCGGCGACGACCTGTTCGGCTCCTACCTGTGGCGGACCCTCGCCGTCCAGGAGGGCGTGGACCTCAGCCGGTCCCGGCTGGTCCCGGACTGGGCGACGCCGGTGACGGTGTCGATGGCCTACGACGCCGACCGCAGCATGGTCACCTACGAGCGCCCCGCGCCCGTCGGCGAGGACGACCTGGTCGGCGGGGACCCGCCGGACGCGCGGGCCTGCTTCGTCGACGTGGACCGTCCGGTCCCCGGCTGGGCCCGCGCGATGCGGAGCCGGGGCGCGACCGTCTTCGCCGACCTCGGCTGGGACCCCACCGGCGCCTGGTCGGCGGAGGTCCTGGACCGGCTGGAGCACGTGGACGTGTTCCTGCCCAACGCCGTGGAGGCCATGGCCTACACCCGCACCGGCACCCCCGAGGACGCCGCCCGCGCCCTCGCCGAGCGGCTGCCGGTCGTGGTCGTCAAACGCGGCCCTCGGGGCGCGGTGGCGATCGACTCGCGCACCGGGGAGCGGGCCGAGACCGACGCGCTGCCGGTGCGGGCGCTGGACGCCACCGGGGCCGGGGACGTGTTCGCCGCCGGGTTCGTGTTCGCGACCCTGGCGGAGCTGCCGCTGCCCGAGCGCCTGCGGTTCGCCAACCTGTGCGCGGGCCTGTCGGTGCGCCACCGCAGCGGATCGCTGGGATCGCCGTGCTGGGGGGAGATCGCGGCGTTCGGCGAGTCGGGCGAGGTGCCCGAGTCGGTCCTGGCCGAGTACGCGTTCGTGATCCCGTTCATCCCCGACGCGGCCGCCGACACGGTCGTGCGCGCCGAGCCCACCCTGCGAAGGGAACCGCCGACACCCCGAAGGGAACCGTAGATGCAGACACCGGTCGGGCGGAGGACGCTGCTGGGAACCGCCGTGCTGGGGGCCGCCGCGCTGGCGGCCGCGGCGTGCGCGCCGGGCGGGGGAGGGGACCGGCCCGCCGCCCGGACGCCCGCATCGGTGAGCACCGACGTGGCGAAGGCGGGGAACGTGACGCTCACCGTCTGGGACCAGGAGGTCCAGGGCGGCCAGCGGCGGCAGATCGAGAAGCTGAACGCCGCGTTCCAGACGAAGTACCCCAACGTCAGGATCAACCGGGTGGCGCGGTCGTTCACCGACCTGCAGAAGACGCTGCGCCTGGCGCTGTCGGGCGGCAACCCGCCCGACGTCGTGCAGGCCAACCAGGGCTACGCCGCGATGGGCCAGTTCGTCAAGGCCGGGATGCTGCTGTCCCTCAAGCCCTACGACCAGGTCTACGGCTGGACCAAGCGCTACCCCAAGGGCCTCACCGACCTCAACAGCGTCACCCCCGACGGAAGGTCGATCGGGTCGGGCGACCTGTACGGGCTGTCCCTCAACGGCGAGATCGTCGGCGTCTACTACAACAAGGACAAGCTGGCCGAGATCGGTGTGCAGCCGCCGAAGACGTGGGACGAGTTCGAACAGGCGCTCGCCACCGCCAAGAGCAGGGGCGAGCAGCCGCTGGCGTTCGGGAACCTGGAGAAGCTGCCCGGCATCCAGCTCTACGGCGTCGTCCAGGACCAGCTCACCGGTAAGGACAAGGTCCGCGACCTGGTGTTCGGGCGCGGCGGCGCCTGGACCGACGGGCCCAACGTCCAGGCCGCGCAGAAACTCGCCGACTGGGCGAGGCAGGGTTACCTCAACAAGGACGCCAACGCCGTCAAGTGGGACGACACCCCCGTCGACTTCGCCAGGGGGCGGGGCGTGTTCATGATCGGCGGCACCTGGTGGGCCGCCGACCTCCACGACCGGATGAAGGACAGGGTCGGGTTCATGGCCCCGCCCCCGCGGCAGGCGGGAGCGCCGCCCACCACGATGGGCGGCGAGAGCCTGCCGTTCTCCATCACCGCCAAGTCGAGGCACCCCGACGTGGCCGCCGCCTACATCAACTTCATCACCTCGCCCGAGGCGATGGACGTGTCCGTCGAGACCGGCAACCTGCCCGTCCTGAAACCGCCGACCAGGCAACCCGCCGAACCGGTGATGAAGGACATCGCCGCCGCCTGGGACGCGCTCAGCAGGGGCGACGGGATCACCCCCTACCTCGACTACGCCACGCCCACCTTCGGCGACGCGTTCGGCGGCCCCCTCCAGGAGCTGGTCGCGGGCCGCACCACGGCGGACAGGGCCATGCAGGCCGCGCAGAAGGACTACACGACCTTCCTGAAGAAGTGACCCCGCCGCGCGGGAAGGGGCGCCCGCCCGGAGCGCCCCGGAACATCGGATGGCTGTACGTCCTGCCCGCCCTGCTGGTCTACGCGGCGTTCCTGGTGTGGCCGGTGATCCGCGGGGTGTGGTTCTCGCTGTACGAGTGGGACGGCCTCGGCACGGGCACCTGGGCGGGCCTGTCCAACTACGCCCGGGTGGCGACCGACGCGTCGCTGCGCGGCGCGTTCGGCCACGCCCTGGTCCTGGTCGTCTTCTACGCGGTCATCCCGTGCCTGCTGGCGTTCGTGCTGGTCGCGGCGGTGTCCCGGACGCGGGTGCGGGGGCTGGCGTTCTTCCGGACGGTGCTGTTCCTGCCCCAGGTGATCGCGATGGTCGCGGTCGCGGTGGCCTGGCAGTGGATGTACTCGCCGGACGGCCCGGTCAACGGCTTCCTGCGGCTGCTGCACACGCTCGGCCTGCCCGACTGGTCGCGCGGCTGGCTCGGCGACTTCGACCTGGCGCTCCCGGCGGTCGGGCTGGTCGGCACGTGGGTGGAGGTCGGGCTGGCGATGGTGCTGTTCCTGGCGGGCGTCCAGAAGATCCCCCGCGAGCTGTACGAGGCCGCGCGGATCGACGGGGCCGGGCCGGTCGCCGAGTTCCGCGCCGTCACCCTGCCGGGCCTGCGCCGGGAGCTGGGCGTGGCGCTGACGCTCACCTCGGTCGCGGCGCTGCGCAACTTCGACCTGGTGTACGTCACCACCAAGGGCGGGCCGGGCGAGGCCACCAAGGTCCCCGCCTACGAGGTGTACCACCGCACGTTCGAGACCGGGGAGGTCGGCCTGGCCTGCGCGATCGGCGTGACGCTGGCGGCGCTGGTGTTCGCGCTGACCGCCGGGATCAGCCGCCTGGCCGAGGGGCGGAGGGGGGCCGCGTGATCGGGACCCGGGAACGCGTCCTCAACTACGCCATCCTCGTGGCGTTCGCGTTCGTCGCGCTGTTCCCGCTGGTCGGCGCGGTGCAGCAGGCGCTGCACCTGCCCGACCTCGACCTGTCGGCGTTCCAGCGGGCGTGGCGGGACGGCCACTTCGGCACCTACCTGCGCAACAGCGTGATCGTCACGACGGTCACCGTCGCGCTGGCGACCGTGCTGTCGATCATGGCGGGGTACGCGCTGGGCACGCTGGAGTTCCGCGGCTCGGGCGCGCTGTTCCTGCTGTTCCTGGCCGGGCTGACCGTCCCGACCGAGACCGTGGTGGTGCCGCTGTACTTCGACCTGCGGACGCTGGGCCTCGACAACACCTACGCCGGGGTGATCCTGCCGCAGGTCGCGCAGTCGGTGGCGTTCGGGTCGTTCTGGATGCGCGCCTACTTCCGCAGCGTGCCCCGCGCCCTGCTGGACGCGGCCCGCGTCGACGGCGCGTCCAGCTGGACCACGCTGTGGCGGGTCCTGGTGCCGATGGGCCGCCCCGCCGTCCTCACCATGGTCCTGCTGGTCGCGATGTGGACCTGGAACGAGTTCCTGCTGCCGCTGGTGGTGCTGAACTCCGCCGAGGACCTGCGCACCGCGCCGCTCGGCCTGTCGTTCTTCCAGGGCGCGCACCAGACCGACTACACGCTGCTCACCGCCGGAGCGCTGATCATCGCCGCGCCGATCGTCGTGCTGTACGTCTTCCTCCAGCGCCACTTCATCACCGGGATGCTTTCGGGGGCCGTCAAGGAGTAGGAGTCACCATGCGCAGAACCGTGCCGCCCGCGCCGCTGGCCGTGCTGCTGGCCGCCGCGCTCGGCCTCGGCGCCGCCCCCGCGGCGCAGGCGGGGCCTTCCGGACGGCCCCCCGAACGGGGACGCCTCGACGTGCTGTTCGTCGGGGCCCACCCCGACGACGAGGCGTCCACCCTGTCCACGCTCGGCCAGCTGCGGGAGCGGGGCGCGCGCGTCGGCGTGCTGACCGTGACGCGCGGGGAGGGCGGCGGCAACGCGGTCGGCACCGAGGAGGGCCCGCCGCTCGGGCTGCTGCGCGAGGGCGAGGAGCGCCGCGCCGTCGGCGGGGCGGGCATCACCGACGTCCACTACCTCGACGAGGTCGACTTCTACTACACCGTCAGCGCCCCGCTCACCGCGCGCGCCTGGAACCACCGGGCCGCCCTGGAACGGGTCGTCCGGCTGGTCCGCGAGACCCGGCCCAGGGTCGTCGTCACGATGGACCCCGCGCCGCTGCCCGGCCAGCACGGGCACCACCAGGAGGCGGCGCGGCTGGCCGCCGAGGCGTACTTCGCGGCGGCGGACCGCACGGCCTTCCCCGGCCAGCTCCGGGGCGAGGGGCTGCGGACGTGGGCGCCCCGCCGCCTGTTCATGGGCGGCGGCGCGACCGGGCCGACCGGCCCCTCCTGCGAGACGACGTTCACCCCCGCCGACCCCAGGGCGGTCGTGTACGGGGTGTGGGCGGGCCGCCGCTCCACCGCCCACGGCGGCCGGACCTGGGCGCAGATCGAACGCGACGCGCAACGCCAGTACGTCAGCCAGGGGTGGGCCGGGTTCCCCGACGTCCCCGCCGACCCGAACCGGATCGGGTGCGACTACTTCACGCAGCTGCACAGCCGTTCGACCGGGCCCGGCGGGTCCCGCGACGCGGCCGGGATGCTCGCCGGCACCGGGGCCGCCGCGCCCGGGGCGCCCGCCGGGCCCGCCGTCACCGGCGAGCAGGAGCCGCTGCCGCGCGTCGCCGACTACGACGCCTGGGCCGTCCGCGCCGGGCTGCCCGCCCTCGCCGGACGCGTCAAGCGCGTCCTCACGCTCGGGTCGGGCCGGTCGCGCCCGGTGCGGATCGACCTGACCAACACCACCGGCAGGGCCCAGTCCGGAACCGTCACCCTCGCCCTGCCCAGGGGGTTCGCCGCCGACGCCGCGAGCAGGCCCTACACCCTCGCGGCCAACGCCAGGGGGTCGGTCACGTTCACCGTCCGCAACACCGATCCGTCGCTGCCGACCTCCAACCAGGGCGGCGTCAACGGCGACCACGACTACACCATCACCACCACCAGCGCCTCCGGCCCGGCGGACGTGCGGAAGGCGGCCCTGGAGCTCGTCCCCGTCGCCACCCTCGCCAAGGCCCCCGCCGCGCCCGTCCTCGACGGCCGGGAGAGCCCCGGCGAGTACCCCGGGCCGGAGCTGGACCTGTCACGGGTCTGGGAAGGGACGGCCTGCGCGTCGCCCGCCGACTGCTCGGCCACCGGCCGGGTCGCCTGGAC
Organism: Actinomadura kijaniata NBRC 14229; assembly: GCF_001552175.1. Classification (GTDB taxonomy): domain Bacteria; phylum Actinomycetota; class Actinomycetes; order Streptosporangiales; family Streptosporangiaceae; genus Spirillospora; species Spirillospora kijaniata. The sequence continues at coordinate 42,735 of NZ_BCQR01000038.1, forward strand.
CGCCGACGCCCTGCACGTCCTGGTGACGGTCCGCGACGACACGCGGGGCGCGGTCCTCGGCGCCGACGACTGCAAGCGGCACTGGCGCACCGACTCCGTCGAGATCACCGTCGATCCGCGCGGCGACTCGGAGAACACCTCCACCACGTTCAAGACCGGGATCTTCCCCGCGATGGCCGACGGGAGGCCCTGCTTCCAGCGCGACGCCGACAACCACCAGGGCCTCGGGCCGCGGACCGCGCCCGGAATGCGGGTGGCGGCGTCGGTGACCGCGCCCTACACCGGCTACACCGTCGAGGCGAGGATCCCGTTCACGGCGCTGCCGGGCACCGTCGACCCCGCCCGCATGGGCCTGAACCTGTTCGTCTACGACTCCGACACCCAGGACAGGACCGGCCAGACCCGCATCGGCTGGTCCACCTGGGGCGGCGTGCAGGGCGACCCGTACCGGTGGGGCCTGGCCGCCCTGCCCGGCCTCACCCCGCCGCGGGTCGCCGCCAAGGCGCCGGTCCTGCCGTCGGAGGCGGCCCGCTCGGTGGCGTCCCCGCAGTCGATCATCCAGGCCGCCGCGACCGGCGTCCCGCTGGCCGGAGGCCCCGCCGCCCGGGCCCGCCTCGTCGGGAGGCCAAGCGTCTCCGGCGGCTCCACGACGTTCCGGATCCGGACCGCCGGGCCCGGCCGGATCCACGCCCACGTCTGGGACGGCCGGGTCCTCGGCAGCGTGCGCGTCTCCACCACCGGCGCGGGCGTGCGCACCGTGACCGTTCCCGGCGCGCGGGGCACGCTGGCGGTCGCGTTCGAGTCCCGCGCGGGCGGCACCGCGTCACTGACCGCCCCGCTCCGCTAGCCCGTGTTTCAAAGCCCTGGCCCACGGCGC
>NZ_BCQR01000039.1 GCF_001552175.1 Actinomadura kijaniata NBRC 14229
CCCTCGCCTCCGGCGTCGGGCCCGCAGGTCAGGTGACGCGCTCGCGTGCGCGGCTGAGGCCCACTTTGAAACAGGCTCTAGCCCGCGCCCTCGAAGCGACGTCGTGACCGGTCATCGATGGCGGCGATCCACGCGGATCGCCGCCGTCACCCTCCGGCGGCGAGCTCGGCCAGGTGGCGCAGCGAGCCGGCGAGGTGGTCGGGGCCGAACGGCGGGAACCGGAGGTACTCCCGGATGGACGGCGGCACCGCCGACCAGTCGTAGGTGAGCGTGACCTCGGTCCCGGACGGACCGAGCGGCACCAGGTCGTAGCGCCAGGTCCAGCCGCCGAACTCCAGCCGGCCGTCGCCCTGCTCCTGGCCCGGCAGCCAGCCGATGGCGCGCGGCGGATCGAGCACCTGGACCCTGTTGGCCATCCGGTAGTCACCGTTCGGATGGTTGGCGTGGTACATGTCCATCCGGAAGATCTGCCCGACCTCGGTCAGCGGCGCCCGGTCGACGGCCTCCCGGACCCAGCCGGTCCCGTCGATCGCGGAATGGGCCGCCGGATCCGCCAGCACCGCGAACACCCTCGCGGCCGGCGCGGCGACGGTCAGGCTGGCGCTCACGTTCTCCTGGTCCACGGTCACGCACGCTCCTCGTCATCTCGTCTCGGGCTTCCGCAGGCGGAACGCTCCCGACAGGTAGACGACACGACGGGACGAAAGTCATCGGTCACCCGGGCGGCGCTAGGACGGCGCGGGGGCGCCGGAGCGGTACTCCTGCGGGCTGACGCCGTACTCGCGCTTGAACGCGGTGCTCAGCGCGAACGCCGTGCCGTAGCCGACCTGCCGCGCGATGGCGTCCAGCGTGCCGTCGCCCTCGCGCAGCAGGTCCGCCGCCTGCGCCAGCCGCAGGCTCGTCAGGTACGTCATCGGCGGCTCGCCGACCAGCTTCACGAACCGCTGCGCCAGCGCGGCCCGGGACGCGCCCACCTTCTCCGCCAGCCCCGCCACCGTCCAGGTGTGGGCGACGTCGTCGTGCAGCAGCCGGAGCGCCGGGCCCACCATCGGGTCGCCGTGCGCCCGGTACCAGCCGGGCGTCCGCGCGCCGGGCCGGGCGAACCAGGCCCGCAGCACCGTGATCAGCAGCAGGTCCAGCAGCCGGTCCAGCATCACGTCCTGCCCCGGCTCGTCCCGGACGATCTCCTGGCCGAGCAGCGGCACCAGCGGCGAGTCCCAGTCCTCGCGGCGCACCACCGCCAGCCGCGGCAGCGCCGCCAGCAGCCGCTGCGTGACCGCCCCGCGCATCTGGTACGCGCCGACCAGCATGACCGTGGCGCCGTCCGGGGCGGTGCCCCAGCTCCGCACGCCGAGGTCCATCGCCTCCGACAGGCTCACCCCGTCGGGGGTGGTGCAGCGCTGCCCGGGATGGATGACGATCTGCGGCTCGGTCGCCGGGGCGTCGGACACCACGTACGGCTCGGGCCCGCGCGTGACCGCCACGTCGCCGGGCCGCAGCTCGACGCGCTCGCCGTCGTCGTAGCGCACCCACGCGCCCGACCGGACCATCGCGACCAGGCACAGCGGCGCGCGGTCCTCGATCCGCACCGACCACGGCGGGTCCAGCGACGCCCGCAGCAGGAACGCGCCCCGCGCGCGGGGGCCGTCGAGGAGGTCGGTCAGCGCGTCCATGCCGCCACGATACGGTCGCCGCGTGGTTCGATGGAGACCCGGACGACGCGCGGAGGCCCCGTGGACGGCCGACTGATGGTGGGAACGACCTGGAGCTGCCCCGGCCTGACGCTCGTCGGGGCGCTGGAGACCCTGGAACGGGCGGGCTTCGCCGAGGCCGAGGTGTGGGCCGACGGCATGCACCTCGACCCGCGCGTCGACCCCGACGTCGCGGACGCCGAGGACTGGCTGCGCGCGCACCCGCTGGCCGTGCGGTCGGTGCACCTGCCGTTCGACGCGGTGCTGCCGGGCGCCCCGGCCGACGAGCGCGCCGCCGCGTGGGCCGACCTGTGCGGCCGGACCCTCGACCTGGGCCACCGCCTCGGCGCGGAGCTGGCGGTCGCCCACCCGGTGCTGTTCGGCGACGACGGCGACGACCAGGACCGGATGGTCGAGCGGTTCGTCCCGGCGCTGCGCGCGATCGCCGACCGGGCCCGCGCCCGCCGGATGCGCCTGACCCTGGAGAACATGCACACCCTGCGCGGCCCCACGCTGCGGTCGGTGCGGGACCTGCGGGCCGCGCTCGCCCGCGTCGCCCGCCCGGTGGGCATCTGCCTCGACGTCGGCCACGCCGTCTTCAACGGCCACCTCGGCGACGGGCTCCGCGCGGAGATCGAGGCCGCCGGGGACCTGCTCGCCCACACCCACCTGCACGACTCCGACGGCGCCGGCCGCGACCCGCACCTGGTGCCCGGCGACGGCGTCGTGGACTGGCCCGCGGCGGTGGCGGCGTTCCGGAGGATCGGCTACCCCGGCCGTCACGTGCTGGAGGTCCGCGGCGGCGACGACCCCCTCGCCACGCTGCGCGAGGCCCGGTCCCGGCTGGTGGCGACCGGACCGTAGACGCTGGCGTATGGAGCCCGGCGTCTCAACGATGTTCCACGAAGGCCGCCGCCGGTTGACTTGAGGACATGACGAACAGCAGCGAACTCACCCTCGTCCTCGCCGCCGGCGGCAAGACCGGCCGCCGCGTCGCCGACCGCCTGGAGGCCCGCGACGTCCCGGTCCGCCGGGGCTCCCGCTCCGCCGACCTGCCCTTCGACTGGAACGACCCGGGCACCTGGGCGCCCGCGCTCCGCGACGTCCGGGCCGTCTACCTGGCCTACTACCCCGACCTGGCCGTCCCCGGCGCGACCGGCGCGATCCGGGCGTTCACCGACGCGGCCGTCGCCGCCGGGGTCCGCCGGATCGTGCTGCTGTCGGGCCGGGGCGAGGAGGAGGCGCAGGCGTGCGAGCGGATCGTGCAGGCCGCGCCCGTCGAGTGGACGGTCGTGCGCTGCTCCTGGTTCGCGCAGAACTTCAGCGAGGACTACCTGCTGGAGCCCGTGCTGGCCGGGCATGTGGCGCTGCCCGCCGGGCCCGTGCCCGAGCCGTTCGCCGACGCCGACGACATCGCCGACGTCGCGGTGGCCGCCCTCACCGAGGACGGCCACGCCGGGCAGGTCTACGAGATCACCGGGCCGCGCGCCCTCACCTTCGCCGAGGCCGTCGACGAGATCGCCAAGGCGACCGGACGCCCGATCGCCTACGTCCAGGTGCCGGTGGAGGAGTACGCGGACACGCTGCGCGCCCACGGCCTGTCCGAGGACATCGTGGCGTTTTTGACCTACTTGTTCACCACGGTTCTGGACGGCCGCAACGCCGAGCCCCAGGATGGGGTGCGCCGCGCCCTCGGTCGCGAGCCCAACGACTTCGCCGACTACGCCCACACCACCGCCGCCACCGGCGTCTGGACGCCCTGACCCCTGGACCCCCTGCCCCCCGACCCGCCGGGGACGGGCCGCGCGCCCGTCCCCGGCCATGAGAGGAAACCCTGTGAAGACCCTGTTCACCGCCGTGCCCGCCGCCGTCACCCTGCTGATGGCCGCCGGGATGACCGGCGTGTTCTTCGCCTTCTCCACCTCGGTCATGCCGGGCCTGGACGCGTCGCGCCCGGGCACGGCGATCGAGGCCATGCAGCACATGAACCGCAAGATCCTGAACCCGCTGTTCCTGTCCTCCTTCACGCTGACGCCGGTGGCGGCGCTGCTGACCGCCATCCTGCTGTTCTTCCTGCTCGACCAGAAGATGGCGGCGCTGCTGTTCCTGGCGGCGGCCGTGGTGTACGTGCTCGGCTCGATCGCGCCGACGGCCGTGGTGAACGTCCCGCTGAACAACGTCCTGGACGCCGCGTCGATCCCCACCGACCCGGCCGAGGCCGCCCGGATCTGGGCCGACTACACGGGCCGCTGGACCGCCTGGAACCACCTGCGCGGCGTCGCCTGCGGGATCACCCTGCTGCTGGCGGCGTTCGGGATGTTCGCCTGGGGCCGGAACTCCTAGCCGACGAGACGATCTCACATGCGCCCGAGACGAACGACCATGTGAACGTCTCACCCCGCGCGCTGGAATGGGTGTCATGAACCGAGCACCGATCCTCGTACTGGGCGGCCGGGGCAAGACCGGCCACCGCGTGGCCGCCCGGCTGCGCGACCTCGGCGCCCCCGTCCGCGCCGCCTCCCGCTCCACCGGGACCCGCTTCGACTACGGCGACCCGGGGACCTGGGGGCCCGCGCTGGAGGGCGCCGGGGCCGTCTACCTCGTCCCCATGGTCGAGTACGTGGACCCCGCCCACGTCGTCGCGTTCGCCCGGCGGGCCGGACGGGAGGGCGTCCGGCGGATCGTCCTGCTGTCGGCCCGGGGAGCGGACGGCGGCGCGCACCCGCACCAGGAGCCGATCGAGACGGCCGTGCGCGAGGCGGCCCCGGAATGGACGATCCTGCGCGCCGCCTGGTTCGCGCAGAACTTCAGCGAGGACTTCCTGCTGCCCCCGGTCCTGGCCGGGGAGCTGGCGCTGCCCGCCGGCGAGGGGCGCGAGGCGTTCGTCGACGCCGGCGACATCGCCGACGTCGCCGCCGCCGCGCTCACCGGCGACGGGCACGCGGGCCGCGTGTACGAGCTGACCGGCCCGGAGGCGCTGTCGTTCCGCGCCGCCGCGTCCCTCATCTCCGAAGCCTCGGGGCGCGAGGTCCGCTACACCCCGCTCGACCGCGCGGCCTTCGTCGACCTGGCGTCCCGGCAGGGCCACCCCGGAGAGGTCGCCCGGACCATCGCGGACCTGATGGACTCGGTCGCCCGGAACGCGGGCGCACCCGTGTCGGACGACGTGGAACGCGTCCTCGGGCGCTCGCCGCGCTCCTTCGCCGAGTACGCCAAGGAGGCCGCCGCCTCAGGCGTGTGGAACCCCTGACCTGCTCATGGGGGCTCCCGCCAGCGCGGTCAGCGCCCGGCGGAGCCCGGCGGCGTCCGTGCCCGCCCAGCCCACGTGGCCGTCGGGCCGGACGAGCACCGCCAGGCCGCCCGGCCCGGCGGGCCCGGCCACGCGGACCCGGTCCTCCCAGCCGGTGACGTCGGCGTCCCCGACCAGCACGAACCGCCCGCCGCGCAGCGCCTCGTACAGGCGGACGCCGCCCGCGAGCCGGACGTCCGGGGCGCGGGTGCCGACCAGCCGGTGCGCCCCGGCGGGCGCCCGGTAGGCGAAGCCGACGCCGCTGATCCGCCCGGCGGCCCGCGCGCGGATCGCCGGGACCGCCAGCGCGCCCTGCCCGAGGAGGCCGCGCAGGACGCGGCCGACCGACGACCTGACCAGCGCCACGCGGACGATCGCGCCGCTGGTGTGCAGCACCGAACGGCCGACCGGATGGCGTTCGTCCTGGTAGCCGTCCAGCAGCGCGTCGGGGGCCCCGCGCAGCGCGGCGGCCAGCTTCCAGCCGAGGTTGGCGGCGTCCTGGAGCCCGGTGTTCATGCCCATGCCCCCGGCGGGCGAGTGGACGTGGGCGGCGTCCCCGGCCAGGAACACCCGGCCGACCCGGTAGCGCGGGGCCTGGCGCTCGTCGCTGTGGAAGCGCGACAGCCAGCGCGGGTCGTGCATGCCGAAGTCGTCGCCCAGGGCCCGCCGGGTCGCCTCGCGGACCTCGTCCAGCGCCAGCGGCGCGTCGTCGGGGAGGATGCGGCGGCGGTCCCAGGCGAAGACCCGGTGGTAGCCGTCGCCGAACGGGGCGATGAACGCGAACGCGTCCCCGACCGCGTCGGCCGTCAGCACCTGGTCGGGCTCCCGGGCGACCTTCACGTCGGCGAGCATGATGGACCGCAGCACCGACCGGCCGGGGAACGGCAGCCCGACCAGGCGCCGCACCGCGCTGTGCAGGCCGTCGGCGCCCACGACGTAGGCGGCCCGGTAGGTCCCGCCGTCCGTGGTGACGGTGACGCCGGTGCCGTCCTGCGACAGGCCGACGACCTCCGCGTTGTGGACGACCTCGGCCCCTGCCTGGAGCGCGCGTTCCAGGAGCAGGCGCTCGACGTTGTACTGCGGGGTGACCACCAGATGGGGGAAGCGGCTGGGCAGCATGCTCAGATCGACCCGCACCCGCCCGAACAGCCGCAGGCCGTCCAGGACCGTGCCGGTGTCCGTCAGCGCCTCGGCCAGGCCCCGCGCGTCCAGCTGCTCCAGCGTCCGGGCGTGGACCACGAACGCCCTCGACAGGTTGGAGATCTCGCCGTCCCGGCGTTCCAGCACGGTGACCGCGACCCCCGCCTCCGCCAGGTCTCCCGCGAGCAGCAGCCCGGTGGGCCCCGCGCCCACGACGATCACTTCGGTCATGGCCCCTCCTTCAGGTCAACGCTTGTTGGCCAACGCCTGTTGACTTCACTGCAACACGCCGCTCCTGGGAAGTCAACACCTGTTGGCCTACAGTTGTTGGCATGCAGGCCACCAGCAGGGAACGGCGTTCGGACGCCACCCGCAGAGCGATCCTCACCGCCGCCCGCGAACGCTTCGCCGAGGACGGCTACGACCGGGCCACCATCCGGGCCATCGCCGCCGACGCGGGCATCGACCCGTCCATGGTCATGCGGTACTTCGGCAGCAAGGAACGGCTCTTCGCGCTGGCCGCCGACTTCGACCTGCGCCTGCCCGACCTCACCGGAACGCCCCGCGACCAGATCGGCCGCAGGATCGCGGGCCACGTGATCGACCGCTGGGACGGCGACGAGACCCTCATGGCGCTCCTCCGCGCCGCCGTGACCCACCCGGCCGCCGCCGAACGCATGCGAGAGATCTTCGCCACCCAACTACAACCGGCACTAGCGGCCTTCACCCCCGCCCCTCCCGACGCCGCCGCGCCTGTCAGCGGCACCGCGCCCGAGCACGATGCCCCCTCCGCCGACGAGACACCACCCAGAAGCGATGCGCCTCCCGGCGACGCTGCGTCCTCTGAGGAGACCGCCCCCGCCGAAGGCGCCGCTTCCGAAAACGACGCCTTCCCCGCCGCCACGCCGGCGTCCGGGGAAACCATGGCTCCCGGCCCCTCCGTGTCTCCGGGTGCTCCCGCCTCTTCCGGCGTGCCCGCATCTTCCGACAGTGCCGCGTCGCCGGGCGCGCCCGGGGCTCTCGATGCCCCTGGGTCTCCCCATGCTCCCGCCTCTTCCGGCGCCGGTTCTTCCGGCGGTGCCGCGTCTTCCGGTGCTGGGCCTTCCGGCGGGGGTGTGTCCTCCGGGGATGTCGCCTTTCGGGCCGGGCTTGTCGCGGCTCAGGTGCTCGGGCTGGCGTTGACGCGGTACGTGCTGCGGCTGCCGCCCGTCGCCGCCATGGACCGGGACGCGGTCGTCGCCTGGATCGGGCCCACCCTGCAGCGCTACATCACCGGCGAGGCCGGGCCGGAGGGGCGCTGAGGCCGGTGGTCACCACTCCCGGGCGGCGTGGAGCAGCAGGTCGCGGACCACGGCGACGTGCGGGTTGCGTTCGGAGCCGGGGCGCCGCACCAGGTAGACCGTGTTGATCGGCGGGTCGTCGGGCTCGTGCAGCGGGACCAGCGCCCCGGAGGCGAGCTCGGCCAGGCACAGGTAGCGGGGGAGCACCGCGAACCCGGCGCCCGCCACGACCGCCGAGCGCACCCCGCGCAGGTCCGGGACGGTGACGGCGGCGCGGCACGACGGCCGCTCCCCGAACACGTGCCGCCAGTACCGGCGCACGATCGGCAGGTCCTCGGCGTAGGTGACCAGCGGCGCCCCGCCCAGGCCCCCCGGCACCCGCCCGCCGATCCGCTCGGCCCACGCGGGCGCGGCGACCAGCACGAACTCCTCGTCCATCATCGGCTCGGCGGGCAGCGTGCGGCGGCGCGGCCGGGAGGTGGCGACCACCAGGTCGTGCCGCCCGCCCCGCATCTCCTCCAGCAGCGGTTCGGTCAGCCCCGGCGCCGCCCGCACCTCGACGCCCCCGGCCGCCAGCGGGGCCAGGGCGGGCAGGACGCGTTCGCAGAGCAGCTCGGCGGGCCCCGCCAGGTACACCGGCTGGGCCGGGGACCCGGCCACGCCCCCGGCGACGGCCGCCAGCGCGTCCAGCGGGCCGACCACCCGCGCGGCCAGGTCGTCGGCGTAGGGGAGCGGGACGACGCCGCGCGCCCGCCGTTCGAACAGCTCGCGCCCCAGCCTCCGTTCCAGCGCCCGGATCTGCGCGGTGACCGTCGGCTGCGACAGCCCCAGCAGCTGACCGGCGGCGGTGAACGACCCGCCGCGGTGCACCGCCAGGAACGTCCGCAGCAGGTTCAGGTCCAGCGAGCCATCGGAATCCTGATAGCGCATAGAGCCCAGCTTATTGGTCCTCCTATGGCTCGCCCGCCTAGTGTCGACCGCGTTGAGGAAGTCCGACCACTGAAGGAGCACCCACGATGGCGAGGATCCTGTTCGTGATGACCGGGGCCGACCGCTGGACCCTGGCCGACGGCACCGGGCACCCCACCGGGTTCTGGGCCGAGGAGGCGGTGGTCCCCTACGAGGCGTTCACGGCGGCGGGCCACCAGGTCGTCGTGGCCACCCCCGGCGGCGTCGAGCCGCCCGTCGACCCGGCCAGCCTGACCCCCGAGCTCGCCCCCCGGCTGGAGGCGATCAAGGAGCTGCGCTCGCCGGTGCGGCTGGCGGAGGTGGACCCGGCCGACTTCGACGCCGTGTTCTACCCCGGCGGCCACGGTCCCATGGAGGACCTGGCCGTGGACGCCGACTCCGGCCGCCTGCTGACCGCGTTCCTGGCCTCCGGCAAGCCCCTGGGCGTGGTGTGCCACGGCCCGGCCGCGCTGCTGGCCGCCGTGGACGGCGACGGCGCCTCGCCGTTCGCGGGCTTCCGGCTGACCGGTTTCACCAACGCCGAGGAGACCCTGGCGGGCAACGCCGACAAGGTCAGGTGGCTCCTCCAGGACCGCCTGACCGAGCTGGGCGCGGACTTCGTCGAGGGCGAGCCGTGGGCCCCGCACATCGAGGTCGACCGCAACCTGTACACCGGCCAGAACCCGGCCTCCTCCGCCCCGCTGGCCGACGCGCTGCTCAAGGCCCTGTGATCCGGGTCAGGCCGGCAGCCACTCCGACCAGGTGGTGAACGCCCGCAGCCGTTCCGCGACCGGCTCCACCCCGATGCCGGGGCCGGTCGGCACGGCCAGGTGGCCGTCGTCCAGCACGAACGGCTCGGTCACGTCCTCGGCGAAGTACCGCCGGGACGCCGAGGTGTCGCCGGGCAGCGTGAACCCGGGCAGCGCGGCCAGCGCGACGTTGGCCGCGCGCCCGACGCCGGTCTCCAGCATCCCGCCGCACCACACCGCGACCCCGTGCGCCCGGCACAGGTCGTGGATGCGCCGGGCCTCCAGGTAGCCGCCGACCCGGCCCGGCTTGACGTTGATGATCGACGCCGCGCCCAGCGAGATCGCCGCCGCCGCGTGCGCGGCCGACTCGATCGACTCGTCCAGGCACACCGGCGTCCGGATGAGCTGCGCCAGCCGGGCGTGCTGCACCATGTCGTCATGGGCGAACGGCTGCTCGACCAGCAGCAGCCCGAAGTCGTCCAGCCTCGCCAGCCGGGGCGCGTCCACCAGCGTGAACGCGGCGTTGGCGTCCACCTGGAGCAGCACGTCGTCACCGAACCGCTCGCGCACCGCCCGCACCGGCTCCACGTCCCAGCCGGGTTCGATCTTCAGCTTGATCCGGACGTACCCCTCGTCGAGGTACCCGGCGACCGCGTCCAGCAGCTCGGGGACCGAGTCCATGATCCCGACCGAGACGCCGCACGGCACCCGGTCGCGGGACGCGCCGAGATGGCGGCCCAGCGACCGCCCGTCCTCGCGCAGCCGCGCGTCCAGCACGGCCGTCCCCAGGGCGTGCTTGGCCATCCGGTGCCCCTTGAACGGCTCCAGCGCCCGTTCCACCGCGTGCTCGTCCACGTCGGTCTTGGGCAGCGCCGGAACGAGGAACCGCCGCAGCACGTCCACCGCCCCGTCCACGTACTCGGAGGAGTACAGCGGGTCCGCCATCGCCACGCACTCGCCCCACCCCTCGGCGTTCGGCGTGACGACCCGCACCAGCAGCACGTCCCGCGCCGTCTCCACGGCGAACGACGTGCGGAACGGCGCCACCAGCGGCATCGCGATCCGCCGCAGCTCGACCCCGGTGATCCTCATGTGTCCTCCCGCGTCCCGGTGGAGCGATCCACGACATAGGCCGAGCGGTCGTGGAACCCGACGACCCGCGCGCCGCCGGCCAGCAGCCCGCCCAGCACCTCCCGCACCGCCGCCCGCCACTCCCGCGCGGCGGCCGGGTCCTCGCGCCGCAGCGCCTCGATGTCGGCGGGCACCTCGACCAGCACGACGTCGCCCCCGGCCGCGCGCACCACGGGCCGCCCGCCCCGGTCGGCCAGCAGCACCGGGCCCCCGGCGGCGGCCGGGGCGGGCGGCTCGTCCAGCCGCCACACCGCCAGCACGCGGTCGGTCTCGTCGCCCTCGTTGATCGTGTCGTCGAGCGTCCCGTAGAACGACGGCAGGTACTCCTCGGGCCGCGCGCCCAGCTTCACCAGGTTGAAGTAGGCGTTGCGGCGCACCAGCGGGTCGAACGTCCAGGTGATCCGGCGCAGCCCGCGCTCCAGCGCCCAGTCGCGCTGGTGCAGCTTCAGCGCCAGCCCGACGCCGCGCCCGCCGAGGGCGCCGGTGACGTGCGAGTGCAGCGCCTCCCCGGCGGGCTCGGCGAGGAACGCCACCGACGCGCCCACCATCGCCCCGCCCTCGAACGCCCCGGCCACGTAGTTGCCCGCGTGCGACAGCGCCCGCAGCAGCTCGACCTGGAACAGCGGCTCACCGGGCCGCCAGATCCGGTCGAAGAGGCGGTTGACCTCCGTCAGCTCCTCCAGCGTCCGCAGCTCGCGGACCCGCGGCCCGCGCCTCTCGCCCCCGGTGACCAGCGCACCCACCCCCTGCGGGGAGCGTAGCAACGCCGCCCCCGCGCGGGTCACGCCGGACGCGCGCCGAGCGCCCGGGAGACGCCCCGGGCGGCCACCCGGAGCGCGGAGACCTGCGCCCGCGCGCCCGCGTCGTTGGGCACCACCGCCGTCAGCGCCGCGACGACCCGCCCCCGCGCGTCGCGGACCGGCGCGGCGATGCCCGCGGCGCGGGGGTGGACGTGCCCCCGGCAGAACGCGAACCCGCCGCGGCGCACGTCGGCCAGCAGCGTGCGCAGCCGGGCCGGGTCGGTGACGGTGGCGGCGGTGAACCGCTCCCGCCTCCCGGCCAGGACCCGTTCCCGGACCTCGGCGGGCGCGTGGGCGAGCAGCACCAGCCCGCCGGAGGAGGCGTGCGCCGGGAGCCGGCCGCCGAACCGCGACGCGTCGACCACCGCGTCCGGGGCCGACAGCCGCTCGACGACCAGCAGCCGCGCGTCCTCCAGCACGCCGAGGTGGACGTGGTGGCCGACGACCGCGTGCAGGTCCTCCATGAACGGCGCCGCCGCCTCGCGCAGCCCCGCCGACGCGGCCCGCGACGCCAGCTCCCGCAGCCGCAGCCCGGCCCGCACCCGCCGGTCGGCGCCGCGCTCCAGCAGCCCGAGCCGCACCAGCTCGGCGACCATCCGCGACGTGGTCGCCATGGACACCCCCGACCGCCGGGCGATCTCCGCCACCGACAGCGCGGCCAGGTCCGGACCGAACGCCTCCAGCACCCGCACCGCCCGCGACAGCGTCGTCCCGCCCGCCGTCCCGCCCGCCGGTCCGCTCGCCGTCTCGTCCGCCGAGGCCGTAGCAGTCATCCCCACCCTCCGACTCTGACGGCCGCAACCTACCGGTCCGGACCGCCCCGGAGGGCGGGGCTTTTCGACTCCGCGGAAACCGGGACCTCCCGGCGCGCCCGCCGGCGGTCGAACAGCGCCGCCAGGCCCGCCAGCACCAGGAAGAACACCGCCACCAGACCGGTGTTGGCGAGCACGCGCGGATAGCCCAGCTCGGTCACGTCCACGAACGGGTACGGGTAGAAGCCGACGAAAGGCCCCCGCGCCAGCGTCAGCGCCACCCACGCCAGCGGCCAGAGCAGCGACAGCGCCACCACGCGCGCGGTGATCGCCCCGCGCGGGCCGAACAGCAGCCAGCCCGCCACGCACAGCACCGGCGAGGCGGTGTGCAGCAGGAAGTTCGCCACGGCACGCGCCCCCTGGGGATCCGACAGCCCGGCCAGCACCAGGTGGTAGACCACGCCGGTCACGGTGATCGCCAGCACGCCGTCGAGCCGCAGCGCCCGGAACGGGGCGCCGGGCCGCCCCGGCCGCAGCGCCAGCAGCAGGTTCGTCACCGCGACGATGACGTTGGACTGGATGGTGAAGTAGCACAGGGTGTCGACGACCCGTCCGGCGGGCGTGGCGAAGTGCCCGCCGTCGGCGGTCGCCGAGAGCACCAGTTCCAGGACCAGTCCGGCCGCCGCCACCAGCGCCGTCGCCGCGAACCACCCCCGCGCGACCGTCTCCCGAGACATGCCCCTCACCCTAGGAGATCAGTTGGAACGATCCATCGGCGGCGGGCCGGAAACCGGGTAACCGAATCCCGTTCTGCTCGTGACCGGACTGTGCTTGAGTGATCCCTGCCACCGTCGTCACCGTCCCACCCCGGAGGGCAGTCCATGGCCGTCTCCACCGCCCGGCACGCCGCCGAACGCCCCGCCGAGACCGCGCTGCGCGACCAGCGCACCACCCTGACCTGGGCCCAGGCCGACGACCTGCTCAACCGGGCCGTCAACGGGCTGCTGACCCTGGACGTCGGTCCGCAGCGGCGGATCGCGGTGTACGCGGAGAACTCCGTGGAGACCGTCCTGGCGCACGTGGCGGGCCTGCTGGCGGGGATGTCGGTCGTCCCGGTCAACTTCCACCTGACCGCGCCCGAGACCGCCTACATCCTGGACAACTCCCGCGCGACCGTGCTGCTGACCGGCCCGGAGAACGTCGAGCGCGCCGTCGCCGCCGCCAAGGAGGCGGGCATCGCCCGGATCCTCGCCTGGCGCTCCGGACCGGCCGAGGGCGTCGGGTCGTGGGAGGAGTTCCTCGCCGGATCGTCCCCCGCCGAGCCCCCGTCGGACCTGGAGCCGCTGCCCAACCTGCTCTACACCTCCGGCACCACCGGCGTTCCCAAGGCGACCCCGCTGCCGCCCAACATGTACGCGGGCGGCGCGACCGTCGCCGAGCACGTCGAGGCGCTGCGCGCGCAGCCGCTGACGATGGTCGGCCCGCACCTGGCGGTCGGGCCGCTGTACCACACCGGGCCGCTGTACGGGGTGCGGGCGTTCGCGGGCGGGATCACCCTGGGGGTGCTCGGCCGGTTCGACGCCGAGGCGGTGCTGCGCGCGATCGAGGAGTGGGGGATCAGGGTGTCGGTGATGGTGCCGACCCACTTCGTGCGGCTGCTGGAGCTGCCCGCCGAGGTCCGCGCGAAGTACGACGTCTCCGGGCTGGTGCTGGTGGTGCACACCGGCTCGGTCTGCCCGGCCGACGTCAAGCGCGCCATGATCGAGTGGTGGGGCCCGGTGATCGTGGAGGCGTACGGGGCCAGCGAGGCCGGAACGGTCTGCGTCATCGACTCCCACCAGTGGCTGGAGCACCCCGGCTCGGTCGGGCGGCCCCTGCCGCCGTTCGAGGTCCTGGTCGTGGACGAGGAGGGACGGCCGCTGCCGCCGGGCGCCGAGGGCCGCCTGTACTTCCGCGACGCCACCGGCCGGGGCGTGCTGTACGAGGACGACCCCGGCAAGACCGCCGCCGCGCACCTGGAGCCCGGCGTCTTCACCCTCGGCGAGATCGGCCACGTGGACGACGACGGCTTCGTCTACATCACCGACCGCTTCTCCGACATGGTCGTCTCCGGCGGCGTCAACATCTACCCGGCCGAGGCCGAACGGGTGCTGTTCGAGCATCCCGACGTGGTCGACGCCGCGTGCGTGGGCGTCCCGCACCCGGAGATGGTCGAGGAGCTGAAGGCCCTGGTGGTCAGCCGGAACCCCGACCTCACCGAGGCGGAGCTGATCGCGTTCTGCCGGGACCGGCTCACCCACTACAAGTGCCCGCGCTCGGTCGACTTCGTGCCGGACCTGCCCCGCACCGCGATGGGCAAGCTCGACAAGCGCGGGCTGCGCGCCCCCTACTGGGCGGGGTAGCCGGGGTAGGACTCCTTGAACACGCCCTGGTGCAGCAGCACCTCGGCGACCGCCGCACCGGTGCCCTCGGACGTGACGGTCGTGCGGACCCACGCCGACTCGGTGCGGCGGCTCTCGCCGAGCGCGACGACCTCGCGTTCCAGCACGTAGGGCTCGTCCACGAACACCGGGCCGTCCAGCAGCGCGATCTCCAGGTCCAGGAACAGCCCGACCGACGGCTCGGCCTTGGTCAGCCCCGACTCGCCGTAGGTCGCCATCGCCAGCACGCTGATCATCTCGAACGGCACGACCGGACGCCCCCACGGGTTGTCGCCGCCCTCGTACCAGGGGCTCGGCTCGGTGATGGAGGCGAGCTTGTCCCGGAGCGTGAACGGATACAGGTCGCCCATGTGGGTGTCGAAGCCCATCCGCACGCGCTCGGGGGCCGCGCCGCGCCGTCCCGGCTCCCACCCCGCGTAGATCACCGGATCGGTCAGGGGACGGATCCGGGCGAGACGTTCCCGCGCGGCGGTCGGCCCGCCGCCCGCGCCGGCCGCGCCGTCCCCGGAGCCGCCCAGGTCCGCCGTCCCGGTGAGCACCACCGTCCCGTCGGCCTTCTCCGTGCGCAGCACCGCCCGCGTCGCGCCGGTCCCGGCGACCTCGGCGACCGCGCGGGTCGTCTCCCCGTCGACGCAGATCGCGGTGAAGTGCGCGCTGAGGCGGCCCCGCTCGAACCAGCGGCGGCCCCACAGCGCGGCCATCAGCGGGTCGAACTGGCTGAAGTGCGTGGGGCCCTCGACCGCCGCGCCCGCGACGCCCAGCCCCTGCGCGGTCGCCTCGTCGTGGATGCTCGCGTGGTCGCCGTAGGTCTGCTCCGCCAGCAGGTTGCGGGGCGCGCGCTCCGGCCCCGTGAGCGTCACCGGCGCGGCGAACGGCGGCGCGGCGGACATCGGCGTTCCGGACATTGACACCTCCGTGAAGTGAGGGCAATGCTAAGCGAGCGCTTAGTTACCCACAAGGGGGCCTGCGGCCCCTTCCGCACCGGCGAGGAACGCGCGTGACCCACTACCGCAGCAACCTGCGTGACCTGTACTTCACCCTGTTCGAGGTGCTCGGCGCGGACCGCCGCATGGGCGCCGGGCCGTTCGCCGCGCTGGACGCCGTCACCGCGCGCGACGTCCTTGCCGAGGTGGAACGCCTGGCCACCGGCCCGGTCGCCGCCTCCTACGCCGAGAGCGACCGGAACCCTCCCGTCTACGACCCCGAGACGTGCTCGGTGGAGATGCCCACGCCGTTCCGCCGCTCCTACCGCGCCTACGCCGACGCCGAGTGGTGGCGGCTGGACCTGCCGGAGGAGCTGGGCGGCGCCCCCGCGCCCCGCGCGCTGTGGTGGGCGGCCGTCGAGATGATCCAGGGCGCGCAGGCCCCGGTGTTCATGTTCGGCAGCGGCCCCGCCTTCGCGGGCCTGCTGTACCGCATCGGCACCCCGGAGCAGCGGCGCATCGCCGAGATCATGGTGGACCGGGGCTGGGGCGCGACGATGGCGCTCACCGAGCCGGGCGCCGGATCCGACGTCGGCGCGGGCACCACCCGGGCGGTCCGGCGACCCGACGGGACCTGGCACATCGAGGGCGTCAAGCGGTTCATCACCTCCGCCGAGCACGACCTGGAGGAGAACATCGTCCACTTCGTGCTGGCCCGCCCCGAGGGCGCCGGACCCGGCACCAAGGGACTGTCGATGTTCCTGGTCCCCAAGTGGACCTTCGACCCGGTGTCGGGCGAGCTGACCGGCCGCAACGGCGTCCACGCCACCAACGTCGAGAAGAAGATGGGCCTGCGGGTCTCCACGACCTGCGAGCTGACGTTCGGGCACCGCGAACCCGCCGTCGGCCTGCTGGTCGGCGAGGTCCACGACGGCATCGCGCAGATGTTCCGCGTCATCGAGTCGGCGCGGATGCAGGTCGGCGTCAAGGCCATCGCCACGCTGTCCACCGGCTACCTCAACGCCCTGGAGTACGCGCGCACCCGCGTGCAGGGCCCCGACCTCACCCGCGCCGCCGACCCGGCCGCGCCCCGCGTGACGATCGACCAACACCCCGACGTGCGCCGCATGCTGATGCTCCAGAAGTCCTACGCCGAGGGACTGCGCGCCCTGTACCTGTACACCGCCGACCGGATGGACGCCGCCGCGCAGGCCCGGCACGACGGCGACGAGATCACCGCGGAACTGGCCGAGGGCGTCAACGACCTGCTGCTGCCGGTCGTCAAGGGCGCCGGCTCCGAACGCGCCTGCGAACTGCTCGGCCTGGCGCTGCAGACGTTCGGCGGCTCCGGCTACCTCCAGGACCACCCGCTGGAGCAGTACGTCCGCGACACCAGGATCGACACCCTGTACGAGGGCACCACCGGCATCCAGGGCCAGGACTTCTTCTTCCGCAAGATCGTGCGCGACCGGTGCCGCGCCTGGGGCGCGCTGACCGGGGAGATCTCGGCGTTCCTCACCGGCATCGAGAACGAGGCGCGGCTCAAGCGCGAGCACGACGCCCTCGGCACCGCGCTCGACGACGTCCGCGCCATGGTCGACACCATGCTCGGCTGGCAGCGCGCCGCCGCCCACGACCCCGCCGAGATCCACCGGGTCGGGCAGAACACCACCCGCCTGCTGATGAGCGTCGGCGACCTGCTGGTCGGCTGGCTGCTGGCGCGGCAGGCCGCCGTCGCCCTGACCGCTCTCGACACCGGGTCCGCCGGCGCCGGCGACACCGCCTTCCACCGGGGCAAGCTCGCCGCCGCCCGGTTCTTCGCCGGCACCGTCCTGCCCGAGCTGACCGCGCGGCTGGCTGCGCTGCGCGACACCGACAACGCCCTCATGGACCTGGACGCCGCCGCGTTCTGAGCCGCCGCAGGAGAAGGAGAACCCCATGAGCTTCAACCTCGCGACCATGCTCACCGAGTCGGCCCGGACCCACCCGGACCGGCCGGTCGCGCGCACCGCCCACGGCGACCTCGGCTACGCCGAGCTCGACGCGCTGTCCGGCCGCCTCGCCGCGGGACTGCGCCGCGAGGGCCTGGCGCCCGGCGCGCGCGTGGCGGTGCAGCTGCCGAACCTGCCGCAGTTCCTGGTCGCCTACTTCGGCATCCTCAAGGCCGGGCTCGTCATGGTCCCGATGAACCCGCTGCTGACCGCCGACGAGATCGCCCACCAGCTCGCCGACTCCGGCGCGAGCCTGATGGTCGTGTGGGAGGGGTGCCTGGAGCAGGCCGCCAAGGCCGCCGGGGACGTGCCGCTGTTCGTGGTGGGGAACACCGCGGGGAACGCGCCCGAGGGGACCCGTCCGTTCGACGGGCTGTACGACGGCGGCGGCGACACCGGCACCGCGCCGACCGGCCCCGAGGACACGGCCGTGCTCATCTACACCAGCGGCACCACCGGCCGCCCCAAGGGCGCCGAGCTCGGCCACTTCCAGCTCTACATGAACTGCACCGTCTCCAGCGAGCTGTTCGGCGTCGAGGACGACGACGTCGTGATGGCCGTGCTGCCGTTCTTCCACGTGTTCGGGCTGTCGGGCGTCGTCAACACCGCCGTGCGGCGCGGCACCACGATGTCGGTGGTGCCGCGCTTCACCGTCCCGGACGTGCTGGACGCGGTCCACCGCCACCGGGTCAGCGTGTTCCTCGGCGTCCCCGCGATGTTCCACGCCCTCACCGAGGCCGACGCGGGCGACCGCGACCTGTCGAGCCTGCGGGTCGCCGGGTCCGGCGGCGCGGCGATGCCCGAGGCGCTGCTGACGCGGTTCGAGGACCGCTTCGGCATCGTCGTGCTGGAGGGCTACGGGATGACCGAGACCGCCAGCACCGCCACGATGAACCGTCCCGACGAGCGCCGCCCGCTGTCGATCGGCAAGCCCGTGTGGGGCGTGGAGGCCAGGGTCGTGAACGCGGCGGGGGAGGAGCTGCCGCCCGGCGAGGTCGGCGAGCTGCTGGTGCGCGGCCACTGCGTCACGCGCGGCTACCACGGCAACCCCGCCGCCACCGCCGAGACGATCCGCGACGGATGGCTGCACACCGGCGACCTGGCCCGCGCCGACGACGACGGCTTCCTCTACATCGTCGACCGGATGAAGGACCTGGTGATCCGGGGCGGCTACAACGTCTACCCGCGCGAGGTGGAGGAGGTCCTGCACGCCCACCCGGCCGTCGCCGAGGCCGCCGTCGTCGGCCGCCCCGACGAGCGCCTGGGCGAGGAGGTCACGGCGTACGTCGCGCTGCGGCCCGGCGCGGCCGCGACGCCGGAGGAGCTGATCGCCCACTCCCGCGAGCACCTGGCGGCCTACAAGTACCCGCGCGAGGTCGTGATCCTGCCCGAGCTGCCGCGCAACGCCACCGGCAAGCTCCTCAAGCGCGAACTGCGCGACCGCTGAGAGCCGGGAACGACGGGACGACCGCCGTTCGCATGATCTTGTCGGGCGTCGGCGCTACGTTGCTCCGCATGACCCGGAACGAGGACCTTCTCGTCATCCCCGACGACTGGCGCGCCACCTTCCATCCACGGCGTGGCGGGACGCCCGGCCCCCCGCTCGCACTCGCCCCGGACGCCGTCCCCACCGTCCGGCGGTGGGTGGAACAGACGCGTGACGAGATCGACCACCTGCTCGACCAGCGGTCCAGCCGGGCGGAACTGGTCGGACCCGCCCGCGCGCACCTGCGGGGCGAGGCGAACCCGCAGGGCGCCGCCGTGCTCGCGGCCATCCTCGCCGCGGAATGGCCGCTACGGGATGACCACGAGCGCGGCAAGGAGCCGTTCGCCGTCTTCGCGGACGCGTGGATCGCCGAACACGGCCTGGTGTTCGCCGCCGCGGCCGCGGTCGAGCTCAGCGGCGTCTTCGTCGACGGTTACTCCTGGGAGGGACGGGAGCGCGGGCGCCATCTCCGGACCCGCCGCCTGGACAAGCGGGATTCCGGTTTCAACCGTGGCCTGGACTGTCTCGAACTGGTGGCGAGCCGCGTCCGCGCCTTTCTCGCGGCGGCCGGCGAACCGGAGTACCGGCGGGCCGTCGAGGCGCTGGGCGAGCGCCGCCATGACGGCATGCGGCGCCTGACCGCCGCGTATCTGGTGCCGACGCGGACGGAGTGGGTCGACGAACTCTGCGCCACCCTGCCCGAGTTGCAGCCGCACACCTGGATGATGGTGCTGCGCACGATGGGGTCGGCCGACCATCTCGCCACGCTGCTCGACACCCACGACAGGTGGTACTGGCTCGACGGCAGGCCGGGCGTGCTCCCCACGGCCGTCGAAGGCGTCGGACCGGCGCTGGCCCCGACGCTGGCCACCGTCGCCGACGAGGAGACCGAGACCGGACGCGACCCGTACGAGCTCCTGCGGGCGCTCGGCGTGCTGGCGACCGACGAGGCGTTCCGGCTCCTGGTGGACCGCCTCGACCGGCCGCGCGCGCACCGGGCCGTGATCGAGACGGCCCGTCACTTTCCCGCGCGCGCCCTGCGGCTGCTCGGCGAGGCGGCCGCGTCCGGTCCCGCGCCGATCTCCTCCTACGCCCTCCGGCTGCTGCGCGACCACGTGGCGGCCCGCCCCGACGTCGTCGCCGCCGTCCTGGCGCGCCTGCCCGCCAAGGTCCGCGAGATCGTCGGGTCGATCGACGAGCGGGCGGCCGGATGGGCGCCGGAGGCTCCGGCGGAGTCCCTGCCACGACTGCTGGTGGAGCCGCCGTGGACGCGCGAGCGTGCCGGATTCAAACGGGTGACCGTCAAGGGACTCCAACCGCCGACCGGCGGAGTCCCGGGAGAGCCGGAGGAACGGGCGGCGGCCCGTGCCCTCATTCCCCTCGCCCTCGGGAAGACCGGCCCGCAGCGTTCCAAGGCCGAAGCCGCCCTTCGGCGCATCGCAGCGACCGAAGGCGACGAGACGGTCCTCGAAGTGGCCGGTGAATACGGCGCCAAGGCCGCGAAAGCGGCCGCGACGCTGCTCGCCGCCGATCCCCTGGAGGACCTTCCGGCCGAGATGCCCCGGCGGCCGGTCTGGCAGGATCCGTACCTCCTTCCCCAGGTGCTCCTTCGCGAGAACGGGCTGGCCCTTCCCCTCGACGCGGTCGACCACATCGTCACCATGCTGTCCATCTCCACGCCCGACAGGCCGTACGCGGGCATCGACGTCGTCAAGGAGATCTGCGACCCCGCCTCCCTCGCCGCACTCGCCTGGCGGCTGTTCGAGCTGTCGGGCCTGCGCGACCAGGACCACGGCGCGGACGAGGACCACTGGGTGCTGACGGCCCTGGGGCTGCTCGGCGACGACGGGACGGTGCGCGGGCTCACGCCGGTGATCCAGGCCTGGCCGGGCGACGGCGGCCACCACAAGGCGGTCAGGGGCCTGGACGCCCTGCTCGCGATCGGCACCGAGGTGGCACTGATGCACCTCCACGGCATCGCCACCAAGGCCAGGTACCCGGGCCTCGCGAGGAAGGCACGGGAACGGCTCGACTCCCTGGCCGAGGACCTCGGGCTGAGCCCCGAACAGCTCGGCGACCGGCTCGTCCCCGACTTCGGGCTGGACGAGAGGGGCGGGATGTTCCTCGACTACGGGCCGCGCGGCTTCACCGTGGGCTTCGACGAGCAGCTCAGGCCGTACGTCGTCGACGGCACCGGCGGAAGGCGCGCGACCCTTCCCAAGCCGGGCGCCCGCGACGACCGGGAGCTGGCCCCGGCCGCCCACAAGCGGTTCGCCGCCCTGAAGAAGGATGTCCGGACGGTGGCCGCCCAGCAGCTCCGGCGCTTCGAACACGCCATGGTCACCCAGCGCCGGTGGACCGCCGAGGAGTTCCGCGGGCTGATCGTCGGACATCCGCTGGTACGGCACGTCGCCCGGCGCCTGGTGTGGATCACCGAGGACGGCCGCGCGTTCCGCGTCGCCGAGGACCGGTCGCTCGCCGACCTCCGGGACGACGAGCTGACCCTGGCCGCGCCGACCCGGGTGGGGGTCGCCCACCCGCTCCACCTGTCGGGGAGCCTGGAGTCATGGGCCGAGGTGTTCGACGACTACGAGATCAGCCAGCCCTTCCCGCAGCTGGACCGCCCCACGTACGCGCTGACCGGGCGGGAGCGCGCGAGCACCGAACTGGAACGCTTCCGCGGCATCACCGTGCCGGTCGGCAGGCTGCTCGGCATGGAACGGCGCGGCTGGCTGCGCGGCGGCGCCGAGGACGGCGGCGTCCAGGTCGGTGTCCGCCGGGAACTCCCCGGGGACCGCACCGTCGTCATCGACATCGAACCGGGCATCGTCGTCGGTGACCTCGACCACTGGCCCGAGCAGCGCATCGACCGCGTCCGGCTCACCCGGCGGACCGGCTCCCACCCCCTGCCGTTCTCCGAACTGGACGCGATCACCGCCTCCGAGATCCTCGCCGATGTCGTCTGGCTGACCACCGCATGACCACCGCATGGCCAGCGCCGGGCCGTGACCGTCCGATGCGCGGGCCGTCGGTCGAAGGGGACGCGGCCGAGGATGTCGAGGACGGCCCGCCGGCTCCGTCCCGGAGGTGGAAACGGCTAGCGTGGCCGTGCCACACCAAGGAGGCCCGGCATGGCGATCCATCGGATGGACAACGTCCTCATCGTCGTCGACGACCTTGAGGCCGTCATCGCCTTCTTCGTCGAACTCGGCATGGAACTCGAAGGTAAGGGGCCGCTCGAATGGCGCGGGGCGGAGCGCGTCATCGGGCTCGACGACGTCCGGCAGGACGTCGCCATGCTGCGGGTCCCGAACGGCCACGGGCGGGTGGAGCTGGCGAAGTTCCACAGGCCGGAGGCCGTCGCCCCCGAGCCGAGGGACGCGCCGGCGAACACGCTCGGCCTCCGCCGCGTCATGTTCGCCGTCGATGACATCGAGGACGTCGTCGCCCGCCTGCGGGCCCACGGCGCCGAACTCGTCGGCGAGATCGTGCGGTACGAGGACGTCTACCGGCTCTGCTACGTCCGGGGCCCCGAGGGCATCGTCGTCGGACTCGCCGAGGAGCTCGGCTGACAGCGGGGACCGGGCGTCCGGTGGGAGGGGTCAGGCCGTTCGCCGGACCATGCGGCCCACCAGCTCGGCGTACAGCGCGCCGACCTCCGCCGGGGAACGGCGGCCCGACACCCGGTACCACCGCGCCACGTCCACCACCAGCGACAGCGCCGCCAGCGCCGTCACCGGGACGTCCGCCACCTCGAACACGCCCCGCCGGACCCCGTCCTCCAGGATGGCGCGCACGGTGTGCTCGATCTCCCTGCGCAGCCCGGCGACCTCGGCGCGGTGCGCGTCGTCCAGCGAGCGCAGCTCGTCCTCGATGACCCGGCTGGTGGTGTGGTAGCGCGCGCCCCGCTCCACCAGGGCCAGGATCGCCGCGCGCAGCCGCGCCTCCGGGTCGTCGGGGGCTTCGGCGACCGCCTCCCGCACGCGTTCCAGGGTCTGCCGCGTTCCCAGGACGGCGATCCGGTAGAGGAGCTCCTCCTTGGACCGGAAGTGGACGTACAGGCCGCCGGGGCTGAGCCCGGCGTGCTCGGCGATGTCGCGGGTCGTGGTCGCGTGGTAGCCCTTGGCCGCGAACGCCAGCACGCCCGCCACCATCAGCCGCCGCGCGGTCTCCGTCTCGGCCACGCCCGCCCAGGCGGCCTCCAGCTCGCGCGCCTCCCGCTCGTTGGACGCCCAGCGGTGCGGCGTCCCGGCCGGACGGCGTGCCATCGTCCCTCCCCGTGAAAAGGCGGTGTGCGGGCCCCGCACCCGCACACCGCCAGCATAGTGAGTGAGCGCTTGCTCACCTACTCGGCGGGGGCGACCGGGAGGTAGACGCGCCCGCCGGCCTCGCGGAACTCGGAGGCCTTCTCCCTCATCCCCTCCTCGGCGAACCGCCGCACGTCCTGCGTGATCTTCATCGAGCAGAAGTGCGGGCCGCACATGGAGCAGAAGTGCGCGGTCTTGGCCGGGGCGGCCGGGAGCGTCTCGTCGTGGAACGAGCGCGCGGTGTCGGGGTCCAGCGACAGGTTGAACTGGTCCTCCCACCGGAACTCGAACCGCGCGTCCGACAGCGCGTCGTCCCACGCCTGCGCGCCCGGGTGTCCCTTGGCCAGGTCGGCGGCGTGCGCGGCGATCTTGTAGGCGATCACGCCGGCCTTCACGTCGTCCCGGTCGGGCAGCCCCAGGTGCTCCTTGGGCGTGACGTAGCACAGCATCGCGGTGCCGTACCAGCCGATCATCGCCGCGCCGATCGCGGAGGTGATGTGGTCGTAGCCGGGCGCGATGTCGGTGGTCAGCGGGCCGAGGGTGTAGAACGGGGCCTCGGCGCACCACTCCTGCTGGAGCTCGACGTTCTCCTTGATCTTGTGCATCGGGACGTGGCCGGGGCCCTCGTTCATGACCTGGTTGTCGAACTCGGCCGCGATCCGGGTCAGCTCGCCCTGGGTGCGCAGCTCGGCGAACTGGGCCTCGTCGTTGGCGTCGTGGATGGAGCCGGGCCGCAGGCCGTCGCCCAGCGACCAGGTGATGTCGTAGGCCGCGAAGATCTCGCACAGCTCGCGGAAGTGGGTGTAGAGGAAGTTCTCCTCGTGGTGCGCCAGGCACCACGCCGCCATGATCGACCCGCCGCGCGACACGATCCCGGTCTTGCGGCGCGCGGTCAGCGGCACGTACCGCAGCAGCACGCCCGCGTGGACGGTCATGTAGTCCACGCCCTGCTCGGCCTGCTCGATGACGGTGTCCCGGAAGACCTCGTAGGTGAGGTCGGCGGGGTTGCCGCCCACCTTCTCCACCGCCTGGTACAGCGGGACGGTGCCGACCGGGACGGGGGAGTTGCGCAGGATCCACTCGCGGGTGGTGTGGATGTCGCGGCCGGTGGACAGGTCCATGATGGTGTCGGCGCCCCAGCGGGTCGCCCACGTCATCTTCTCGACCTCGTCCTCGATGGAGGACGCCACGGCGGAGTTGCCGATGTTGGCGTTCACCTTCACCAGGAAGTTCTTCCCGATGATCATCGGTTCGATCTCGGGGTGGTTGACGTTGGCGGGCAGCACCGCGCGCCCGGCCGCCAGCTCGGCCCGCACGAACTCCGGCTCCACGCCCTCGCGCAGCGCCACGAACTCCATCTCCGGGGTGATCTCCCCGCGCCGCGCGTACGCGCGTTGCGTGACCGCCCCTCCGGTCGCCCGCCGCGGCCGCCGGGACGGGAAGTCCGCCCGGTCGCGCAGCGGGTCGCCGGAACGGCGCCCGTCGTCCTCGGGCCGCGCCGGGCGCCCGTCGTACTCGGCGGTGTCGCCGCGCTCGGCGATCCAGGCCGCCCGCAGCGCGGGCAGCCCGCGCCGCACGTCCGCCTCGTGGCCGGGGTCGGTGTACGGCCCGGAGGTGTCGTAGAGCACGACGGTGTCGCCGTTGGTGAGCGGGACCTCCCGCATCGGGACCCTCAGGTCGGGACGCGACCCCTGGAGGTAGGTCTTACGGGCGTGCGAAACCACGGTGTCGTTCGTCATGACGACTCGATCTCTCCCTACGCCGGCATTACCCGGTCAGGTTCCAGCGGTCAGCGGCCGTCTCAGCCGCAATCTCAGCCCGGTTCGCCGGGCACCCGCGATCTGTCGCCGACGACGTTAACGCGTCCCACCCCCATTGCCGCAACCCGGCCCCGTGAGGTATGGGCGAACGCGGCGACGACCACCGGGCACACGCCGGGAGAGCGCCCCTCTCCCACCGCGCGGAAGTCGGGGCCGCGTCGAGGTGGGGTCGCGTCGAGGCTTCTGTCGCGGTCGGTGTCGGGAAGACCGTCGCGGCGGGGTGTCAGGGGGTGAGCCAGTCGCGGATCAGGGCGGCGGTCTCCTCGGGGCGGTCCAGGTAGAGCATGTGGTCGGCGTCGAGTTCGGCGACCGCGAAGTCCGCGACGGCCGCGCGGCAGGCGGCGACGTACCCCGGCCGCACGACCCCCGCGCGGGCGGCGACCACCAGGAGCGTGGGCACCTCGCGCGGGGGAGTGGCGGCGGGCCGCGCCATCTCCGAGAACGCCGTCACCACGGCGGCGCGCTCGTACCGCCACCGCCACCGGCCGTCGGCGCCCTGCTCCAGGTGGTCGGCGACCTCGGCGTCCACCGCCTCCGGCGGGGTCTCGGCCCAACCCCTGGCGCGCTCGGCGCGGGCCTCGGCGGGGTCGGCGAACGAGACGTCCCGCAGGTACCGGCCCGCGCTCCGGCGCGCGTGCGCCGGGTCCAGGCCGATGCCCGGGTCGAGCAGCACCAGGCGGCGCACGCGTTCGGGCGCGGTGCGGGCCAGGTGCACGGCGATCATCCCGCCGTAGGAGTGGCCGACCAGGTCGAACCGCTCCTCCGGGACCGCGGCGAGGAGGTCGGCGACGTGGGTGTCCACGTCCCACGGCGCGTCGTGGGGGGAACGGCCGTGCCCGCGCAGGTCGGGCGCCAGGACGCGGAAGCCGTCCAGGTGCCGTTCGGCCAGCCGCCGCCAGCGGGCGCCGTGCCCGCCGATCCCGTGCAACGCGACCAGCGGCCGCCCCGCGCCGTGGAAATTCACGTGCAGACCCGTCATACCGGAATCCTATGATCACGCCATGCGCGCGGAGGAGACACCGGTCCGGGCCCGGATCGCCGAGCTGACCGACGACATCACGGCACGGCCCGGCCGCGTCCGGGACGAGCCCCCGGGGGAGCTGCTCTACCAGGCGGTCCGGGGCGTCCGCGCGGCGGAGGCGGCCGATCCCGGGGCGCTGGCCCGGGAGCTGGCGGCCACGGGCGATCCGGTGCTGCGGGGTGAGGCGCTGCGGATCGTCCGCGAGGCCCTGCACGACGCCGCGCTGACCCCGGCCCGCGCGCGGGGCCTGCTGGTGGGGCTCACCGAGGTCGACGACATCGCGACCGGGGAGGTGCTGCGCGAACTCGCCGAGCCGTGGGCCGCGTTGGAGCCGCTGACACGCGACCGGCTGGCCCGCTTCCTGGGAACGGGCCACGCCGAGGCCGCGCTCGGGACGGCGGCGCGGCACGGGCACGCCGACCTGCTCCGCGAGGTCGCCGCCGACCCCGGGCGCCCCCCGGCGCTGCGCCGCCGGGCGCTGGAACTGCTCGGCGGGCTGGCCCGCCGCGAGGACGTCCCCGCGCTGGTGGGCATCGCCGCCACCGACCCGCTGCTGCTGGCCGGCCCCGCCGTGCGCTGCCTGCGCGGGATGCACCGGCGCGGCCACTTCCCGGCCCCGGCCGACGTGCCGGGCGTCGTGGCGCTGGCCCTCGCCGACCACACCGTGCCCGCCGGCGAGGTCGCCACGGTGCTGTTCACGTGCCGCGCCGAGCTGCTCCGCGCGCTCACCGACGGCGGCGGGGACTGGCCGAGGCGGCTCGAACTGCTCACCGCGCTGGCCGCCCAGGGCACCGGCGACCTGCCCGTCGGCGACGCCGTCACCCGCGCGCTGCGCACCGCCCGGGACCCGGAGCCGTTCCTGCGCGCCCTGCGCGACCTGCGGCACGTCCCCGCCGAGGAGGACGTGCTGGAGGCGCTGCCGCGTTCGCCCGGGGCGGCGCTCGACGCCCTGGAGGCCATCGGCGGGGAACGGACGGCGGAGGTCCTGCGCGCCGGGCTGGGCGTGGACGGCGGGCATCCGGTCCTCGCCCACCTGCGGCCGGTCCGCCACCGGGCGCTGGAGGTGCTGTGGCATCTCACCGAGGACCCCGGACGACGCCGGTCGATCCTGGTCCGCCTCAACCCCCGCGACCTGCCCCGCCGGATCGCCGCCGACCTCGGCGGCCCCGACGAGCGCGAACTCGCCGTTCTGCGCACCGGCCTGGCCGCGGGCCAACCGGCGGACGCCCTGTGCCGGCTGGCGCGCAACGGGGGCCGTGCCACCCTCCCCGCCATCGCCGACCTGCTGCTGCGCGTGGTCTCCGACCTGGCGGCCGCCTGGACCACCGGCGCGCAGCCCCACGAACCGGACGTGCCGCAGGAGGTCCGCGGCGCGATCCGCGGCCTCGGAACCCGGCTGCACGAACGCGGCGCGATCCGCCCCCGCTGCCTGCTGGACGCCGCGAACGCGACCGACGCCGGTCACGCGCTCCTCGCGGACCTGGCACTGGACCTGCTGGAACGCCCCGACGTCGGCGCCGCCGAGCAGATGGTCCTGCTGCGCCTGCTCCAGGACGTCCCCGACGCCCGTGCCCGTGTCCGCGCCCGCGTCCACCCCCTGCTCCGCCACCGGGACCGGCACGTCCGCAAGCACGCGATCGACCTGCTGGCGCGGACCGGCGGCGCGGACGCGCTGTCGGCGAGCCTGATCCCGCTCACCGCCGCCCCCGACGTCCAGACCGTGCGGCAGGCGGTGTCGGCGCTGGGCGGGGCGCGGGCCGCCTGGGCGGCCGAGGCGGTCGCGGCGTGCCTCGACCACCCCAACATGAACGTCAAGAAGACCGCCGCCACCGCGCTGTGCCGGGCCGGCGCCCCGGCGGCGGTGCCGAAACTGCTGTACTGGCTCGGCGCGCACGACAACCCCGGCCTGCGGGAGTCGATCGTCGAGGCGCTGCGGAGCGTCCTCGGCGGGGCGTGGCAGGCCACCGTCATCGCGGCGGCGGAGCGGGCCGAGGACCACCGCACCCGCACGCTGCTGCTCCAGGGCCTCCCCGAGCCGAAGAAGCAGTCCCCACCCCCGGACCCCGACGTCGAGGCGCTGACCGCACTCGGCTGGGACGCCGGGCCCGGACGGCGGCTGGCGCTCCGCGACGACCTCGATCCGAAGGCGCTGAAGGGCCTGCGGCCGATGCTGGAACGCTGGCTGGACCTGGCCGCCGACGACCGGCGGCTGCGCGGCCCGGCCCTGCGGTTCGCGCTGCGCCTGTGCCCCGCCCCCTGGTCGGACGGCGAGGTGCGGAGCTTCGCGCGCTCGGCGCCGACGCTGGTGGCGGGCCTGACCGAGGTCGGGGACGAGGACCGCGACCGCCTGGTGGCCGCGCTGGAGCAGGCGCTTCCCCGGCTCCCCGACGCCCGGAGGGCCGAGATCGCCGAACGCGTCCGCGCGCTGCCCCCGGGCGCCGTGGACGGCCGGGGCCTGCTGGTCCTGCTGCGCCGCGCCGGGGCTTTCCTCACGCGCGCCGACCTGGACCGGGCGCTGGCCGCCGCGCCGTTGCCGACCCTGGAGGAGGTGCTGCGCGAGGCGTTCGGGACCGCCCCGCGGCGGTTCCACGCCGCCGGCCACGCCCCCGGCTCGGGGGAACGGCCGGACACTGGCGATCGCTGGCGCGCCGCGCTCCGCGAGGCCGTCACCTCACCGGCCCGCCTGCGGCGGTTCCGGGCCGCCGACCACCCCGCCGACCACCCTGCCGACTCGCGGGACCGGCTGGACGCGCTGATCCGCGTGTTCCCGGAGGCGGGCGCCGGCGTCCGCGCCGCCCTGCTGGACTGGATGACCGAACTGCAGCCGATCGACGCGCCGCCCTGGACGATCGCCGAGGAGGCCCGCGGCGTGCCGGACCACCGCGAACCCGACCCCCGGGACCTGGACCAGCCCCGCTCGGCCGCGCAACGCGAACGCCTGCTGGCCATGCTGGACGACCCCGACCCGGGCCGCCGCGCGACCGCCGCCCGCGTCCTGGCCGGCTGGCCGGAGCCGGAGATCGGGCTGACGCTGCTGCGCGCGTTCCTGCGCGGCCGGATCGAACCGCCCCTCACCGCGGACCTCGCCCGCCCCCTGACGGAACTGGACGGGAGGGAACTGCGGGAGGGCGACACGGCGTTCCGCACGCGCGCCGCCCGCGCCGCCGCCCACCTCGACCCCCTGGACGCGGCGCGGCTCGTCCCCCTGCTGCTCGACTGGTGGGAGGACGACGACCGCGACCTCCGCGCCGCCGTCGCCGGGGCGCTGCGCCACACCGCCCCCGACCTGCTGGCCGACCGGCTCGCCGGGAACCCGGCCCTGCTCGGCGTCCTGACCGGCGTCCCGCTGCTCGCCACCCCCGCCCTGCGGCGGACGCTGCGCGAACTGCGCGACGCGGGCCACGGCGACCGCGTCGACCAGGTCACCCTCGTGGAGGGGCCGCTGCGCGCCCCCGACGCCGTCGGACGGGACGCCGCCACCCTCGCCGCGCTGCGCGCCCGCACCCGGCCCCCGGGCGCGCAGACCCCGGACCCGGAGGATCTGTTCCGGACGGCCCGCACCGGCGCCGTCGAGGAGGCCCGCCGGGCCCTGACCACGCTCGCCGAGACCCATCCCGGCCCCGAACTGGCGGAGCTGCTCGTCGAGTCGATCGGCCACCCCGAACGCCGGATCCGCCTGCACGCCCACCGCCTCGCCCGCACCCACCTGGACCGGGCGGCCTACCTGGAGCAGACGGCCCGCCTGCTGGACGACCCGGCGCCCGACGTGGTCCGCTCGGCGATCCGGACGCTCTCGCACGCCGGCTGGCGGCCCCTCATCCCCACCCTCGCCGACCTGCTGACCCACTCCGACCAGCGGCTGCGGAGGGCCGCCGCCGAGGGGCTGGCCCGGTTCGGGACGGCGGCGCTGCCCGCCCTGCGGCACGCCGAGGGCCGGGCCCGCCCCGACCGCCGCCCCCGCTACACCGCCCTCATCGAGGAGATCACCGGGTGATCACGCGGCGACGAACCGGCCGCTCCGCTCGCCCCGCAGCCGCCCCTCCGGCAGCCGCCGCCCGAACGCGACCAGCAGCAGGTCCTGCGCGTCCCCGTACAGCGGCGCGCCGTCGCCGAACGACCAGTCCAGGTCCTCGGCGCACAACCGCACGCCCGCCAGGTCGGCCCCGAAGAACCGCGCGCCGCGCGGGGTGACCGCCTCCAGCAGGACGCGCAGCCGGTCCTCCGGGACCCGACGGTCCAGCCCCAGCGGCACCGTGATGTCGAGGCCGTGCACCACGTCGTGCCCCAGCGCCGCCACGCTCCCGCCGACCGGCGGCGTCCAGGGGTGGTGGGCGTTGTCCCGCAGGAAACCGGCGATCTCGGCAGGGGAGAACACGGCCGCGTCCCGGCGGGCCAGCCGGTCGGTCATCCGGTTCAGGCTGCCCCGCGCCCGGACCAGTTCGGCGGCGACCCTGGGGAAGGGGTACCGGAACCCCATCGACATGTGGGCGGCGACCTCGCGCACCCGCCAGCCCGCGCACAGTGTTGGAGCGTTCCATCGCTCCGCCGGCAGCCCGTCCAGCAGGTCCGCCAGCTCCCGCCGCTCGGCCGCGATCATGCCCTTGACGTCCATCGAACGCTCCCCTCGCCGTTCCGGACGATCAAGTCTGGTCACCACCGGACCATAAGTCCAAGAAAGGATTCTTCGCGCAGCCAGAAGAGAAGGTTATGGCTCCTGGGTCGGGGGCGGGTGCGGGCACCGCCGCGTCCCCCGGCAGGATGGCCCTGTGGCGACGGTGCTCTGGACGCGCGGCGGGGCGCGTGACACGGTGATCGCGGTCGCGCTGCTGGGCGGCGCGCTGGCGATGGCGGCGGCCTGGCCCTGGACGCGGCCGCTCGACGCCGCCGGGGCACTGCTGCTGGCGGGCGTGTACCTGCCGCTGGCCCTGCGCCGCCGCCGGCCGGGCGCGGTCCTGGCCGTGACGATCATGGCGGCGCTCGGCTTCCACGTGCTGCAGTACCAGCACCACGCCGCCGTCCCCGGCGAGGTCGCCGCCCTGTTCAACTACGCCGTGCTCGGCCGCCGCCCGCGCGCGGTGCTGGTCGGCGCGATGGCCCTGCTGGCGGCCGGGGCCGCCGCGTGCGCCGCGCTGCTCGGCGGGCGCGCCGCCATCGAGCAGATCGCCATGATGGAGGCGGTGATCGCCGCCGTCCTGGTGGTGCAGGCCTGGCGGATGCACCGCGCCCGCATGGCCGCGATCCTGGAGCGCGCCGAGCGCGCCGAGCGCGACCGCGCCGAGGAGGCCCGCCGCCTGGTCGTCGAGGAACGCCTGCGCATCGCCCGCGACCTGCACGACCTGCTCGCCCACAGCATCACCGTCGTCGGCGTCCAGGCCGGGGCCGCCGCCCACCGGGTCGCCGGGGACCGCCCCGTCGACCGCGCCGAGCTGGCCGCCACCCTCAACGCGATCGCCGCGACCTGCCGCGACGCCC